>NZ_JBFUPN010000005.1:0-277114 GCF_041355315.1 Mucilaginibacter sp. RCC_168
TCAACTTCAACAAGTCGGGTACTCGCATATACCCCTAAAGTTAAGGTTATCCATTCGTCTTCCCAACACCTGTGGTTTGCAACGAGTGCTTATTGTGGAGAGGCGATTGCATCGCTCTTGCGTTTTAAACGCAAACCCATGTTAAGCACTCGTTGCAAACGAGCGCAAGACTAGGTTAAAATTGGGTTTACATGGACCATTTCCGGATCCTCTGCGAGAGACCTTAAGGGACATAATCCAACTCAATCAAACATTCATTCAACAACTAATAACTAACTTTATTTCAAAAACAGTGCAACCTATCGGCGCGTATTGCGTCTTATAAACAAATAATTAACATTAACCATGAAATCACTAACCAAACTATTACTACTTGCAGCTTTAGCAACAGGCACTACCGGCTATACTTACGCTGCACCTGTTACTACTGTTAAAACCATACAACAAAGCACGCAGGATCGTCATTTATCAGGCTTCCACGCTATTGACCTGGCGGGCTCTTTTGATGTTTATATTACCCAGGGGTCAACAGAATCGGTAAAGGTAGAAGCACCATCTAATGTTATTGACCGTATTGTTACCGAAGTACAGGATGGCGTATTAAAAATACACAGTAAGAAAGATTCCAACTGGAATAACTGGGGCTTTGGAAACAGGAAAATGGTGATCTATGTGACCGCGAAGGATCTGAATGGCGTTTCGGTAACCGGTTCTGGCGATATCTTTTTTAAAGATGGTATCAGCACTAACTCCTTAAGATTAAACGTCACCGGTTCAGGCGATATGTTAGGCAAAGTAAATGTAAAAAAACTGGAAAGCAAGATCTCTGGTTCCGGCGATATGAGCCTATCGGGCCGTGCCGATGACTCAAGTGTAAGCGTAGTTGGCTCTGGTGATTTTAAAGCCCGCGACCTGGTAACCGTGAATACCGCGGTACGTGTAGCAGGCAGTGGCGATGCAACTGTAAATGCCAGCAATAAAGTAGAAGCATCTGTAAGCGGCTCTGGCGATATTCACTATACCGGCGGCGCCAAAAACATCAGCAGCTCCAAGGCAGGCAGCGGCGATATCAGCAGGCTGTAAACAAAAGGGAACAAGGAGCAAGGATTTTTGGAATGAGGACAAGATAACTTAGTCCTCATTCGGCTTTATATAACGATGGTAGCACCTCACTTATCTTTGCTCCTTGTTCCAAAAATCCTTACTCACAATTAAAACCTCGTATAAAAAGCCAGTTGGGCTACGTGGTTTAGCGTATAGCTTTCGGCCAGGTTAATGTATTGGTTAAGGTAACCGGCTTCTACATCAAACATTTTGCTCACGCGGTAACCCAGCGCAACATAGGCACGGTTTTGATCAAAGAAGTGTTTGTTCACCCGGTTTTTGTTTTGAACATTAACAAAGGCTTCATTTTGCAGGGCCAGGAAAGGGCCTTTGGTAAATACTGCCGAATCATTCTTAAATGGAATTACACCCCGTACAAAATACCGGAAACGCTGGGCAAAGTAATCGTCATTTTTATTATTGGCGGTTTTCCCTAAAAAGCGTTGCTCTAAACGGAAACGGTGTGCTATGGCAATGTGTTTACCCAGCTTGTGCGAGTAAGTATACTGCTGCCATATCCGGTGCTCAGGCCTAAAGGTTTTGTCGCCATTGGCACTACGGCCATTGGTGGCGATATAGGCATAACCCAGCGCCGCAATTTTGTTATTGGCAAAGTAATAATTTGCCGATGGACGGAGCAGGATGTGTTTTAAATAGCTCAGGTCATCATGTGAGCGGAATTGCCCGTCGAACGAATAGCCCCAGTGTTCAGACAGACGTTGGCTGTGAAACCAGGCCGCCCAACCCGAAAATTGATTCTCTTGTGCCAATAGCCTTGCAGGAGCTATAAACAGGAACACAAAAAGAACCAGTAGTTTGTGTTTTAATTGCATAGTATATGTGATTTGTTTTAAAACTTGATACGCGATTAAGGTTAATTTCTTTCTTTTTAATCCTTGAACTTGAGCAGGGTTTTCCGGCCCAGGTCAAACGTTACTCTAAAGGCTTCCTGGTTACTCATCTGATATCCCGGTACCTGGTGGAAGCTTAAAATAAACTGCCCTTTTATCCTGTTAAATAAAAACGGCGTATAAATAAGATCCAAACGGTTATAAGTTTTAAACTGATAAAACGAATCGCCGTATATGATATGGCTGCCCTGGCCTTTATAAAATTCATCATACAAAGCAAACTTGTGCCAGCTAAAATAAGCGTTTGCTATAAAGCCCGCCGGTTTTTGAAAACCATCAACACCACGGGTGCGTTCAAATGACATCATGCCGCCTGCCTCTACTGATAACGAATCTAAAAAGGTTTTATGACTGAAGTCTAGACCTAAACGGATTTGCCCCCCACCGTTGTCCTGGATATGATCGTTAGGAATAGGCACACCCGGTCCAGCATCATGCAACAGCAAAAAGTAATGCGACACATAAAAAGGGCCAAAAAGTGATGGGCGGTACTTACCCGAAAAACCAAACAAAAACTCCTCGCGCTGGGTATCGGTTTGATGACTCACCCAGTCAATCCAGCCGGTTTCGGTAAAGTGCTCATTATGGTAACGCGCCAGTAAACCTTCAACGTTGGGGCGGTAGTAACGCAGCGTATCGTTCAGCAAGGCACGCGGGTAATCGTCAAGTAGACCCTCGCGCGGGAAAGCACCGGCGTTAAACAGCCAGCTTTTGCCGGTATAGCTGTAATAAGCCACGGGATTAACCTTTGCAAAATAAGGCTGTGCTCCAAAATCATGCAAGGCATTGGCACCTACAACAAAATGATGCACGCTATCGATATTCAAACCCAGATCAAGTTCGGTACGCACACCGGAGTAGGTATGTGACCTTTCTGTAAAAGGTTTATACTCCCGGTTGTCCAGAAAGCCCATTCCATTAAAATGGATGTCAAGGCTATTTTGTGCCAAAGCAGCAGTACTGCTTATGAAGATAATGATTGCAAATAAGTATAATTTTTTAAGCATGGGGTGATGTATTATTTAACTGTAAAATTGATAATACCGCTGTTTCGTCCTCCAGCAAAGGGCTCGGTGCGTAACGAAAACAGCAGATCATAGCGTCCCTTTTTTGCGGGCGCTGTAAGTGTAAATTTATATTGTGTGGTTTGCCCTGGCTGTAAAGCAATATGATAAAAGCTGTCGTCGGCCTTCTGCGTATTTACCAGATCTGATGAATTTTCAAAAAAGCAAGCCTCAAAATAAACAGGCGACTCATCGGGCGTATTTCCAAAATTAATGGGAAAGCTATAGGTGTTTTTGAATGAAAGGTCAAAGGTGAGTTTTTGCCCCGGTGATGCAGTCACTTTATAAGATAAAGGCTTGAAATCAATTTTCTGATAGGTACGCACATTATTTACCCAACCGGCATACCAGTTGCCAACTGGTGTTTTAATAGTATCGGGAGTTACCCCCGGTATGCGATCTTCCATCACCAGGTAAGCCTTCTTACGCTGTATACTATCGTCAATGGGCCATATATCATATTGGGTACGGCGGTAATAACGCGTATCGTAATTAAGCCCCTTAACGGTATTGTTATAAAAATTATATTTTGATGGATTTTGAAAGCCCTCACTAAATATCACATAATTATCGCCCGCCTTATCATGTACTGTTTTGGCCCAGTTCTTAAAACCGAAAAAGCTTCTGATGGCCCCAACTTCCATCATAAATGAGGGTCCCCATACAATCAACAACCTAAGCGTTACGATCAAAACTATATTGACTATCGCCAGGCGACTAAACCATGCAGGCCAACCGCTTTGCGCAAAGTGAATAAGTACCAGCATAGCTAAAGGCACATATACAATAAGCGTCCAGTGCAACTGCACCTCGCCTTTAAATGAGGTGAGGAAAAAGAAAATCAATATGCCAATGCTATTTACCAGCAATGTGCGCATAAAGGTATCCTTGATACGTACGGTAAAGCTTTTATAAAACAAAAACCAGCCTATTAGCGGCCCGGCCATAACCAGTTGGCCCAAGGGGTACAGGTAGGAGTAGGAAAAATCATAAGTTTCGGCCGAACGTTCGGAAAGATGGTATTTGATAGACGGATAATCGTGATTTATCTGCCACAAAATATGTGGTGTATAAAAAGCCACAGCTAACACTACAATACCCCAAAACGATGGGCGCTTTAATAACTTCAGATTGGAGAGCAGCGTAAATCCTACAACTAAAATACCATGATACTTACTATAAAGCAAACCCGCAACAACCAGGGCGAGTATGAGCGCAAGCGGCCAGCTATCCCTTTCGGCATACCGTTGGTAGAAAAAGAAAAATAAGGTAGTAAATAATAACAGCGGCGCATCAGGTGTAGTGGTAAAACCGTAGATATGGAAAACAAATATCCCCGGTATCACCAGGATAAAGGCTTTGGCATTTACCTGGTATTTTTTTAGCATCAGCCATATCAGGTATAATGACACCGAACTGCTGAGCACAGTGAACAACCGCAAGCCAAATTCATTATGTATCAGACTATAGCCGGCTTTGATGAACAGGGCCACCATGGGTGGGTGGTCATAATAACCCCAATCCAAAAACCGCGAGTACATCCAGTAGTAGGCCTCGTCGGCGTGTATCTCCAGGGTGCCGGCTTGCAGTACATTCAATACCGTCCAAAGCAACAAAAAATAAATAACGGGGCGATTATAGTTCATCGTGGCCTGCGTGTTATTTAAGTTGCTTTGCTGCATTAATATCCTGAAAATTGAATGGGCAAAGGTATGATAAAAGATATAAGCGTTAAAATGTTAGTAATCATGGTTAAGTAAAATACATCTAATCTTCATCATTTAACCTCACTTATAAAACAGCCGCTTCCTTGTTATACTTGATCCGGTAGTCGTTTGGGGTCATACCGGTGATCTTTTTAAAAATATCCCGGAAAGTTTTCATGTCTGAATATCCCACATGATACATCACTTCATTGATCGACCGCTTACCGGTTTCCAGCAGCTTCTTGGTAGCTTCGATCTTGACACGCTGGATATACTCAACCACAGTGCTCCTGGTGGCCTTTTTAAACCGGCGCTCAAACGTGCGGCGACTGACATTAAGAACATCCGCTATCTGGTCGACAGTTAACTTTCCTTTATAATTCTGTTCAATAAATTCCTGTGATCTCAGGATGGTGTCATCCTCATGATTCTTTTGGCCGTTAAAAATAATAAAGGGCGATTGGTACCTGCGGTCGATATCGATCACAAAAAATTTAGCTGTGTGAATAGCTATTTCGCGGCTGGTATATTTTTCGACCAGATACAACAGCAGGTTCCAATAGGCATTATTACCACCGCTTGAATACAAACCATGCTGATGGGTGATCACCTTTTCGTCAACCAGGGTTACATCCGGATAATAATATCTGAATTCGTTGGCATACGCCCAGTGTGTTGTGCATTGCCTGTCGCGCAGCAAGCCTGTAAAAGCCAGCAGAAAGGCGCCGGTACATAAACTGGCCACTTCGGCACCTTGTTTATATTGATCAATTATCCAGGAGGCATAATCTTTGTTTACATAAGCGGCGGCAATAGCGTCGCCCATCATGGAAGGGATAATGATGAGATCTGTTTTCGGTAGGTCATCCATGATCACATCCGGCTTAACAGAGAAAATGCCATTGCTTAATTGTACTTCCTTATCTGTCCCTAGCAGTTTCACCTCAAACAAAGGCGGCTGCCCCAATTTTTCCAGCAGTTCGTTAACAGTAGCAAATACATAAGCAGTATCGGCAATGGATGCCATCACCGCATTTTTAAGTGTTAAAATGGCTATACTGATCATGAACTAAATATACCATTTTGTCGCAATACCCTACCTAACATTGTCGTATTAGCACATCACGCATAAAAGATATTGCGTTTACCTTTGTTTTAACAAAACAACAATCATCATGATCAGCATTAATCCTTATTTAAATTTCATGGGTAATACCGAAGAGGCCATGAACTTTTACCAATCTATATTCGGTGTAGAATTTGCAGGTTTTCAGCGTTTTAACGAAAGTCCGGGTTTTGAGCGGATGCCAAAGCAGGATCAGGGAAAGGTCATGTACTCGTCGCTCCCCATGGGCAAACATAACAACCTGATGGCTACCGACACACTTGAATCCATGGGGCAAACCTTAACTATCGGCAACAATTTTTATATCTGTGTAAATACCGAAAGCGAGGCCGAAACCGACAAGCTGTTCAATGGCCTGTCAGCAGGCGGTAAAATAGAAATGCCACTTAACAAAACTTTTTGGGGTGCCTATTGCGGTATGTGCTGCGATAGGTTCGGCATACAATGGATGCTCAATTATGACCTGAAACAAAACAGTAAATAATCATGAAAAGGATAAATATATTGTACTGGATCTGTACAGGTATATTGCTCGCTGTTGTAGGTGTGGGTTCCGTATTCGACGCGATTTCGTACCCCGATTCGGTTAAGATAGTTACCGGGCTTGGATATCCTGCTTACCTGGTGCCTTTCCTGGGTATTGCCAGGCTCCTGGCTTTCGCAGTGATCCTTATTCCTGGCTATCCACGGTTAAAAGAGTGGGCCTATGCCGGCATAGCTTTCGACATACTGGGCGCCTTGTATTCCAACATCGTCCTTGGTCGACCTTTGCCGGCTTTGATCTTTATCATCCTGCCTGTTTTACTGTTGGCGGGGTCCTATATATTTTATCATAAAAGATCAGACATAGGTAATCGTGTGTTTGTCGAAAGCTAAACCGGTCAGAAAAAAAGTGAACACAAAAAAGGCCTTCTTAAATAAGAAGGCCTTTTTACTATAAACTCTTTTATAAATTGTTATTGTGCAGATAAAGCCGCGGCACCGCTCACAATTTCGGTAAGCTCGGTGGTAATGGCTGCCTGACGGGCCTGGTTGTATGAAAGCTTAAGGGCTTTTAACAATTCGCCTGCGTTTTCGGTAGCCTTATCCATGGCTGTCATACGGGCCCCATGTTCAGACGCGTTTGAATCCAGCACAGCACGGTATAACTGGATCTTGATATTTTTAGGTATCAGCTGCTCCACAATTTCTTCTTGCGAAGGCTCCAGGATGTAATCAACATTAGCTGTTTTTACCTCATCCGTTTTTTCGGGTTTTGGCACTGGTAACAATTGTTCGGCAATTAAATATTGTACAGCTGCATTACGGAAGTGGTTATACACCAGCTCCACACGGTCAAACTTACCATTAACAAAACCTTCCATAATGCTCTCGGTAATTTTGGAAGTATTTTCGAAGTTAAGTTCATTGTACAGATCGTTATTGTTACCAATTACATTGTACTTCCGTCGCTCGTAATACTCCTGGCTTTTTTTACCGATAGCCACTATCGAAACATTACCGGCCTGTAATTGCTTGGTATATTTTTCGGCAATAAGGTTGTTAGCTGTTTTAATTGCGTTGGCATTAAAAGCACCAGCCAAACCACGGTTTGAAGTTACTACAACCACCAATACACGCACGGGCTCGCGCTCCTGCAAATAAGGTGATGAACCATCCTCTAAACTTGCAGATAAATTAGCCAGCAGCTCTTTTAGCTTATTGGCATAAGGGCGCAATTGTACAATAGCATTTGTAGCACGCTTCAACTTAGCCGCCGAAACCATTTTCATAGCCTTGGTGATCTGCTGGGTTGATGATACAGATGTTATCCTGTTTCTTACTTCTTTTAAATTAGCCATTTTGTTGAGATGTGAGATGTGAGATGTGAGATATGAGACTTACTCATTTTCTCTTTCCTCCACTACTCATTTCTATTGCTTTTTTTAAAGATTTAAGATATAAGCCATTGTCTCATATCTCAAATCTAATATCTCATATCTAAAATTAATATCTTGCTGCCAGTTCTTTGGCTACAGTTTCTAATGCGCCGGTGATCTGGTCGTCGAATTTACCTGCTTTAAGGGCAGCTAAAACCTCTGGGTGACGGGCCTCTAACTGGCTGGTAAATTCAACTTCAAACTTCCTGATATCTTTTACAGGCACATTACGCATCAGGTTTTTAGTACCTAAGTATATAATAGCTACTTGTTTTTCAACAGTTACCGGAGCAAACTGACCTTGCTTCAATATCTCTACGTTACGGATACCTTTGTCTAATACAGTTTTGGTGGAAGCATCAAGATCCGAACCGAATTTGGAGAATGCTTCCAATTCGCGGTATTGAGCCTGATCCAGTTTCAAGGTACCAGCTACTTTTTTCATGGATTTGATCTGCGCGTTACCACCCACACGTGATACCGAGATACCTACGTTAATGGCCGGACGAACACCCGCGTTAAACAGATTTGATTCCAGGAATATCTGACCATCGGTAATAGAGATTACGTTGGTTGGGATATAAGCAGATACGTCACCAGCTTGTGTTTCGATGATAGGCAAAGCGGTTAATGAACCACCACCTTTCACAATACCCCTTATAGACTCGGGAAGATCGTTCATTTGCTGCGCGATAGAATCATTCGCGTTGATCTTAGCGGCACGCTCTAATAAACGGCTGTGCAGGTAAAACACGTCACCTGGATAAGCCTCACGGCCCGGTGGACGACGTAATAACAATGATACCTCACGGTAAGCAACAGCTTGTTTTGACAAATCATCATAGATGATCAAAGCTGGCCTTCCGGTATCACGGAAGTACTCGCCGATAGCGGCACCCGCAAACGGAGCAAAGAACTGCATGGTTGCAGAATCTGAAGCGTTTGCAGCTACAATGATAGAGTATGGCATAGCACCATTTTCTTCCAGTGTACGTACAATGTTTGCTACTGTACTTGCTTTTTGACCGCAAGCTACATATATGCAGATAACCGGCTGTCCGGCATCATAAAATTCTTTTTGGTTGATGATGGTATCGATACAAACGGCAGTTTTACCGGTCTGGCGGTCACCGATTACCAGCTCACGTTGTCCGCGGCCGATAGGGATCATCGCGTCGATAGCTTTGATACCGGTTTGCAGAGGCTCAGTTACCGGCTGACGATAGATTACACCTGGCGCTTTACGCTCCAAAGGCATTTCATAGGTTTGACCACTGATAGGGCCTTTACCGTCAATTGGGTTACCCAAGGTATCCACAACACGACCAAGCATACCTTCACCTACGTTGATAGACGCGATACGGTTGGTACGTTTTACGGTATCACCTTCTTTAATATCGTCAGATTTACCTAACAATACCACACCTACGTTATCTTCTTCAAGGTTAAGTACGATACCTTGCAATCCTGTGCCAAATTCTACAAGCTCTCCTGATTGTACTTTTGTCAATCCATAAACGCGTGCAATACCGTCACCCACCTGGAGTACAGTACCCACTTCTTCTAATTCAGATTCTGACTTGAAGCCTGCCAATTGCTGACGCAAAATTGCCGATACTTCGTCTGGTCTTACCTCTACCATTGTTTAAAATTTATTTAGAGTTTTAGTGTTAATATTAAACTGCCTGTTCGGCAAATTCTTTCTTTAATTTCTTCAGGCTGGCAGCAATGCTGGTATCTACCTGCCTGTCGCCCACCGTTAATACAAAACCACCAATTAATGATGAGTCAACCTTAGCTTCCAGTTCAACAGTACCACCAATTGCCTTTTGTAATTCGGCAACCAGTGTTTGTTTGTTGGCTGCAGAAAGCTCTGTAGCCGAAGCAACTTTTGCTTTGGTGATATGCCTTTTGATGTTATACTGGTTAATGTATTCAAGCGCGGTAGCGTATAATACCTCACCACGACCTTTGTTAACCATCAATTTAAAAAATGCGATAGTAACCTTGTTCACCTTACCAGCAAACACTTCATCCAGTATTTTTATCTTTTTGATGTGGGCGATGATCGGGTTACTTAAAACAGCTTTAAGTTCAGGATTTGCCTTAAGGGTATGCAAAAACAGATCCATATCGGCCTTGATGGCGTCAACAATATCTTGTTCCTGCGCAAGGTCAATTAGTGATTTGGCGTACCTGGTTCCTACTGTTAATTCTGACATATCTTTTTTATTTGGGAATTGGGATTTTCGATTTCGGATTTTTGCCCGATGGATAAATTCAAATTCGCTCTTTATATAAATTATAACAATTTCAAAAATCCGAAATCACAATTCCGAAATCCGAAATTATTTACAATTTAACTTCTTTTAATAGTTGGCTCACCAGTTCGTCTTGTTTCTGATGATCTTCAAATTGCTTGCGTAATACTTTTTCGGCAATTTGTAATGACAGGGTAGCTACCTGATTTTTAACATCAGCCATAGCTATTGATTTCTGGTTGTTGATTTCCACACGGGCCAGTTCAATCATGCGTGCACCTTCTTTGTGGGCAAGCTCTTTGGCATCAGCTATCATTTGTTCTTTTACTTTGCGGGCTTCAGACAGGATCTGGTCGCGCTCGGCACGGGCTTGTTTCAGTAACGACTCATTCTCGTTAGTTAAACGGGCCATCTCATCTTTAGCGGCTTCGGCTTTTGACAATGAATCTTCAATAAAGCGTTCACGATCATTAAGAGCGCCTAAAATAGGTTTCCAGGCAAACCTTCTTAATATAAACAGCAGAATAAAGAAAGATACCGTAGTCCAAAAAACCAAACCTATTGCAGGTGTAACTAATTCCATAATATATAATTATTAATATCCTTAAATACTTAAAAGAATATGCCCGGAGCCAATCGCTCCGGGATATATTCTTAATTTTTCTTAGCCAAGGAAGGCTACAACCACCGCAAATAATGCAACACCTTCTACAAGGGCTGCTGCGATGATCATGTTAGTTTGAATTTTTGAAGCAGCTTCTGGTTGACGGGCAATACCTTCAACGGCTTTACCACCAATCTGGCCAATACCGATACCAGCGCCAATTACGGCTAAACCTGCACCAATTGTTCCAATTTTACCTACTACTCCTGCTGCGGCTACAGCCTGAGCAATGGTTCCGATCATTCCAATCATTGTTTGTTGATTTATATATAAGATAATTAATTAATATTAATGATGATGCTCCTCAACTGCCATACCGATGAACAGCGCAGAGAGCATTGTAAAAATGTATGCCTGTAAAAATGCAACCAATAGCTCCAGCACGTCCATAAATACAACAAATGCAACAGAAGCAGGCGCCACCCAAATAGACTTTAGTATAAATATTAGCGATATTAAGCTCAACGCCACAATGTGTCCTGCAGTAATATTGGCAAATAAACGAATCATTAAAGCGATGGGCTTTGAAAATATACCGATTACCTCAACAGGAACCATGATAATATACAACCAAAAAGGGATATCAGGTGCAAATATGTGTTTCCAGTAATATCTGTTACCGCTAAAGGTAATTACTACTAAAACAATGGCCGCAAGTACAAATGTTACCGAAATATTCCCCGTTAAGTTAAAGCCCCCCGGAAAGACCGGCACCAGGCCTAATAAATTATTAATAAGGATAAAGAAAAATATGGTAAGCAGCAATGACATGTACCTGGCATACTTTACGCCAATATTAGGGATAGCCACATCATCCCTTACAAAAAGGATAATAGGCTCTAATAATGCCTGGAGGCCCTTAGGCGCTTTTCCAGCTCGCTTTTTATAGCTTGATGAGATGGTAAAAAACAAAATCAACAAAATGATCATACCCACCCACATGCTAACCACATTACGGGTTATTGAAAGATCATATATCTTAGCGCTATTATTAACTTCACCATTATCAGCTACAGCCACTATTTTATTTCCTTCAAGTTTGTAGCTGTAGTACTTCCCTTTATAAACGGGCAATTCTTTACTTTCTTCTTTAGGCATTAAATCACCTGATGAAAATATGTCCAGACCTTTGTCAGTATAAAGAATAACAGGCAACGAGATGAAGTGCTCGCCAAGTAATGGTATTGCTACCGGCCATGAGTGCGAATCGCCTATGTGTTCAAAGATCGCTTCTTTCGGATCAAAAGCTTTCTCGGTGCCTTCAGAAGCCTTTTCCTGCGAAAAAGATAATGTTGACTTAACACAAAGCAGCAAAAAAAGCGCGGAAATCAGTAATGGTTTAAATATTTTTGAGTTCAAAATCGAGCTATTATTCATCTAAATGAAGTTTTCTACCTTATTTTTTGGTTGCGCAAGTTACGTAACAAACCATAAATTTCAAAGGCCATATTTAAGAAATATATGTAAAAAAAATCGGCCATGAAAACATACCTGTTTACGCTGTTTTTCTTTAAAAAAATAAGCACGAAAAACAAGCAGGCCAATATTTTAACCGTTGTAGCCGCTAAAAAGGCTTGCGCATACAATTCCTGGTTAATTTGCCCTACAATTACAATGGAAATTACAGTTAAAAAGGTGAGTCCAGTGATGAAAAAAAACAGCAGCCAAAATTTATTATCTAACCAGTTGGCATAACCCGTATAACTTAGCAACAACGGCGGTATAGCTATAATCACTATAAAAAACAAAAAGGATATTATATTAGGAAGCAGCTTCAACTTTTCACAGATTTGATAACAATATATAATGCAATAAATACTCCAATAAGCGACAGTACAGCTGTTACCCATTTTATTTGGTTAGCCATAGCCGCGTCAATTTTATAGCCTGCAAAAGCAAACAGGGCAATAATAACCAGCATCTGAAAAGCAATACCGCTAAATTTAGCAATGCTGTTTACTTCTTCTCTATTTTCAGATTCGTCGTCCTGTTCTTTTTTTGGCATGTGCAAATTTATGAAAAGCGTTGGTCTGAACCAGAATTATCGGAATTAAAACGTTTGAATCAGAATTCTCAGAATTAAAGAATTAACAGCATAATAAATCCCAAATCGAACATCCGAAATCCGAAATGATTGGCATCATCAAAACTAACAACGGTTAAAATCGAACATCCTAAATCCGAAATCGTATAATGTTTAGTATTTTAGCGATGCTTTTAAAACCAATAGCTTATTTTGAGGCAACTACCTATATCTTCTATGTATAAAAACGGTAAAGTTTTACTGTTTACCCTTATCATTATCATTGCGGGGTGCTCGCTCGAAAAGCAAAGCGGCCTTAACCGCTCCATGCAAAACCTTACCGCGCATTACAATATCCTGTTTAATGCCAACGAGTTATTACGCCGTAAACAGGAAAGTTATGCTGCATCGTTCCCAGATGCTTATACCGAATTATTGAATGTTTATCCCGATACTACCAGTCAGAGCGGTTCGCCGGATAAGGATATGGAGCTGGCCATTACCAAGGCCAATACCATTATCAACATCAAAGAGCAAAGCCATTACATTGGCAATGCCTACCTGGTTTTGGGCAAAGCCCGCTTTTTGGAGGGCAGCTATTTTGACGCGGTGGAGTATTTTAGCTATGTGGTACGTTCATTCGGGAATAATTTCCCGCTGGCCCAGGAAGCTATGGTTTGGAAAGGGCGCTCTCTTTTATACCTGAACAATTTGCCGCAAGCCAAGGTGGTTATAGATTCGGCTATACAAAACATCAATCCCAAAAAACCAGGCAAAAGTTTCACTGCCGATGTATATGCAACACGCATGCAATACAACATCAACACGCAAAACTATGCCGAGGCCGAGGAAGATGCCAAGCAAGCTATCCAATTCTGTTCGGTAAGCAGGTTGAAGCTACGCTGGATCTTTATTCTGGCCCAATTACAGGAGCTCAATCTAAAACCAGCCGACGCTTACGATAGCTATACCCGCATTGTGCAAAGCAATGCCTCGTTTGAGATGGCCTTTAATGCCAATTTAAACCGCATCCGGATACAGGATAACCGCAATGGTATTAAATTAAGTAAGATAGACCAGCTACGTAAACTATTAAAGAATCACGACAATATTGATTTTTTCGACCAGATATACTATCACATCGGGCAGCAATATTATTCCACCGGCGATATTGATAACGCCATCAAGAACTACAAACTATCCATACGCCACAGCACTAAAAACGAAAATCAGCGGGGCGTATCCTATCTGCGCATTGCCGACATTGATTTTAAAAATAAGGCCAATTATGAGGGCGCTAAATTGTATTACGATAGTACCCTTACCTACCTGTCGCCCAGCTATCCGGGCTATCAGCTTATTGTTAAAAAGAGTAACAATCTGCAAATACTGACAGGTCTGCTCCAAACCATAGCCCGAGAGGATACGCTGCAGATGCTGGCCGGGCTCGACGAAAAAACGCGGCTTGCTCATATTGATGCGATGGTTGCCCGTAAAGCGGCCCAGGAAAAAGCTGCCGCCGCCGAGGCAGCTGCTTCGGCGGCGGCAGCCAGCAATAACAACCGCGATCCGTTCAGCAACAGCTTTACCTTAAATAATCCCGATGCACAGTCACCACAAAATGGCCTAAACCGACAGTATGGACAAAACGGACAAAATAGCCAAAACGTGGTAAGCTCATTCTATTTTTATAATACCAATGCGGTAAGCCAGGGTTATGTTGCCTTTAAGCGCCAGTGGGGAAACCGCAAACTGGAAGACAACTGGCGCCGCAGTAAACGTTCAAACGCAGGTATGCCCACCAACGCCGGACCTACAACAGGACCAAACACCACTACCGACAAGCTCGCGGGCCTTAGCGGTAAGGCTGCAGATTCGGTAAGAAACGTGGAGTATAAACAACAGCTCATTCATGATCTGCCGCTAACGCCCGATCAGCTTAGTCAGTCCAATATCCGTATTTACAATGCCTACCTTGATCTTGGCAATTTATACCGCGATGTGCTGGAAGATAAAAAAGAGGCTATAGCCGCCTTTGAGAAAATGCTTGCCCGCTTTCCGAATAACCCGGATAAGCCGGCTATCTATTATAATCTGTTTCGTTTGTATACGGATATCGACGCGGCCAAATCCGACATGTACAAAAACCTTATCCTGAAAGAATACCCGCAAACCGCGTTCGCCAAAATAATTCTTGATCCGGAGTACAGCAAAAAGCTAAACGACGCCAACGCCGGGTTTAATGTATTTTATAACCAGGTATATGATCTGTATGAGCAAAAACAATACGCCCAGGTGATCAGCGCCGCAGAAGATCTGTTAAAGAGATACCCGGACAACCGCTTCTCGGCACAACTATTTTATTTAAAGGCCATAGCCGCGGGACACCAGGAAAAACTGCCGCCATTTTTGACTGATATGCAGGAGATAGTTGCCAAATACCCCGATGATGTATTAATAACTCCGCTGGCCCAGCAGCACCTGGCTTACATTCATGCCAACCTGGAGGAAGTAGCCGCGCGACCGGTGGTACTTAATAGCGAAGATCCAAACGAAATTCCGTTCACTCCTCCTGTAGCCTATCAAAAGCAAACAGAGTACCGGAAAACCTATATACCATCGCCGCAGCTGCCAGAATACCGACACCCGGTGAACGCGCCTTTGAACGGACTGGCCTCGGCTACAACAAAGATCAATACCCAGCTAAACACGCCACAGGGTAAACTAAGCGACAATCATATTCAACAGCCTGCATACGTATTACAACAAGCCAATCAGGCTAATCCGGACAGCGTTAACACAACGGTAGCTCCACCCGTTATTGTAGCAGAAAACATCGCCTCCATATTCTCAAAGCGCGATAGCACCCACTACTATTTTGCTATAAATGTAACTTCGGGTACAACTAACCTGGCATCTTCACGTTTTGGTATAGGGCAATTTAACCGTATCCGTTTTTTTGGCTATGGCTTTAAACACGAGTTGGTTAATGCCGGGCCAGACGACCAGATCATTTACATTGGCCGCTTTTTCAGCCTGAGCGATGCCCGGAAATATGCCAAGAGCATTATCCCGGTATTACCCGATATTATGAAGGTTCCTAAGGATAAATACAGTTTTTTTATCATTACCAAGGAAAATCTGGATAAATTAGCCGATCAAAAAACGGTGGATAGTTATATTAACTATTACCAGAAAAATTATTGAAATGAGAACTACTAAGCCCAAGCTTACGCAACAGGATATAAGACGATATAATTGGTACATATGGCGCACCATAATAGCCGGTTTCGTTTTTGTTGGATTGATGATAGCGCTAACAATTTTTGATGTATTTGGTCAGCTGCCTTCCTTCCGCGATCTGGAAAATCCAAAAAGCAATCAGGCATCCGAAGTATTATCTGCTGATAAAAAGGTATTAGGTACCTATTATATACAAAACCGGTCCAACGTAACCTATGGAGAACTATCACCCAACGTAGTTAACGCGTTGGTGGCTACCGAGGACAAGCGTTTTTTTGAACACTCCGGCATTGATTTTGGTCGCAGCTTTACTATTTTTCTGCATTTACTCATCGGGCAGAAACAAGGCGGCAGTACTATTACCCAGCAACTGGCGCTCAACCTGTTCTCAGAAAGGGCCGCCAATCCATTTAAACGTGTAATCCAAAAAATGCAGGAATGGGTAACCGCTGTTAAACTGGAACGCCATTATACCAAAGAGGAGATCCTGACCATGTACCTTAACACGGTTGATTTTGGCGCCTATAACACCTATGGCATCAAGTCGGCTGCACGTACCTATTTTAATACTACTCCTGATAAGCTTACACCAGACCAGGCAGCATTACTAATTGGTATGGTGAACGGGCCCGGCATCTACTCGCCTATCCGTCACCCCGAAAACGCGTTGAAACGCCGTAACCTGGTACTTAACCGCATGGTAGAGAAAGGAGACCTGAACCAGGCACAGGCCGATGAGTACAAACAAAAACCACTTGGGCTCGATTTTCACCCGAACAATCACTTTGACGGCCCGGCACCTTATTTCAGATCGGTACTTAAAAAAGAGTTGCAAAAACTGTTTAGGGAGCAAAACATCAACCGCTCAGATGGTTCGCCTTATGACCTTGATCGTGACGGCCTTAAAATATATACCACCATTGATGCCACCATGCAGCAATATGCGGAGGAGGCTCAGCAGCAATATATGCGCGATCTGCAGGTACAGTTCAATGATCATTGGCGCGGAAAAAACCTGGCTAAAAGCATCCATAATTATAAACTGCTGATTCAGCAGGGCATGTTTAAATCAGACAGGTACAAGCAGCTGAAGGCCCAGGGTATGAGCGATGAAGATATCACCACCAACTTTAATACTCCTGACAAGCTCAATCTGTTTACCTGGCACGGCGACATTGATACACTGATGAAACCGATCGACTCTATTGTATATTGTAAAATGCTGCTCCGTAATGCCTTGATGAGTATGGACCCAACTACAGGCTATGTTAAAGCCTGGGTAGGCGGCACCAACTTTGAGCATTTTAAATATGATCAGGTTAAAAATGGTACGCGCCAGGTGGGCTCAACAGCCAAACCGTTCACCTACGCGGTAGCTATTGATAATGGCTACTCGCCTTGCATGAAGATCAATAATGTGCCGGACACCATCAGAGGTTATGGCAGCGGTCCGTGGTGCCCGCGCTCATCACCATCAGAAACTATACCAGGCTTTATTACCCTGCGCCAGGCTTTGGCACATTCTCAAAACTGGGTAACCGCCCACGTAATGGGTGAAGTTAAACCCGAGCCGGTTGTAGAGTTAATCAAAAAAATGGGGATCACCAGCCCTGTACCGCCGTATCCTTCTATTTGCCTGGGTACGTTTGATGCTTCTGTATTTGAAATGACAGCCGCTTATTCGGTATTCGCCAACCACGGTTTGTGGACAGAGCCCACCTATATATTACGCATTGAGGATAAAAACGGAAACGTTTTATATACCCATACACCAAAAGTAGTACAGGCCATGAACCCGCAAACTGCCTACGTAATGACTTATATGCTTAAAGGGGTAATTCAGGATGGTACGGGCTCCCGCTTACAATATAAATATGGTCTTAGCAACCCGATAGGTGGTAAAACCGGCACCACCCAAAACAACTCCGATGGCTGGTTTATTGGCATCACCCCACAACTGGTTACCGGTTTGTGGACAGGCTGCGAAGATCGTGACATTGCATTCCAGTCGACCCGGCTGGGTGAAGGTGCCAACAGCGCATTGCCTATATTTGCGTTCTACATGAAAAAAGTATACGCCAACGCCGCGTTAGGCATCAAGAAGAATGTCGATTTTGATGCACCTAAAAACGGTGTGAGTATAGTAATGGATTGCAACCAATACAATCAGCAACAACAGGGAACTACTGAAGTTGATAAGAAGCTGGGATTTTAGATTAACCCCAAACGTCATTGCGAGGAACGAAGCAATCCCCAACTATACAGGGCTTATCCATAAAGCGACTCTGTAAATAGGGGATTGCTTCGTTCCTCGCAATGACGCACTGATATCTGTTTTCATTAAATGAGTTATGAGTGAAAAATTTGATTATAAAGTTGCATTAAAAAATATACCTCACAAACCTGGTGTTTATCAATATTGGGATAGTGAGCAGGAACTGATATATATTGGCAAAGCCAAAGATCTGCGCAACCGGGTTGGGTCGTACTTTAACCAGGATGTACATGTAAATGCCAAAACCCGGGTTTTGGTATCCAAGATCCGTAATATCACTTTTACCATTGTTGATACCGAGGTTGATGCCTGGCTGCTGGAGAACAGCATGATCAAAAAGCATCAGCCACGTTACAACGTGATGCTTAAGGATGATAAAACCTATCCCTGGATCATCATCAAGAACGAGAACTACCCCCGCATTTTCTGGACCCGGCGTATTATTAAAGATGGCTCCAAATACCTGGGGCCATATGCTTCGGTAAGCATGATGCATAATATTTTGGGGTTGATTAAAGAAACTTATCCCCTGCGCACCTGCAACCTGCAGCTTACCCGCGAAAACATTGACAAAGGAAAGTTTAAAGTTTGCCTGGAATATCAGTTGGGCAACTGCAAAGGCCCTTGCCAAAACTACCAGACCGAAGATGATTACAACAACAGCATCGAGGAGATTAAAGATATCCTTAACGGTAAGATAGGCGCTGTATTACGCCGGCTTAAAACCGAAATGGACACAGCCGTTGCGGAGTATAACTACGAACTTGCCCACCGCCTAAAGCGCAAATTTGAATTGCTGGAAAACTACCAGAGCAAATCAACGGTTGTTAATTCATCCATAACAGACGTGGATGTTTTCAGCATCGCGTCGGAAGATAAAATAGCCTTTGTTAACTTTTTAAAAGTAATGAACGGCACCATCATCCAAACGCAAACCATTGAGCTTAAAAAGCGCCTGGATGAGAGCGATGAGGAACTACTTACCCTCGCCATATCCGAGTTCAGGAGTCGTTATAACAGCGATTCTAAAGAAATCATTGTGCCTTTTGGTATCGACCTGGAAGACCATCCCGGCATTAAGTTCACCGTACCCAAACTGGGCGAAAAGAAAAAGCTGCTCGATCTTTCGCAAAAGAATGTGCTCTTCTTCAAAAAAGAAAAGATAGACCAATACGAAAAGCTGAATCCTGAGGTCCGTACCGAACGTTTGCTCACGCAGATGATGAAGGATTTGCGGATGAACCAGCTGCCCCGCCATATTGAGTGTTTTGATAACTCCAATTTCCAGGGTAAATACCCGGTATCGGCTATTGTGGTGTTTAAAGATGGTAAGCCATCCAAGAAAGACTACCGGCACTTCCACGTAAAAACGGTAGAAGGCCCGAATGACTTTGCCACCATGGAAGAGGCCGTACACCGCCGCTACCGCCGTATGCTGGAGGAAGGTACCGAACTTCCTCAACTCATCATTATTGATGGAGGAAAGGGCCAGTTATCATCGGCCATGCACAGCCTTAAACTACTGGGTATCGATAAACAGGTAACCGTTATAGGCATTGCCAAACGCCTGGAAGAACTGTATTATCCTAACGACCAGTATCCGATGTACCTGGATAAAAAATCAGAAACATTAAAAGTGATCCAACACCTGCGCGATGAGGCCCACCGTTTTGGCATCACTTTTCACCGGAAGATTCGCGATAAAGGCACCCTGGCTACCGAACTGGAACTGATAGATGGCATAGGCAAAACCACCGCCGAGAAGTTATTAAAATATTTCAAATCGGTAAAAAAGATCCGTGAAGCCAGTGAAGAAACGCTATTGGAAGTAGTTAACCTGAAACAGGCAAAAGCTATTTTAGGATATTTTGGCAAAGAGGCAGAAACTGGTCAAAATTAAAAGAGCAATATAACCAACCCGTCATTGCTGTAAGGTACGAAGCAATCCCCGATAAGCAGAGCGGCTCTGTATAGCTTAGAGATTGCTTCGTACCTCGCAATGACGCTTGAAAGAGGATTGTATAGAAAACAAAAAAGCCAAAACTCATACCCGCAGGCTCTGAATTTTAGCTTTAAAATTTAGGTTGGTAATTGGTTAGTACGACCACAGGTTAAGCTCCCAGTCCATCAGTGTTTTTTTGATCCGATCCGACTCGTAAAGCTTATCAATACCTTGTGCGTAATCTTTTATGCGTTCGTCTTTATCGTTACTTTCTTTAACAATATAACTGGTGAAGATCCGCTTCATAAAAACATCATCGAAACTTAAACCTGTCGCGTCGCTGTTACGGCTGGCAACTTCTTTGGTGGCAAAAATAGGTCTTGCTTCCGGGAAATATACCCAAAACGCGGGCTGATAATCCAGGTCAAGGTTGCCTGCTTTTGGTTTGATCAATGGCGCTATGCCAATAATGCGGGGCTCAAATACCGAGCGTTGTTTATCAAAAACCCAGTCTTCTTTAATCCGGAATTTAACTACACTATCGGGGTTAAACTCACCGGCTTGTAACGACGATCCTATTTTATTACCGTCTTTATCAAACTTATCAACTACCGAACTATCTGCCATTTTGGATTTGGCACCTCCCGCTGAAAGCGGTACCGTAAAAGCATCGCCTCCCGGATCATCCTTCGTTGGTGTTGGATCATAAGCGGTTAACTCGCCTGCAGCAATAGCATTTAACAGCACATCAATCAATCTGCTTTTTGGCGAGGCCAGGTACTGGTTCATTTTTTCGCGTACATCAATTTCCCTCCAAATACGTTTAGCAAAAACCACATCGTTTTCGCGCAGGTTTGGCAGGGGCGTAACCTTGGCATTCAGGATGTTGTTCTTTTTATAATAACCATCAAGCGGTCTTTCAAAAGGCTTGTTTGGATCAAATACCTTACGCTTTGAAGTATCGGCAACCGGTGGCTGGCTTACCACATTATCCTGCTGGCTGGATTGCTGTGGTTGCAGCTGTGCTGGCTGCTGCTGTACGGGTTGTTGTTGCGTGGTAGTAGCAGGTTTCCTGGTACGTTTTTTAGCCGGGCGTTTCTGGGCAAATGCTGCCGACACGCACACTAAGCAAAGTACAACCACCAAAATTTTCTTTTTCATACGCCTTTAATTTGCGGATATAACAATCGGGTCAAGTCCTCTCGGTGTTCCATCAGGGCCAACTGCAACAATATCCTTAAATACAACAGTAGTGCCCGGTGTAACGGTACTCATCGCTGAACGCATCGCACTTGTTAGTTCGCCGCCGCCAGAGCTTGAATATATAATAGCATCCTGGCGGGGCTTTACAACAAGCAGTGTAAAACGCGTTACGTTAAATTTAGCATCAAAGTCAAAATTCTCCAATTTGGCAAATACCCTGTCCTGCGCCCTTAGGTTTGCAGCACTGGTATTACCGCCGCTTTTGCCGGCAAATTGTGGTTTAGGATCCGGGATGCGTTTTACACGAAATACAGATGTACCTAAAACCATACCTTTTTCGCCGGTAACAGTAGCTTTTACTTCCCCTACACTGCTTACTCTGGCTGTATAATGACCGCCGCTACCGCTAACAGAAGCTCCGGGAATGCTGATATTAATACTGGATGTAGGCACACCCGGCGCCGATACCGAAAGCGGGTTGGATACACCTATATATAATACGTTCATTTTATCGGGCGATACCACTGCCGATGGCTTGGCTACCATATAAGTAGCTGAAATAGGATATACCTTTGGCGGACCCTCTACCTGTTTCACAGACAAACTACCTGTCCAGGTATGTAATCCTTCCCCACTTGCAGTAGTAGTATAAGTACCTACCCCGTCAGCCGTTGGTATTGTAGTCCCGCCTACGGTAATTATAGGGTCTGATTTTTTATCGTATGCTGTTAAGTAAATTTCAGCTTTGTATTGCTGACCAGCCAAAACATAACTGCTTGGCGCCACTGCAACTGCCCTAAACTGGTTTAGAGTTACCTGCGCTTGATCAACTTTACCGAGTATTTTTTTCACAACCTCATTTTCTGCATTTTTATTATCAGCTTGTACCTTGGCCAAGGTAGTTAACGCTGCTCCCAATGGGATACCATCGCCAAAATAAGCTTGCTGCCAGGTTTTACGTGGATAGCCTTTAACCTTAGGCGGATCGTTAGCATTCAGCGAAAAGTTAACACCAGAGCTATCCTTACCCAATAATGCCAACAACTTTCCCTTTGTACTTTCTATCTGCTCTTTTAATGCATCAGCCTTTTTGTCGTTGATCATTATCTCTGGAGATATATCAACGCTTTCCCGGCCGTCAACATCATTAGTTGCCTCGTTTATACCACCGCCCTTTTCAATCAATATTTTTTTCAAATTCTCAACATAACCGTTCAATTCGTCTGCTATCTTGCTGGCTTCTCTCGCTTTTCCTAATAAGATTTGTGCTTTTTCAGGTTGTTCTTTCAACTTGGTAGCTTCAAACGCAGAATAAGTACTTTGCAGGCTGGTTGTCACATTCGTCCGCGACTGGTCTAAACTGTTTGTAATATTTTTAAAAGCATCTAACAGATTATCTGGTACACTTAAGGCAATTAAGCCTAAAAGCACCAGGTATAGTATGCCTATCATTCGCTGTCTTGGGGTTTCCTTACCTCCGGCCATCTATATAAATATTAGCTTGTAAAAAATCTATTAATTATATTAATTAACACGTGGCTGGTTCATTGCAGTAAGCATATTCCCATACACCGAATTTAACGATGCCAGGTTTTTAGCTAAACGCCCCACTTCTTCCTTAAACTGTTTTGAATCATCCAAAGATTCATTGAAGTTGTTCATGGTTAAAGACAGGTTTTTATAAAAGTTGTTCATTGATTTTAAATGAGCGCTTGAATCCTGCAGTTCCAATTCATAAACAGCATTCAGCTCAGACAGGTTACGACCCAATTTGGTCACCTGCTCATGGTATACTTTTGAATCAACATTTGAATTGGCCAATTCTGATAAATTAGCTGATGCCTTATCAAAAGCGGTACTTAGCTTATCATAGCTTGCCGAGGCCGTTTTTACTTTATCGGTAAAGGCAATAGTAGCTTCGCCAGCATCAGTTACCCTTGATATAGCGGCAACTTTATCGCCAAAAGTTCTTAAACCATCGCCCAGGCTACGTACCAAATCCGGACCTATTTTAGCGTCTTCAAGCATTTTATCTAAAGCCTGTGTGTTTGATGAATTACTGCTTGCTGCAGGTCTTATTGTTGCCTTTGGCAATTCTCCGTTAAAATCTTCATTCAATTCAGGATAAACACGCGTCCAGTCAACATCTGAATCCTGCGGGAAAACACCCAATATAAAAAACAAAAATGCTTCTACTCCTAATCCGATCCTGATAAAGGTTGATGCAAATGGTAAGTGTTCTATTTTAAATAATAATCCTATAATCACAATTGATGCCCCGATAGAAATAACACTTCCCAGCCATTTCGGTGATTTCCTTTTCCCTGCCATAATAATTCAGAAATAATTTGTGTAGATTGTTTATTAATTAGTTAGTTTATCGTTTGTCTTTAATATCGCGGCCCAAATAGTCAGTTACGCAACGGAAACCAATGTATGATTTCGCGGTGTCCTGATATTCATAGGTGCGGGTCGCATTTTGAAGAAAATATCCGATATCTTTCCATGATCCGCCGCGTACAACTTTACGTTTTAATACTTCCGGATCTGTTGATTTAGCTTCGTAATTAAATGTAGGTGCAAGGTCGTGTACAAATGATGATGCTGATTCGTCATATGTTGACGATGTCCACTCGGCTACGTTACCGGCCATGTTATACAGGCCATAATCATTAGGAAAATACGAGCGAACATTTACAGTATAAGCGCCGCCATCATCCGTATAATTACCACGGCCAGGCTTAAAGTTAGCCAGCAAACAGCCTTTAGCATTTTTAATGTAAGGACCGCCCCACGGATAGTCGGTACCTATCCTGCCGCCCCGCGCGGCATATTCAAATTGAGCCTCGGAAGGCAAACTGTATGGTAAGCGGTGCGGTAAGCGGCGTGAATCTTTATAGGCATCGTTATAACGGGTACGCCATACGGTGTATGCCCGCGCCTGCCTCCAGGTTACGCCAACTACAGGATAATTGCGGAAAGCCGGATGCGAAAAATAACCTTCAACCATAGGCTCGTTGGCAGCGTATGAAAAATCACTCAGCCATACCAGGGTATCCGGATAAACGGCTACGGTATCGCGCAAAATGAAATCAGAACGTCTTTTGGTTTTATCGTTTTTATAATTGGCCGCATCACGCAGTACCATAATGGAGTAGTTATACTTTAATATACGTACATCTATTTCATTGCGGTCAAACACCCGGTCGTCGCCCTGATAATACATGCCCTGTAATTTTGAAGCATTACCGGCCTGGCCTTTTTTATTACTCCAAACAGGATTCTTTTTTACATAATCCCAGTTAATGAATTTTTTGCCGTTATTATTATTGGCATTGGCACCGGCGCCTTTGGGTTGGATGTAATATTTATTATCGTTAGCGTAATTGGTAATGGCGATGGAATCGCGAACCCAGTAAACAAACTGTTTGTACTGGCTGTTGGTGGTTTCGGTTTGATCCATGAAGAAAGGAGCAATGGTAACCTGCTTGGTTTGCGCTATCTGCGCAAAGGTTACATCCTGATCGGTTTGTCCCATCAGGAAGGTTCCGCCGGGTATATAAACCATACCATAAGGCACTTCGGACCTGAATGAACGTTGTGGGATACCGGTAACCTCCCCTCTATCGCCTCCTTTGCTGCAACCGCTCAAAAACCCGCCCGCCAAAACAACTATTAAAAAGTAGATATGCTTCATTTTTAAACAAATTCAGTTATATAAACTATAACATTATGAGCCCCCCGAATATATTAAAAATTTGCGCTAACAAACCCAAAAAACATTTTTTTAACCTAAAATAAAGTCAACAAACGTTCTCCGCGCTATTTTAACGACAAATTATTGCATTGTAAAGGAGCAAAAATCTAATCACAATAATGTGAATTAGTTGGCATTAATACGCTAACATTTCACAAAAAGTTGCAATAGGGGTCAATAAATTTCTAAAATTATTTATTTGTTTACCAGCTTAACATATTGCTCAATAGCCATGGTCATGGATGGGGCAGCTGGGGT
This sequence comes from Mucilaginibacter sp. RCC_168, assembly GCF_041355315.1. Classification (NCBI taxonomy): domain Bacteria; kingdom Pseudomonadati; phylum Bacteroidota; class Sphingobacteriia; order Sphingobacteriales; family Sphingobacteriaceae; genus Mucilaginibacter; species Mucilaginibacter sp. RCC_168. The sequence continues at coordinate 25,457 of NZ_JBFUPN010000005.1, forward strand.
TGGCGCCGGAATATCCAGGATCAGACCTGCTTCGAGCACTGCTTTGTGCGTGGTTGCACCAAAAGCAGCTATACGGGTATTATTTTGTTTAAAATCGGGAAAGTTTTTATATAACGACTGGATGCTTGACGGGCTAAAAAACGCGATCACATCGTAGAATACATCGGCCAGATCAGAAAGATCACTGCAAACGGTACGGAACAATACGGCTGGCGTAAAGTTATAACCGTTCTCTAACAAAAAACGCTGTGTTTCTTCTGCCGCCACATCTGAGCATGGGTAAAGAAATTTTTCGGCCGAATGTTTCTTGAGCACTTCTGCCAGGTCGGCAGCGGTTTGTTTGCCAAAAAATATCTTACGCTTGCGGTATTGAATATATTTTTGCAGATAAAGCGCTATGGTTTCAGAAAGACAGAAATATTTCATTTCTACCGGCACCTCAAAGCGCATTTCTTCGCAAATACGAAAAAAATGGTCGGCCGAGTTACGGCTGGTAAAAATAACCGCGGTAAAATCGCTCAGGTTTATTTTTTCCTTTCTGAAATCTTTTGCAGGAACGCCTTCAACGTGAATGAATGATCTGAAGTCAATTTTCAGGTTTAGCTTTTTAGCCAGTTCTGCATACGGATTCTTATCGTTTTCGGGTTTTGATAAAGTAACTAATATACTTTTAACCTTTTTCTTTCTGTCTTCCAAGTCAATTCGTTTAAACTACCTAAATTCTAATATTCAATGCCTTTATCAAAATCAAAACGGGGCAAATTTCGAGGGCACAAAGATACGTAAATAAATAAAACTTATGAAATCGAAAAGTAGAAATTATATTTACGCTGCTCCGGAGGTACTGCCATATAAATATAACTACGGTTATTATCAATGTTACATCAAGCAAAGCCGGTACATACCGGCTGGTTAATAAGCTAAAACAAATCACAACCGGTAAAAATATAAACGCTAAATTAAAGTAGGTAAGATGCAATATATTCAGGTATTCGCTTACCAGGCGGTTTATATCAAAAACAAATCCTAAAAATTTAAGGGCCAAAAACTTCAAGGCGAATAAAACGATGATGATAACCGTTAACGACACATATAAACGCGTACCGCTCACTACATAATAAACACTTTTGTAGGCGGCCAACTGGTACAGGAACAAACCGCAGGTTAAGCAAAACAATAAAAAAAGGCCCAAGAAAGCCCATGAACTCACAAAACCTTCTTCTTTACCTGCCTGTGAAAGTACGCGTTTACTATAAAACGATTGCAGCACATAGGTCACATCTTTATTTAAGCCGATGTTAAGGGCGGCCGTATATAAAAGTAAGCCAACAATAACAATAACTATCCAGGGGTCGCGCAGCGGGCGGTTGTGCCCGTCCCTCACCAAACCCTTTGATTTGGAAGGCATATCTAAAAATCCATACCCTTTATATATGTATGAAGCATGGGCCAGTAAACTATCGGTAAACTCCCTTGTAGTTGCAGAATCGGGCGCGTGTATATATCGGAAGGCTATAGAATCGGCTACAAAGATCTTGCGGGCATGCATGGCTGCTGCCACTGAGTCGAGCACTGAGGTGCCGGTTCTGCGGATAATTGCTGGTCTGCGCGCGCTATTACCCGTAATTACCGAATCCTGCTGAGCAAACACAGCCGAACAGCTCCATAATAAAAGCAGGAAACACCAGGTAGTTAAACGCATTTAAAAAGCAAAATATAAAGCCCGTTAATTTTGCTGCAAATTTATTGTAATAATTGGTTGTTTTATAACCCCCTTTATAATTAAGCGGGCGTATACTCTATAAAACTTTACTTAACGGGCACGCCGGTAGCAGCCCAAAACACAAGATATCCGGCAGCACCCTTTTTAACCTTAATATGCAGCAAGATCCGTCGTGGATCGGGGTAAATGTTCAGGGCATCAATATTATGATGGTTGGGCTCTGCCATGTTATTTTTATTATCCCACTTGCCCAGGTCATGCACTACGTAACTTAAACAGGTGTCACGGGCAATAATGTCATTGTAATAATCGGGCAGCCAGCAATTTTTTATGACTGCCCCGTCCTGATAGGTTAATTCTATTTCTAATTGCGATCCCCCTTCGGCACTGGTGAGGCTCAGATACATGCCCATATACTTTTTAGGCGGTACATTAAACCCAAAACTGCCTTCGCCCGAAACAAAACGGGTCTGGTAACCTGTACCATCGTTATTTTTATAATGCAGCGTAATCGACGGATGTTCGGGCGTGGCTTCTATCCTTGGGTTATCCGGCAGCGCGTTTGCAACTTTATTCTTATTAAACAAAGCCGCCGCCATCGTAAGATAACCATCGCCTTGTCCATCACCGTCGATGCCTTTGCTCCAGGTTACCAATTTGCCATGAGTAAGTGTAGTTACCGGTCGGGCATTTAACAGGGTATCAATATTGATCTGTATCTCGCGGCCGGGCCGCTGACCGTATACCCGAAACACCATCGGAATATAAAATATGATCAATAAAGTTATTTTAGGTTTCATTCAGGCATGTAATGAATATATAAATATACTTTAAAAATATGGATCTGATCACTTAATTTAATCGGCATTTTTAATCAGATCCATATATCATTTCTTTTATATGGCCCTATATAAGCACATAATTATCAATAAAATACCGGTTATTAGGAATAACTTTAATAAAAAAACTTATTTTTATATTTTACCAATTGAGCCTGTTGATCTTTGAAGAAGAAAATTGCCATACTCATACTTTTTATACACCTTTTTAATATTGGTGGGCAATTGGCATTACATCAATATTTAGTTTATAAAACCGACAAATTTTTCACCGAACAGATACGTAAAGGCCTTTACAATGTAGAAGATCTGACAGAAGTAGCTATTCCTGTTAATTTACCGGGTATTAGCAATTGGAGCCGTTTTGCAAATATAAGCGGACAAATTCAGTTCGAAAACACCAATTATAACTATGTAAAAATGAGGCTTACACAGAATGTCATGTACTTAATGTGCATTCCTAACTATGAAACCACTCATTTTTCGTCCGAAAATATTCTCAAAGCGAAAGGCATACAGGGAGAATCTATTCCCCAGAAAGACCATGTACCATTCGGCAAATCCGTTTTACAGGATAACCTGAATTTTTGCTTTGTACAATTTGATTTCTATTGTCCTGTAAAAAGCCTGCCTCAAAATATTGAACAGCCTGTTCAACAATTGATCTATCAACAGAAAGATATTCCAGAGCAACCTCCTAAAAAGAATGCAGTGCGTTTCCTTATCTAATTCCATTCTCATTTGTCACATCAATTAAAGCTGTATCTGCCGGAACATTAATACGTTTTGCTCGGATACATATTATGACGCAATTGAAACATGGAGTTATTTAATGAGGAATGCCAAAGCCCCTATGCATTAACCTAATGAATAATACATATCTATAATAAGGTATGCCTTAACAGATACCTCCAGGTAAACCAATAAACATGATGAAAAAATTAATGATCTGCGGATTAGTTGCCTTATTACTGGGCACTATAATCATAGCATTCCGTCAGGATTCGCCACATGATGAAATGATCCGGATACTTCAAAAAATTAATAAACAAAATAACAATACCGGTCATCCCTTTAATCAGGAGGCCAAAATCGCTTTTTGTGATTCTTTGCTTAAAAAATCAGGCAATAGCCAAAACCAATATCTTTTAGCTTCCAAAGCGTCCCTTTTACTCAAGGCCGGTAAAGAAGAGCAATCAGTAAAGATCTATGAAAACTTGTTGTACCATATGGATTTTATGCTGGGCGATAACATGTTACCAGATTTAGGCATAGCTTATATGCGGTTAGGGGAGCGCAATAACTGTATGCTTAACCACAACGGGTCTTCCTGTATTTATCCCATTAAAGATGAAGGTGTTCATCAAATACAAACCGGTTCCAAAAAAGCGATTGAAATTTATAAGACCATTTTAAAAAATAAGCCAGATGATCTTGAATCCCGGTGGTTAATCAATATTGCCTACATGACCATGGGCCAATATCCGCAAAAAGTACCCAAACAATTACTGATACCTAATTTAAATCCGGATACCAGTAACCAGGTAAAGCCATTTCGGGATATGGCCGGCAGCCTGGGACTTAATATCAATGGCAGGGCCGGAGGCGTTATTGTTGATGATTTTAACAACGATGGTTATCTCGACATTATCACATCGGGATGGGACCTGAGCGATCCTATGCATTATTTTCAAAATAACAAAGATGGCACTTTTAGTGATCGTTCCGAACAAAGCGGTTTAAAAGGCATAACCGGGGGCTTAAATATTCAGCAAACGGATTATAACAATGATGGCTATACAGACATTTTTGTTCTGAGGGGTGCCTGGCTTACCAAAGGCTTTGGCAACCAGCCAAGCTCCTTGTTGCGCAATAATGGCGATGGTACTTTTACTGATGTAACCATACCCAGTGGTCTCCTCTTTTTTCATCCAACTCAAACTGCCACCTGGGCCGATTTTAATAACGATGGCTGGTTGGATGTATTTGTAGGCACAGAAAGTCCAACAAACCTTTATGATCCAAATGCATCCGCCTGTGCCATGTATATCAATAATCACGACGGAACATTCACCAATATTTCTGCAGCGGCCCATTGTAATATCAGCGCATTTATAAAAGGTGTTACCTCAGCCGACTATGATAATGACGGATGGCCCGATATATTCATTTCAACTATGGATGGCAAAAAGTTTTTACTTCGAAATAAAGGCGTAGCCGGCCCTAATGTCGATTTTGAAGATGTTACCGTGAAAGCCGGGATAGATAAAAATCAAGAAAGAACGTTTACTACCTGGTTTTATGATTATAATAATGACGGCTGGCAAGACATTATGGTGGCCGACTACCAGTTTGATCGCGCCCTGGGATACTATAGCGCCGCTGAGGCATTGGGTTCGCCGGTTCCCGGAGCCGGTAATATTTTCCTGTATAAAAACAATCACGATGGTACGTTTACAGATGTAACTAAAGAAACCGGCCTAAATAAAGTGGTTTATAGCATGGGAGGAAATTTTGGCGATATTGATAATGACGGATATCCTGATATGTATTTTGGCACAGGCAATCCCGATTTCAAATCACTGGTGCCCAATAAATTTTTCAGAAATATTGAGGGGAAAAGATTTGCTGATATTACCACATCTTCACGTACAGGTAACCTTCAGAAAGGACATGGCGTAGCTTTTGCCGACCTCAGGAATACAGGCAACCAGGACATATTTATTGAAATGGGAGGTGCTTACATCGGTGACTCCTATACCAGCTCATTATATATGAATCCGGGTGTAAGCAATAATAATTGGATAAGTTTAAAGCTAAATGGCGTTAAGGCAAATAAAGCAGCTATAGGCAGCCACATTAAATTAACTTTCACCGAAAATGGAGCTAAACGGAGTGTTTATAAAGATGTAAACTCAGGCGGAAGTTTTGGCTCTTCGCCTTTGCGTCAGGAAATGGGTGTAGGACGGGCCAAACTGATAGATGATGTTGAAATTAAGTGGGCAGGCAGTAATACTGTGCAGCATTTTAAAAATGTTATGCCCAATCAATTCCTACAGATCACTGAGGGTGATGATCATTATCAAACCATTCCGTTGAGTAAATTAACCTTTATAGACAAACAGCATGGAGCACCGGTTTGTATGCCAATGACCGCCAAAATGAATTAAGGTCCTATTTTAAAAAACAACCAGTGGTATTACAGCTTTTATATATTGTTAAAATAGATTACATTTAGATAAATAATTGACCATCAACTCTAATTTTAAGCCATGAGAAATTTTTTATTAGCCTGCTTCATCCTTGTTGGAATAACAACGGCAAGCAATGCCCAAAACCACCCGGGAACCAATAGTCCGGCCGAAAAAGCTAAGGAGCTGCAAAAACAGCTTAAGCTCAATAATGCGCAAACCACTAAGATTGAAAAAATATACGAGGAGTCGTCCAAAAAGTTTGATAAGATCAAGACAGATGCGCATGGCGATAATAACAAAATGTTAACTGCTATAAAACCTCTTCGCACGGCTACCATAACCAAAATAAAAGCCGTTTTAACTGCTAAACAAGCAGCAAAGTATGATAAACTGATAAAAGAGTCAAAAAATACCGGAGGTAGTGGCTGGGGCGATGGATGGAGCGCGCCTAATTAAGGTATCATCTCATTTTCAATAACAGCAAAGTCTCATCAAATTGATGAGACTTTGCTGTTATATACCTCATTACAGGCATCAATTATAAAGCACTTTATGGTGTTCAGGTAAATTTATGTTTAGATCTATTGAGAATGTCAAAATAGATGAATAGTTAGTCAATAATTGATAGGCGCACTGTTGCAATTTCCTATTTATTTGTATAGCTGATTTCGCCCCGGTCAGCCCCTCTTTCCCCGAGCTATTTGATATTGATAATATGATCAGGTTATTTGCAATAAAATTCGCGTTCCTTTTGTGTTTTGCGCTGTCGGCAATAGTTGTAAAAAGTCAAACACAACGGGCAGGCACCCGTATAGCTTTTGGTAAAAACGCCAGGAACATCGCGCGGATAACTAACGATTCACTGGTGCTCATCAGCGGTACTACTTTCCTGTTTACGGTGGATACACCCGAAGACCAGGGTCTCATCTCCACCAAAGTAAGCGTAAATGATTTGCCGCGACAATTAGCATCTGCCGATGGCTCTGTTCAACACTATACCATCATCGATAAAACCGGCATAACAAAAACCAGTGGCGATATACAAACCGGTGATAAGCTTGTAGTAACATCAAAGGGAGCATTAACCAAACCGTATGGCATTGCTGTTAAATCCATGGCGCTGAGCGGTCGCCTGAGTTTAGATAATCCATTCATAACCGCCAATACCCGCCGCGATATCGTATTATCTTTCACAGCGGGACAACGCAGCCCGGATGCAACTGTAAAAGTTTATATCCCCGCCGGCATTACCGTTACTATGGACAACACAACAGTAAACGTTATAGGCCGGGGCGATGTAAAGCTAAGTGGCCTCGCCACGCAATCCATCGGGAGGGTGGGTACTAAGTACTCTTACACTAAAGTTGGCGATGTAACTATTTCCGGATCGTCGGTTAGTGGATCGGTCATCACCTTCAGCCATCTCGACCTGAGACCAGCAAACGGCGCCGATCTTAAGCTCAGGATCAGCGGTGTGAATCTTAAAAAAGCCGGGAGATATCTGTTCAAAGCAGTGTACAGTACGTCTAAACCGGAAGTATTAACAAGTCCGGGCACCGGTTCCGAAACGGCAATACTAACCGCCACCCGCACCATTTCTGATCTGGAACGGTTACCTGATACAACCATGAGCTACCGCGAAATACCGACAATGTATACAACGGCAAATTTTAAATGGAGAAAAGGGGGTAATGCATCCGGACTGCAATTAATGCAATCTGCAGATAAAGGCAAAACATGGTCGGCTGCAAAAGCCAAAATCGACATTAAAGCAGCCACCGCATCGGTTTGGGGCTTGGCCCCCAATACATTGTACACCTTTAAACTGAGCGTTAAAAATGGTATACAAAAAGGTTATTCCAATGCTGTTTGGTTTTACTCGGGCAAAATAGATATCAAGTCTTTTGGCGTTACAGGCAGCGGTGCCGATGATACCGAAAACATCAACAAGGCCATCGCCTATATCAATCAGCTGGGCGGCGGCACCCTGTTATTTAGCCAGGGGACCTATATGGTACGCACCGTTCACCTGCTAAGCAATGTTTTCCTGTACCTGGAAAAAGACGCCATCATCAAAGCCCTGAAAGGCGGTGATGCACCGGAATCAACCTGGTTTAGCGACCGTAAATACCGCTCGGGTCTTTCCCCTACTGATGCTGGTCCTTATGCCGACCCGGAAAACTATATGACCAAGCAGGACGTCGGTCACCATTATTTTAAAAACGCTATGTTCTCTGGCGAACGGCTCGACAATGTAAAAATTATTGGCAACGGCCAGATCAACGGGAACGGCAGCCTGGTTAACGGCGACGGCGTAATGAAAAACGCACCAGATAATCGCTGCGACAAGTTATTTTCACTCAAACTATGTACCCATATTGAAATTGGCGGCATCTATCACCCAGAAGATCTGTGGTATGATGAAACTAAAGATGAACCTTATTATATAGGCAGCAATGGCACAAAAGTATTCGACAGTGATAATATGCTCAAGCTCGATCGCTCGGGGCATTTCGCCTTATTGGCTACCGGTACCGATGGCATCAACATTCATGATACCTACATCTGCAAAAACAATCAAACCAATGTGCGCGATGTGTATGATTTTATGGAGTGTAACAATGTAAGGGTGACCAACATTTTTTCTCGGGTTAGTTCCGATGATGTGGTAAAACCCGGCTCCGATTGTTCGCTGGGCTTTACCCGTCCGGCCAGTAATTACCTGGTACGCAACATTATTGGCGATACTAACTGCAACCTCATCCAGTTAGGCTCCGAAACTGCAGATGACATTACGCAGGTTTACGTAGATAATATTTATGTGCTGGGCGCCAATAAAGCCGGATTCTCCATATCCACCAACGATGGCGGGCATGTAAAAGATATTTACCTTAACAGCGGCCGAACGGGCCCTATTCGGGAGCGCTCTAAAATGTACCGGGCCACCACGCCATTTTTTATATCCATATCTAATCGCGGGCGGGTTATCGGCGCCGAAGCCGGCAGATATGTATTTACCGAAAACGGCAAAAAACACGATGAACTGCTGATTAAAAACGTAAACATTGGCCTGGTTGAAAACATTAACCTCAAAGGCCTGGATGTGTATGAAGTTTATGGTGGCAGTTCATACGGTGGCAAACGGAAACTCTACGATGGATCCCAACGCAAGGCCACCCCGATCATTGCCGGCTACAAGCTCCCTGATAATGCCGATGTTACCGGCGGGCTGGATTTTAAACTTCCCAATGGTTTGCATACGGGCTATATTAAAAATGTAGTTTTTGATGATGTCAATTTCCTGGTAAAGGGCGGCAACCCATTAGCCGATACAGCCAGCGCTCCGGCTGAACTTGGTGTAGGGCAGTACAATGTAGCCGATTTGAAGATCCAGCCCTCCTACGGGCTTTGGGTCAGGCATGTAAAAGATATCTCCATCAATAATTGCACCTTTAATTATGAAAAACGCGACAGCCGCTATGCCCTGTTTTTGGACGATGTGATCGGGGCACGGATCAGTAATATAAAAGCCGTGCAGGCACAGGATAATTCTAAGGTGATTGGTACAAAACAAGCTCAAAATATACAGGTAACCAACTCGGTTTATTATCATGATACCTGGGGAAATGCGCCGGCAACGTTAACGTCGCAGATTGATCATAACTAAATGGGCCAATATCCCGAGCTCTTGCCTTATTAAAGAATAAATTTGTCATGCTGAACGGAGTGAAGCATCTTCTTCGTCAAGACATATTGAAGAAGATCCTTCGTTCCTCAGGATGACAGCCCCTATAAAAATGGTTGTCATTTCGATAGAGCATGGGAGGGTATGAGCGTTGCGCGAAAGAGAAATCTTCTGCGTAATACAAAGTTTCAATTGCGAATCCCAGAAGATTTCTCCTCGTACCGTCCGAAATGACAACCTTTTTATTTCTTTCTTTCTTAAAAACTCACGTAGTTGAGCTTGTGGTCGGTGTTATCACCGCACCACCTCTAAGAGTCTACTCCAGTATAGTTAATAAGCATATTCCTCAACAGCACCCAATGCTTTGGGCAAAGCGGTTTCTTTGGTTTCGCCTCTAAAATGTCCCTCCACACGGAAAGTGGTGATGTCTGTCAAACCAATTAAACCAAGAACGGTTCTCAGGTATGGCTCTGTAAAATCGTAACTTTTCAAGGGGCCGTCAGAAAATACTCCGCCCGAAGCGATAGTCAGGTAAACTTTTTTGTTTTTTACAAGACCTTCTGGCATACCACCTTCCTGATAGCTAAAAGTAACACCAGCTCTAACAATATGGTCTATCCATGATTTTAATGTAGACGGGATTCCAAAATTATACATCGGCACGCCAATTATAATGATATCAGCATTGTTAAGCTCACGTATCGCTTCATCAGAGTGTTTAACAGCCTCGCGGTGCTCAGGCGTACGTGCTTCTTCTGGTGTATAAAACGCCGTGAACTTTGATGCTTCCAGATGAGGGAATGGATTTTTGGTCAGATCGTGTGTCTGCACAGTGCTGCCGGGATAAGCAGCGGTCAGTTTTTCCAATATAGCGCCAGATAGCTTATTGCTGTAGGATTCGTTCCCTTTAACACTCGAAATGATATTCAATATCTTTTTCATTGTTTCTTATTTTTTTGTTTGGTCAAAGGTATTTACTATAACTATGTAAAGGATACTACTATACTAAAGGATAGTAATATCCTTTAGTATAGTAGTAAGCAAATTTTGATGAAATAGTATGGAGTATAGCCAACTCAGCGATCTATCTCCGCCAGCTGGCGGATGGACCACCCTCTCTCGCCTTTGGCAGAAAGAGGGCAAAGAAAAAAGAAAACCCCTCTATGCGCGAAGCGGAGAGAGGGGTGACGAGCGCAGCGAAGTCGGGGTGAGTCGATATCAGGGCGTTTCAAACCAAATTTATTTGCAACCCCCATTAATCCATTCCCTACAATTTAAGTCTGATAGGAAAAGCATATCTCCATCAAAATGGCAGAGCCGCTTTTTTATTCGTTTATATATGATCGTTATAGTTAAAAAACGTTAAATAAATGACTGTACGTCAACTTTGTGTAGGTACAAGCGATTTGTTTTTACTTATTTTTGCTACATCAAATTTAAAGTCATGCAAAGGAAATTAATTATCATTGCCAGCTTACTGATAGGTTGTTTTTACAGCGGCGTAGTACACGCCCAACAAACAACCGCTTTAGAACCTGATCAAAATCCCAGATATCTGGAAAGTCAGTATAAATATATGCGTGGAGCCGACAGCTTGAACAGCCTGCACGGTACTACTGTTCAAAACACCTATAAAGCTTACGATTGGTACGAGGCCAGACTGGAACGCCGCAGGCAAAACCGCGAATGGCGCCATCAGGAACGTATGAACGGTTATGATTATTCACCATCATGGAGCCTTTATGGCGGCTACTCGTACCCCTACAGTAATTGGGGCTGGAATAGCGGCTGGGGCGGTAGCTGGGGCAACCGTTGGGGTGGCCACCGTGGTGGCGGCTGGGGCGGACGTACCAGCGTTGGAATAGGATTTGGCTGGTAACAATTTACATCAAATACAATCTTACTATATAAAACCCCGAACAATACACATGAAATTCAACAAAATTATAGCAGTTGCTGCCCTTGCAGTTTCAGGAATGTTAGTAGCCTCATGCTCCAGACAAGTAACGCGTGTTAGTACAGACGAAACTATCGATATCAGCGGAAACTGGAACAACAGCGACTCGAGATTAGTAGCAGCCGATCTTACCGATAAAATATTAAATGCCAACTGGATCAATACACACCAGCAAGAGCACCAGGGAAAAAGACCGGTAGTTATTGTGGGTTTTGTTCAAAACAAAAGCCACGAACATATTGATGCCGAAACCTTTGTAAAAGATGTGGAAAGCGCCTTTATACAAACTCAAAAAGTACGTTTGGTACAGGGCGGCAAAAAACGTGAAGAGCTGCGTGCCGAAAAAGAAGATCAGCAAACCAACGCTACCGTTTCAAGCATGAAAAAATTCGGTTTGGAAAATGGTGCCGATTATATACTGCAAGGTTCTATTAACTCCATTGTTGACGCGCACAAACGCCAAAAAGTAGTTTACTACCAGGTAAACCTGGAACTGACCAACATCCAAACCAACGAAGTAGTTTGGATAGGCGAAAAGAAAATAGCCAAATACGTAAAAAACTAATCTGCTTTTAGTATCAAGTAGTTAGTATCAAGTATCAAGATTTTTTGAATACTATTTATGCAGCCTTGTGAAGCTGTCCTGATACTTGATACTAGCTACTTGATACCTTATAAATAATGATAAACCTCCGCAAGTATATTCTCCTGGCATCATCTGTTATAGGATTGATGCTTTTTTTGTCGGGCTGCGCATCTTATAATGACCGTATTCTTCCGTATTATAAAAATGTTTCGGCCGGGAATTACAAAGCGGCCGAGACTGAGCTGGACAAAAACAGCCTGATCCAAAAACCCCGTAACCGGCTCCTTTACCTGATGGAAAAAGGAAGGATAAGTCAGCTGAACGGAGAATATAAGAACAGCAACCAATATTTTAATGAGGCCGACTCGATGCTGGAACATGGCCTTACCAGTGCGGCAGATGAGGCTGTTGGTGCATTGGTAAACCCCATGACGCAACGCTATAAAGGTGAGGATTTTGAGAAATTCATGATCCATTATTACAAGGCGCTCAATTACATGTACCTGCACAATACGGAGGATGCCATTGTAGAAGCCAGGCGCATTAGTCTGCAGGCACAGGTACAAGGCGATAAATTTAACAATAAGGATAGCCGTTACTCAAACGACGCGTTTTCGCTCATGCTGCAGGGCATGTTGTATGAAAGCAATAACGATGTTAATAACGCATTTATATCTTACCGTAACGCGGCCGAGCTGTACCTGAAAAACCCCGATAAAACCTATTACGGTACTGCTATGCCGCTTGGCCTGCAGCAGGATGTGATCCGTACGGCTATGCTTAATGGTTTTACGACAGAGGCAGATCAATTTGAAACAACCTTCGGTATCAGCAATTATGTACTGCCCAAACCCAGCGAAGGCGGCGAGCTGATCCTTTTTTGGGAAAACGGCCTTGCACCGGTTAAAACCCAGGTCGACTTATTTTTCAGCCTGATCCGGAACAACAACGGCGACCTTTTCTTCACCGATGCAGCCGGTGGTTTGGTAATCCCTTTCAATTATAGCGGCGACAGGAATAAAGTAAATACCAAATCGGTAGAAAGCCTGCGTGTAGCCTGGCCAAAATACGTGGCCCAAACCCCATATTATTCAGGCGCGGTAGTCACCAGTAACCAGCAGCAGATCCCACTTGAAAAAGCCGAGGATATCAATGAGCTGGCCTTTAAAACCCTACAGCAACGTACCTTAAACGAGATGGGCAAGGTACTTTCCAGGCTGGCTGTAAAAAAGATAGCAGAATATTCGGTACGTGCCGCCGCTAAAGATAACAATGGCAATACCAACTCCTTATTGCAAGGCATAGGTTATGGCATACAGCTGTACAGCCTGCTCTCTGAAAAAGCCGATACCCGCAATTGGCAAACCCTGCCATCATACATTTCATACGCGCGCATTCCACTGCAAAAAGGCGAAAACCAGATTAGTCTTACCTTAAAAAACAGCCACGGCGCCGACGAAACAAAAACAATCAAAGTAAACGGCACCGGCCGGCTCCAGTTTTATAATTATTCTTCATTAAGATAAAAAGGTTTCAAACCGGAATTGACTCACCCCATCTACGCTTCGCTGGATCGCCCTCTCTTCACCTGCGGTGGAAAGAAAAGCATTCTTTCTCAGCACGTCATTGTGAGGTACGAAGCAAATCTCTACACAGGAAGATTAAGATGATACGTCACTTCGCCCTGTAAAGCATAGAGATTGCCACGCTGCGCTCGCAATGACATGGCTTTAGTTATTACTTATCCCTTCCTTATAGCGACTATCCCATTGCAAATTCCAAACATTTTCTGTATCTTTAAGTATATTCAATCACCAGCCCTGCTTACTTGAAAATTGTAAGCAGGGCTGTTTGGTTAAAGAGAAAAAAGGTCTCAAAATTCCACCGACTGACATGTAGTTATTTGATTATCAATCAAGTTAATCTTTTTAAATCCTAAAAATCGTGTCAAAAATTTGTTAAAAAGTGTTAAAATAGATAGTTATGAATGAGTTTTGAGCAGTTTTCGATTCATTTCCACCCCGTTTTTGATAAGAAAAGTGTTAAAATAAAGGTTTAAAAAGTTTTCTGCTGATTGTGGTTGTTTGAATTTTATAAAATCTTTTAATTAACTTGTATCTATTTCAGGAACCTGTCACTTTCAACCTGTCAAACCATGGCCGAAAACAAAACTAAAGAAACCACCGCCAGTGTAACCGAGTTTCTGAATGCGGTACCGGATGAAACTAAGCGCAAGGATAGCTTCAGGCTGGTACAAATCATGGAAGAACAAACCGGCCTGAAAGCCAAAATGTGGGGACCCGCTATTGTAGGCTTTGGCAGCTGCCATTACAGATATGAGAGCGGTCGCGAGGGCGATATGCCGCTGGTCGCTTTCTCTCCACGCAAGGCTGAAATTAGCCTTTACCTCATGCAGGAGCCTGCGGAAAAAGAAAAGCTACTCGCGAAACTCGGCAAGCACAAAACCGGGAAAGGCTGTACCTACATCAAAAAACTGGAAGATATTAACGAGGGGATACTCCGGCAAATGATCACTTCTACGATAGACTATATCAAAGCGAAATATGGCCCTCAGTAATGGTTATTACCTTTAGCCCCTTAGCCAAGAGCTTTTATTGACCAAAATTTTATAAATGACACATAAAATTTTATAAAACATATCCGTTATAATGCTTTAACTTTGTTGTTGGATGAAAAGAGCCACCGTTTTAAGCATAGCAGCATTTTACCTGTTACTCACCACAGGGATGTTCGTATGCCTGGTACATTGTACAGGCCAAAGCTTAATGGGCAATCAAATGGCTATGCAGGCCATGAATCATGGCAGCTCTCCACATCACCATAAACACAATTCCAAAAACGATGATTGCGATTGCTGCAAAAAGCATGGCAATTATGTGATCAAAGAAAATATAAAACCAGCAGGTGTTGATGTTCAAGCGTCATTGGTAGCTATTGTTACCAGACCATTTCAGCTAATACCGGCTGCTACACAGTACCTTGTTTTAAATTCGTTCAAGCTAAGTTTAGGTAAGGCCCCTCCGGGTCTCTCGGGCAAAGCGATAGCCATACAACAACGTTCTCTCCAAATCTGATAAAGTAATTCTGTTTTTAAGCCTGGCAATAGGATGCCCTGTCATTTGACAGCTATATGGTTACTAACTGTCAATCAACGATATAACCATCAAAAAATTAATTACTTTTAATCATAAAAATCATGAGAACGTTAAAATCCTTCATAATACTTTTCACCGTACTGATCACTTATTCAACCGTAAAAGCCCAGGATAAAACAGCCAATACCGCTGTAAACAATGTATTAAGCGCTTACCTGGACGTTAAGAATGCCCTTACTGCCGATAACAACGCGCAAACCAAAGCAAAAGCCAAAGACCTATTAACCGCCATTGCCGCTGTGCCCATGGATAAGTTAACTGCCGATCAGCATAAATTGTGGATGACCTATGCCGAAAAACTGGAATTTGATAGTCGCCATATCAGCGAGAGCGATGCTATTGATCACCAGCGCGAACATTTCACGAGTTTATCTAAAAACATGTATGCCGTAGTTAAAGGCCTTAAACTGAACACCAATACGGTTTATGAGCAATACTGCCCTATGAAAAAGGCCTCCTGGTTGAGTGAAAGCAACACCATTAAAAATCCATACTACGGAAAGCAAATGCTAACCTGCGGTAAAACAACAGAAACACTGGCTCCGGCTGCCAAATAACAAACAGGCTTTTTTATGAAGACTTACCTTTTAATATGGGTAAATCTGTTCCTGGCGGCTACTGCTTTCGGTCAGCATCACCTATCTATGAAAATGGATCAGGGTGCCGGCGTTAAGCGGGAGCCTTTCTATACCAAAATAGGCAACAGGGAGATTTACCATTTATATATAAGCGATACCACGGTAAATTACACCGGTAAGGCCAGGCCCGCAATGGCCATTAACGGATCGATACCGGCACCTACCCTTACCTTTACCGAGGGTGATACTGCCGAGATCTACGTGCATAATAACATGATGATGGAAACATCCATCCACTGGCATGGGCTTATTTTGCCTAACCGGTACGATGGCGTATCCTATTTGACCACATCGCCGGTAAAAGCTGGTGAAACACATCTGTATAAATTCCCATTGGTACAGCATGGCACTTACTGGTACCATTCGCATACCATGACCCAGCAGCAAAGCGGGATGTATGGCGCTTTTATCATTCATGAAAAGCAATCATCATCCATTAAGGATTATACCTTGTTACTGAGCGACTGGACAGATGAAAATCCTGAACAGGTACAGCGCCTGCTGCATAATGCTACCGATTGGTATGCCATACGCAAAGGCAGCACACAGAACTATGCTGAGGCTATTAAAGAAGGTCAGTTTAAAACCAAAATTACCAACGAATGGAAGCGAATGACAGCCATGGATGTGAGCGATGTATTCTATGACCGATTCTTCAGCAATGGCAAACCGGAGAGCACTGCGCCGCAGTTTAAGGTCGGCGACCAGGTGAGGCTGCACGTGGTTAACGGCAGTTCATCAACCTATTTCTGGCTTAATTATGCGGGTGGTAAGATCGCCGTAGTAGCCAATGATGGCGAAGATGTAGAACCTGTAAAGGTTGACCGTCTGATCATCGCTACTGCCGAAACTTATGATGTGGTGGTCACCATCCCCAAAGATGGCAGCTATGAATTTTTAGCTACTCCAGAAGATCGAACCAAATACACGTCGCTTTGGCTGGGTTCGGGTACACAGCATAAAGCCACCCATCTGTCGCGCCTGAAATATTTTGAGGGCATGAAAATGATGAACGGGATGATGGACATGCAAGGCAACATGAAGGAGATGGATGGCATGACCATGACCAACCAGGTGATGGATATGAATACCGTGATGTATCCCGAAATAACAGGTGAGCCTCAAAAAACCAGTGGCCCAAAAAACAAGAAAGCCGACAAAATGGGAGGTATGAACATGAGCGATAAAAAAGCTGATGATAAGGATATGGGTAACATGAATATGGATGGCATAGACATGAGCGGTAATTCTTCCGATATCGTTACCCTGAATTATGGTATGCTGCGATCAACCAAGGTGACCACCCTCCCCGAAGGGCCAACCAAATTACTGCGGTTTGATCTTACCGGCAATATGAACCGTTATGTGTGGACGATAAACAACAAAACCGTTTCTGAGTCGGACAAGATCCTGATTAAAAAGGGCGAAAACGTGCGCATCATCCTGTACAACAATACCATGATGCGGCACCCTATGCACCTGCATGGGCATTACTTCAGGGTATTGAACGGCCAGGGCGATCATTCACCATTAAAAAACACGCTGGATATTATGCCGATGGAAAGGGACACCATTGAGTTCAGGGCAAGCGAAGGCGGCGACTGGTTTTTCCACTGCCATATCCTCTACCACATGATGAGCGGCATGGGGCGTATCTTCAGTTATGAAAATTCACCGCCTAATCCCGAGATCCCTGATCCGGCAGCAGCCATCAAAAAGATCTATGCGGATGATCAGCATTTTTATGCATCGGCAAGAGTCGGGCTGGAAAGCAATGGCAGCGATGGTACCGCTTCACTGGCTAATACCCGCTGGAAGTTTTCGACCTTGTGGCACCTTGGTCTGCATGATCATGATGGTTACGAAAGTGAAACCATGTTGGGCCGATATTTTGGTCGTATGCAATGGCTATATGCTTATGGTGGTTTTGATTACCATTACAAGAAAGAAAATGGCGGGCCTGAAAAGAACCTGTTCGGTCAGGTAAGCAATAAAAATAACCGCAAAACAGTAGTTGCCGGTTTAGCTTATACCCTGCCCATGCTGATAGTAGCCGATGCCCGTATTGATGGTAATGGCAAGCTAAGATTTCAACTTAGCAGGGATGATATACCGCTTACCAGCCGCCTGCGTTTTACCTTTATGGGTAATACGGATAAGGAATACGCGGCAGGGTTCAGGTACATTTTTACCCGCAATTTCGCGCTATCCAGTCATTATGATAGCGACATGGGTTGGGGGGGAGGCTTAACACTTACCTATTAACTTGTTAAAAAGCCCCATGCAATGCGTCTCTACAAAATATTTACACGTAGAGGCGCATTATATGCGTCTTTTATATGCCCTGTTTATATCTTCTTGGTCTTGATAAAATCCAGCACTTTTTGGGTTTCCTGCGGGTAAACCGCGATATGATGGTTCCGTAACAGATAAGGCGCGCTGGTTTTACCCTGTGAGCCTCCTCCTACCATGATCACATGCGATGATTGCTGCGGCATATGACAGTTGATACAATAGTTATTAATCACAGCACCTATTTGTGGAGCCATTTTACAAAAATTGTGCTTGGCCTCGCTATGGCAACTCAGGCATTTCTGGGTAAACATAGCCAGGTTCCGTTCCTGATTAATGTGCGGATCATGGCAAGTATTGCAATCCATTTTACTCATGATAAAGCACTTGCTGGCAGGTAACAACGCGCTCTGATTACCATGCACATCGGGGCTTGGATGTTTAGGATCATCAGGCAAAAAGGTCATCTCCTTAAATTTGGATAAGGTATCGCCCATATGAAAAGCATATGATGTACGCTGAAAATCGCCTTTGGTACCCGAGTGGCAAACCGCGCAGGCATCCATCTTTTGCCCTCTTGTTAAAGATGCGTAGGTGGTGATATATTTTGGCTTCTTCTCATCCGGATAAGCGGTATGATAATTAACATGATTGGCAGCCGGGCCATGGCATCGCTCACAATCAATACCGTATATCAGTGAGGCTTTATCAAACCCTACCTGCATACTCGCCTGGGGCAAGTCGCTGATGTAGGAAGTATGGCACTCCAGGCATTTACGCAATATAGGGCGTTGAAAGTTTATTCGGGTTGGATCATATCCCGGACTATTAGCCCAGCCATGCAAAGCCGTAAAGTAAGATACCGGCAACTCAAATAATTGGTTTTCTTTCCAATACAAATAGGTTTGGGCATTTACCAGGCCTACAGTTATTTCAAACTTTTCAGCCTCAGTTTGTTTGTTGTTCATGTATCCAACCTGGTAAAGGCTATCACCACGTTTTTCCATAGCTACATGCAGCCCGCTACCATAATCTAAAATGTTAAAGCCTTTATCAAAGCTACCTTTAATATTGTCGGCCGCGGCCGGGCGTGTAGTTTGAAAATGGGCGGTATGCGTATAGGAATTATAAACATCGCTATGGCATTTAACACAGCTCTCCGAACCGGCAAATAACTGCCCCCGCGGATCATCTTCCGGAGCACCGGCGTTATAACACTGTGTTAAAATAAAACTTAAGGGGATAAGGGAAATTAAAACAAAAAAGAAGGTCTTTTTCTTAAGCATGTCGTTAATTCACAAATTGGATACGGTGGTTTAAATTTGATTTTATCGGCTGGGATAAGCTCGTAAACTCAACAACAATTTACTTCAATAATTATGTAAAACAAATAAAAAACAAAGGGCCGCCACATAACGCGGCAGCCCTTCTATATAAGCGGTTATATTAATTATAGCCGGGGTTTTGTTTTACCTGGCTGCCATTGGTTGTCTCATTCAATGGGATAGGTAAAATTTCATTCACACCTGCTTTAAAGCCTTTAAACGATAAAGCAGTGGGTGCTTGTCCCCAGCGTACCAGGTCAAACCAACGGTGACCTTCTGTAGCCAGCTCTAAACGCCTTTCGGTATAAACATTTTGCAGGGTTGCCGCTACAGATGGTAAACCCACACGGCTGCGTACAGCATCAAGCAAAGTTTGAGCACGCGCGGTGCTGCCACCACCATTCAGATCAGCTTCAGCTTCCATCAGGTAAGTATCAGCCAACCGGATCTCGATGTAGTCATTAGGCCAGTTCAGTTCGGTAATACCTGTTGTTACTTTATTGGCGTTTATAGGTGCGTATTTCTGTATAAAGTAACCAGTATTCTGATAGCTTGGCGCATAGCTTGTTTTAGTAGCTTTGGTTAAGCTGTCGATATTTACAATAGTATAACCATACCGCGGATCACCTTTCATGGCATCGGCTAACTGGGTAGTAACCGGGCTAAAGCCATAACCACCGCTGTAGTAAATTGGACCGGTATAACTTCTTGGGCCAACCATTTGTACATACACATTTGATTTAAACTGATCCCAGTTGCTCCAGGTATAGCTTTGTGTACCAGAGTGTACCAATTCAAAGATAGATTCACTGTTGAACTTATTTTTGGTGCTGAATATATCACCATAATTAGGCAGCAGTTTATAGCTGTAATTGGTATTTACATCGTTTAATAAGCGTGCGGCATCTGACCATTTTTTTTCATACAGGTACACTTTACCCAAAAGGGCCTTTGCTGCACCTTGAGATACCCGACCATTCTCTGAAGGAATAATAGTTACCGGTAGGCCATCAATAGCTGCTAAAAGATCCTTTTCTATCTGCGCATATACAGCTTCTGTAGGAGCCTGAGGCTGTTGATACACGTTGCTGATATTTAAAGTAGTGAGTATTAAGGGCACGTTTTTAAATAACCTAACCAGGTCAAAGTAATAGTGCGCACGCAGGAATTGGCCCTCGGCTGTATACCTTTTTAACAGATCAGCACTTAGGCCCGGTACTTTAGGTAATTGCTCTAACAAAACGTCGGCGCGGTTTACACCCTGAAAATTAATAGCCCAGAATTGGTTTTGAGGACCAACAGTTGGCGACAGGGTATAATTATTAATAGCCTGCCATGCGGGTACGTCTGACGAGCTGCCACCACCGGCGTAACAATCATCCGATGCAGCGTTCAATGCACCCAGTGGTGATGAGTAGGTATTATCAATACCGCCTGTTTCGGTAACCAACGGATCATAAGCTGCCACCACAGCGGTAAGCGCCTCCGCGGGATTAGCATAATAGTTTGACTGAAGAAACTGCCCTTGTGGCGTTAATTCCAGAAATGATTTTTTACAGGAAGCTAAAGCACCTACACCCAGCAAAATTGCTCCCGTATATATAATATATTTTGATTTCATGATCAATCTTGTTATTTGTTATTATAAAGTAATGTCTAAACCAGCCATAAATGTGCGGGCCTGAGGGTAAATGCCCATATCGATACCACCACTTATTTCGGGGTCATAACCTTTGTAACCGGTAATAGTTACCAGGTTGTTGCTACTTAAAAATACTCTTACCTTTTTAACATCTGCGGATTTTAACCAGCTTTGTGGCAGGTTATATCCCAACTGCAAGGTTTTAATACGGAAGTAAGCACCATTTTGCAGGTAAAAGTTTGATGGGTTTTTAAAATTCTGGTTTGGATCAGCATCGGTTAAACGAGGATAGTTGCTATTTGCATTTTCTGGCGTCCATGCGTTTACAGCCGCGATAGGATAATTTGCCGAAGCGATATCTAAACGGCGGTAAGCCTGGTAAATTTTATTACCCCAAACACCCTGACCAAATATTTTTATGTCAAAGTTTTTGTAGCTGGCGTTAAAGTTTACACCATAAGTAAAGGTAGGCAGCGGATTGCCCAGGAATTTACGATCTGACGCGGTTATTTTACCATCACCATCTACATCAGCCCATTTAAAATCACCTGGTTTAGCATTAGGCTGTATTAACTGGCCATTTTTAGTATAAGCGTTAATTTCTGCCTGTGAGTGGAATACACCCAGCTCCTGGAAGCCATAGAACGCACCCACCGGCTGACCAACAGCAGTACGGCCAATTTCATAGGTGGAGCTTTGTACACTACCTACAGTAAAGTAGTTTATCTGATTACCCAGGCTGGTTACTTCGTTGTGATTATAAGATATGTTACCACCTACGTTATATTTAAAATCACCTACTTTGCCGGTATATCCCAGGCTTAACTCCACACCCTTGTTTTCCATATCACCAACATTGGCAAATGGTTGGCCGCTAAAACCGGCATAAGTTGGTAACTGCACATTTTGCAGCATACCTTTGGTCAGCTTTCTGTAAACATCAAAGGTTACGCTCAAGTTATTGAACAAGGTAGCATCAAAACCGAGATCAGCAGTACGGGTTTCTTCCCATTTCAAATCCGGGTTGGCCGGAGCATTAGGGCTGTAACCAACAATCAGGTTATCATTACCAAATACATAATTACGACCGCTACCAATAGTTGCAGCATAGGCAAAATCGCCAACAGCCATTTCATTACCTACAATACCGTATGAACCACGTAGTTTAATAAAATCAACAAAGGTATTTTTCGGGAACCAGTCTTCTCGGCTGATTACGTAACCAGCTTCGGCTGATGGGAACGTACCGTAAACATTGTTACTACCAAACCTTGATGAACCATCGCGGCGGATGATACCTATGAACAGGTATTTTTGATCATAATCATAAGTCACCCTGCCAAAGTACGAAGCCAATGTGTGTGGTTGAGCTATGATACCAGTAGCTATCCTGTTAGCTGCCGGTAAAGCGAACCCGGTTGAAGCGTCGGCAAATGAATTTACCGGTTCACCAATGAATGTGCCACCTAAGCCCGATGACGTTATTTTCTGTGCACTGGTACCTACTAAAGCAGATAAATTGTGCTTACCGAATGAACGGGTATAAGTAGCTGTATTATCCCAGTTCCATGACAGGTTTCTGTCGTTTTCCTGATACTGTGAAGTGCTTGAAAGGTTGCTTGTACTTGAATTTAGATAATAAAGTGGGGTAAATCCATCCTGCCCATAATATGATTGTTTGGCACCTATCTGTGTACGGATCTTTAAACCCTCAATCGGTTCAATCTCAGCAAAAGCATTACCCAGGAGATTGGTCGCATAGTTGTAATTACCTACCCGGGTTTGAGCGTATGCAAAAGGGTTGGTGATCTCCTGCGATACATAGTTGGATATACCATACGGCAATCCCTGTGCATTTCTTACTATGTAATTGGCCTGATCGGTATAAACAGACGCGTTTGGTTGGGCACCGATATCACTTACTGTTACCGGGGTAAGCGGATCAAGGTTTAAAGCAGAACTAAGTGGACCGCCAAATACACTATTGGTATTACCTACACTCTTATTTCGGTTATAAGAATAGGTGAAATTTTCACCAATAGTGAACCATTTTTTTACTTTATAAGTAGTATTGGTTGTAAAGTTGAATTTCTTGTAATCAGAAATATCAGGCATTACGATACCTTTTTGATCAAGATAACCAAAAGAAGTATAGTAAGTAACTTTATCAGTAGCGCCGCTGATATTCAGGTTATGATTCTGAATCAGAGCATTGTTACTGAAAATCTCATTTTGCCAGTTGGTACCCGCGCCTAATGATCCCGGATTGGTGAATATAGGAGCTTTGCCATCGTTAACCTGTGCTTCATTTCTTAAAGTGGCATACTGTGATGCATTGGCCAATTTAACCTTGCTTACCGGCCCCTGAAAACCTATATAGCCGTTATAGCTAATTACAGCATCACCTTTTTTACCTTTTTTGGTAGTGATGAGGATAACGCCATTTGATGAACGAGAACCGTAGATAGCTGCGGATGCATCCTTCAAAACCTCCGTTGATTCAACATCATTAGGGTTCAATAACGATATGTCATCAACAACAACTCCGTCAACAACATATAACGGATCGCTGTTTATTCTTGATGTAACACCTCTTACACGTATTTGCGGAGCGGCACCAGGCTGACCGGAGCTTTGTACAACGCTTACCCCACTAACGCGGCCTCTTAAAGCATCGTCAATACGAGTTACCTGTTGGTCTTGTATATCGGCAGCTTTAACACTGCTGATAGCACCTGTAACGGTAGCTTTCTTTTGTGTACCGTAACCAACCACAACAACCTCGTTCAGGTTTTTAACGTTTTCAACAAGGGTTATGGTAATGTTAGTTTGGTTGCCAACAGTTATCTCCTGGTTATTATAACCAATATAAGCTACCACCAATACAGATGACGGACCAGCTACGTTCAGTTTAAAGTTACCATTCAAATCTGTTGACACGCCATTTGTGGTGCCTTTTTCAAGGATGCTGGCTCCAATAATAGGCTGACCGCTTTGGTCAACAATCTTACCAGTTATTGGCGTTGCAGCAATATCTGTTTCTGTATTTGCCGGAGTGGTTACAGGAACCGGAACTGTTTCATCAACGGGGCTGGCTTTGCCTAAAACAATCCTGCCCTGCAGTACTTCATAGCTTATACCTTTACTTTTTAATACTTCGTCAAGCACATTTTTAAGCGACTCGTTTTTCATGTTAACAGAAACTTTCTGAGTGCCGTTGATAGCTGTGCTGCTGTATATAAACTTAACATTATCATTCTTTTGCAAATGAGTTAATACATCAACCAGGGTGGTATTATTTAATGATATACTTACCTTTTTATCAAGTATACCCTGGGCACTCAAGGTGTTTGAGTATGCCATACCGGTTAACATGGTTGATATCAGAATTTGTATAAATGTTATCCTCATGATTTGATACCAGGGAATGGGTGTTCGTAAACGAAATTTCATATATTTGTTATGTTTCTTTTTAAAAATGAGACAATTAACGCCCCGCCACCATTAAAAATGGTGTCAATTGATTTGGGCTAATCTGAACTTAGGAGTGGTCGTAACACTTCTAAGTTTTTTTATTTATACCAGTTTTCTTGCTGGCTTATAACTGATTTTTAGGCTTTTGTTCTCTCTTTCATTCAATCATGGGTTTGGTTAATAGTTGGTTTATTTAAGTTCGATAGTGTTATTTTTTATTTCGTAATCAATACTTAACGATTTATTAAGCGCCTCAAGAACATCGGGCAGGTTAAAGCCCGTAAAATCTGCGTTAAGCATATAGCGGTTCAATTTTTCGTTGGCTACAACAATGTGTGTTTTATACCTCGCGTTTAGTACAGGTACAATATCCTTCATCAGTTTATTATCAAATAACAAATCCTCGTGGTTCCATATTTTAAGCGTGGTTTCATCAGATTTGGTGATAGGCTTCAATGTATGATCATGCACAGAGTACACCGCCTTCTGATGCGGATACAGCATCACATCCCCGTTTTCTATATTTAACCGGGTGTTGTTTACGCTCTGTTTGGTTTTAATACTCACAGATACTTTACCAGTTACTACCGCCACATCAGCCTCACTGCTTTGCCCATTATCACGCACCCGGAAACTTGTTCCCCAAACTTTGGTAATAATAGAATGACTACTGATTATAAAAGGGCGTTCTGGATTTTTAGTGACCTCAAAAAAGCATTCGCCCGACATGAAAACCATACGTGCCGATGCCGCAAACCTCTTGGGATATTTTAATTGGGCATTAGGGTTTAACCAAACTGTACTGCCATCGGGAAGTTTTGATTTATAAATACGGTGGGAGTTATTGGTAATAGACACCATTTCCTGCTGATTGCTGGCCAGCGTATCTTGGGTACCCGTATTTGTTTTACGGAATAAACCTATCATAATAGCTATCAATAGCATGGCAGCTACTGCACCTACCCATAACCAGGTATTACTTCTGTTATTTATTATCGGCGCGTCCTGATCATTTACAGCATCTATATTGCTCAGTATACTGTTATATATTTTTTCTTCCAACTCTTTTTGTTGAGAGGCGTTCAGAGCCGAAGTATAATTAGTATCATGTTCAAATGATTGGTACCATTGTTTTACCAGGTTAGCTTCATCATCCGTGCATTCGCCATTAATATACCTTTCCAGTAATTCAATAGATAGATGTTCTTTCATGAAAAGAAAAAAATTCGGTTTATACTATGATTGACGTTTGAGAAAGACACATCCCTTAGTCGGTTTGAAACTTTTTATTAAAAAATTATTTTAGTAATAAAAACAGCATAAGGGTAAGATAGTGGGTAAGGGTAAGCCTTATTTGTTTTAAGGCTTTGGTGAGATGCTGTTCTACCGTTTTCTCGGATATCCCCAGGTAGGTGGCTATTTCCTTATTGCTTTTGTGTTCTTTACGGCTCAATTCAAATACCGAGCGGCATTTGTCGGGCAGGTGGCTTATTTCCTCATCAATGGTATAAACCAGGTCTTTTAACATGATGGAATCTACGGTTGAGTTATCAACCTCCGTATGTACAACTTTAAAGGCCTCTTTATACTTTGATCGCACCAATTCCTTACGATAGATGTCAATAACCTGGTTAGCTATTGCCGAATGCAGGTATGCGCCTATAGTAGTGTTGATTTGCAGTACTTGTCTTTTTGTCCAAAGATTAGTAAAAAGTTCCTGTACAACCTCTTCGGCCAATTCTCTGTTCTTTAGCCTCTTGTATGCTTCATCAAATAATTTTTTCCAGTACCGGGAGTATATCTCACGGAACGCACCAAGCCTGTCTTGCTTCAGCAACCGTATCAGTTCCTCTTCGGACAGTTCTTCTGTGAAATCAATCATAACTTAGGTAACAGCAGGTTAATAGGATGTAATTAAAATATTAACCAATCGACAAAACTGAAAAAAAATCAACAACCTACCAAGTCTTGATTGTAATAGTTTCGTTGATTTTTTATTTTTCACCGTAACATTTTAGTTATTAAAAATTTACAAAGTGTTATTAAAACACTTTGCTGTATAAAAACGGACTTGCAACTATATTATTATTTACTCGTCTAACAGCAATCAAAAGCAACATAATTGCATTTATTAATTATATTTGTTTAAATTTAAACAGACTGAAAAATGAGCGTAATAGCAGCAAAGCCAGTTACTATAATCACTGGTTTTCTCGGCGCCGGTAAAACCACTTTCCTGAACAGACTAATAGCCTATCGAAATACCGAAAAACTCGCCGTGATTGAAAATGAATTTGGTCAGGAAGGGATAGATGGTCAACTGGTTATTTGCGCTGATGATAAGCTGTTTGAACTCAGCAATGGCTGCTTGTGCTGCACTTTGAATGAAGACTTCTACTCGCTGCTGGAAGTGTTATGGGAAGGCCGCGAAGAGTTTGATGAGTTGGTGATAGAAACCACTGGTATAGCAAATCCTGCATCGGTAGCGGCGCCCTTTCTTACCAATGCCAATGTGCCTTACTATTACAAACTTAAACGGGTAATATGCCTGGTAGATGCCCGTAACATTGAACAACAACTGCGCGAAACCGATGAGGCGCGCAACCAGATCAGCTTTAGTGATATTTTACTCATCACTAAAACAGACATGATCGACACTGAGCAATTGGCTCATATCGAAAAACTTTTAAAAGGTATTAATCCCTTAGCAACTGTATTATCAGGCCATCGGGAATGTTACCCTTTTGCTGAAATTTACCAGGCTGTACGTCAGGCAGTAGTTGATGTTAAACTGTCTAAGGCTGCTAATCGAACCTTTGCGTTACAGCGTCATCAACATGGCGATCTGGTTTCATTAAGCTTTAATTTTAACGAGCCTTTCGACTTACAATTACTCTCACATAGATTAACAGTTTTCCTTAACTTTCAGGCTAAAGATGTTTACCGCGTAAAAGGCATTTTTAACATTCATGATCAACCCAAAAAAATAATCATCCAATCGGTTATGAATGATCTGGCTGTTGCTGCCGGCGATGCCTGGGCTGATAATACGGAAAAGAACAGCCGTATTGTATTTATTGGTAAAAACTTAAACCCTGCCGGGTTTGAAAAAATGTTGAAACAATGCTTATATCGACACATTTAAACATCTACGGGTATATTACCTGGGATGCTAATCCCAACATTTTCGACCTCGGCTTTTATGCGCTGCGTTGGTATTCCGTATTATTTTTAGGTGGTTTTGTATTGAGTTACCTAATTGTTAAACACCGTTTTAAAACCGCCCTTGTTAACCCGTACCTGCTTGATAGGCTTACTATCTATACAGTAGCCGGCACACTTGTGGGCGCCCGGCTGGGTCATTGTCTGTTTTACGACTGGGGCTATTATCATTCGCATCTAATAGAAATAATTTTACCTTTTCAGTTCACACCTCATTTTAAAATCACCGGTTATCAGGGATTGGCCAGTCATGGTGGTGGCATTGGTATCTTTATAGCACTTTGGCTTTACCATCGCAAGTACCATAAGGATATAAACCTGTTGTGGGTTATGGATCAACTGGCTTTAGTTGTTCCGCTGGCGGGATGTTTTATCAGATTGGGCAATTTGATGAACTCCGAAATTATCGGCCGGCCCACGGAGTTAAGCTGGGCATTTATTTTTGTCAGAGATGATGGCGTTCCCCGGCATCCGGCACAACTTTATGAAGCATTGGCATATCTTGGTATTTTTATCTTGCTGAACTTAGCAGCCAAATACTGGTCATCAAAAAATGGTTTTTTACTGGGACTATTTTTGATATTAATATTTACAGCGAGATTCCTGTTAGAAGACCTAAAAGAAGATCAGGTGGCTTTTGAAGCCTATATGTCATTAAATATGGGGCAACTATTAAGCATTCCTTTTATTATAGCAGGCATTATTCTAATGGTCATTAAAAGCGGAAAGAAAACCATAATTCCAGATAAGATAGAAGCGATATAAAAATAGTGCAGGAGCAACAACATTACGATCATTATTTAAGTTTATCATACTATTGGTTTTAAAAAATTTAAATATAATTATTGTCTATTAAGTCCTTGTTGATAAACGCTCCTGCTGCAGTACCCAACGCTACTGACATAGATATCGCTCGCATAGGCGTGGTGTTGTCACCGGCCGCATAAATCCCCGATATATTGGTACGCCCGAAACTATCTACGTTAATATAACCTGCATCGGTCAGGTCGCATCCCAGTTTCATGGGCAAGTCGCAATGCTGTATAAAGGCCGGTCGGTTATATAAAGCATTTAGCAAATAGATGCTGTCATTTTCCAATGATATGCCTTTGGCTTGACCGTTTTCATGTACAATTTCCCTGACCTTGTTTTCCTCAATATGAATATTACGGGATTTTAACTGCTTCACCTGTTCCATACTTAATGTTGATGCTCCGTTGGTAAACAATGTGATATCTTTTGTCCAGTTATTAATAAGTTTCACATACTCATAACCCACATCACCATTTCCTAAAATACCTGTTGGTTGTTGCCGCACTTCGTAACCGTGACAATACGGACAATGTATTACAGAGATTCCCCAGCATTCAGAAAAACCAGGTATATCCGGCATAATATCTTTTATTCCTGTAGCAAAAAGCAGCTTCTTGCCAAAATACTTTTTACCTGATAACGTCTGTATGCGAAAACCATCTTCTTTTGTAGTAGCTTCTATTGCAGTATCAAAAATCAGCTTAACTGTGTCATACATAGTGAGCTGTTCCAGGGCTATTTGAGTGATAGCCGCCGGCGTTTCCCCGTCACGGGTTAAAAAATTATGTGAATGAGGTGTTTGCAGGTTACAAGGCTTACCAGAGTCGATCACTAAAACTCTGCGGAGTGCCCGCCCTAAAGAAGTAGCAGCGGAGAGCCCCGCGTAGCTACCACCTATAATTATTACGTCAAAATCTGTTTCGAAACTATTCATCACTTTCATCTTCATTATTTCGGGTTTAAAATTAATGAAGAATAACATTAAATGCAACTTTATTGCATTTAATGCCGAGTTAAGCTGTTAGAATAGAGACAGCATGTCTTTATGGCTCATTGTTTTAATTAAATACCTGAAACCGAATATTACGATTTATCTGATCTGCCTCCTTGGATATAAGCCTGTTTCCAGTAAGCTTCGATATTTTCCAATGAACGGCCTTTGGTTTCGGGAATGAGTTTAAAAGTAAGCCATAATGCAGGTGAACAGCAAAGGGCGAATAGCCAAAATGTCCATGAGGAACCCAAACCTTCTAATAACATAGGTGTTAGCTGCCCTACTAAAAAATTACCTATCCACAACGATAGTGTAGCCAAGGCCATCGCCTTTCCCCTGATGGCATTAGGAAATATTTCGCCTACAACTACCCAGCAAACCGGCCCAAAAGAGAATGCGAAACAAGATATAAATGTTATTATAAAGATCAATATCCACGGCCCGGTAGTTATTCCTAATGCAAACAAAGTTCCGATAATGAGTAATGAAATAACAGCGCCGCCAATACCTGTAAACAGTAAGGGTCTGCGTCCCCATATATCAATGGTAAAAATGGCCACAAAAGTAAATATTACGTTAACCAAACCTATAGTTACCTGGCCGCCAAGTGCATTATTTAGCGTGAAACCCGCCTGCTCCAAAATCCTGGGGCCATAATAAATTACCGCATTAATACCACATACCTGCGACAGAAAGGGTAGCAGTAATCCTATCCATAAAGCCCTCCGATAAACCGGCGTAAATAGTTCTTTAATAGAGCCGCCTTCATTATTTTTGTTCAACGCTTTAAAAGCATCCATTTCCTTCTGCGCCATCTCGGTTCCATCAATTTTTGTGAGCACTGTTATTGCCTTTTGCTCCTGCCCTTTTAATAATAACCAGCGTGGCGACTCGGGCACTAAAAACAAACAGATCAAAAATATACCAGCGGGCAATGCCCCCAATCCTAACATACCGCGCCAAACCTCGGCCGAAAATATTTTACTGATATCAGCATTGTTAAACACATCGGTGGCATGATTTGCCAGATAAGCGTTTGAAAAATAAGCCAGTACAATGCCAATGGTTAAGGCGAGCTGATATAACGATACCATCATTCCACGGAGACGTGATGGCGAGAATTCTGAAATATACAAAGGTGATACCATAGAAGCTACACCAATGCCCAAACCGCCAATTAATCTAAATATAATTAAAGTGGTAAATGAGCCTGATAGCATACAACCTAAAGCCGATGCCAGGAAAAGCACCGCCGAAATGATCAGTACGATTTTGCGGCCATATTTATCGCTTAATTTACCGGAAAGGCTAACGCCTATGATACAACCTAACAGCGCACAACTTACAAACCAGCCCTCGCTAACCGCGTTTAAGTTAAAGTTATGCTTAACCAAACTTACCGTCCCTGAAATTACAGCGGTATCAAAACCAAATAAAAACCCACCAAGGGCAGCCACAAGGCATACCAGATAAAGATAGATCTTGCCCGGTTTTGCGGCCGTAATATCAATCACTTCACTCATTTTAAAAAGGCTTTAATCACCTTTGCGCGGCTTTTACCCAGGTTGGTTAATTTATATGATTGTGCCGCTGCCGGCACAACAAAGGTTTCGGCGTAAGCAAAAGTTTGTTTGGTTCCGTTAGCTGTTTTTATGGTAATGGCCGATCCTTCAACCAACATCATTACATGGCATTGGTTATGGGTTTCAATGGTGAACTCTTTGTCAAATTCTATCCGGTGTACATCATAAAAATGTTCCTGATGCGTTGGCAAATGTACCAGTTGCCAGTCTTCGCCTTGCCATATAACCTCTTGTTTGGAAATAAGCTCTGTTTTTACTTTTTCACCTTTAAGCTCAAAATTGAGGTTATTAAAAGCATGCTCAATGTTAATCGGGCGCGGGTTACCGTCAAGATCGAGCCTTAGCCAATCGTACATCTTAAAGGTAAAAATATAGGGTGTAGCGCTAATCTCCAGCACCAGGTTATCAGCTCCTGCACTATGTACGGTACCGTTTGGGATCAGGAACAGGTCGTGTTTTTTGGCTGCATGTGCCTGAACATAATTTGTAATCGCCACCTCCTTGTTATCATGCTGACTGGTTTCCAATACCGATCTAAATTCTTCGGGCTGAATACTTTCCTGAAAACCAAGATAAACCTCGGCCTTATCCTTGCAATCCAGTATGTAGTAAGTCTCGTCTTGGGTTATAGTCTCACCAAAATTCTCCTGTATATATTTTAGCGAAGGATGACATTGGATAGATAAATTGCCTCCACCATAGGTATCCAAAAAGTCAAACCGGATAGGGAACTCATCGCCAAACTTTTGAGCGTGCAGGCCCAGCACCTCTTGCTGGTTATTAAACATCAGGAAATCAAAAGATACTTCAAGCAAATAACCGTCGCTTTCAAATACCAATCCATTCTCCGGCACAATCAATTCAAACGACCAGGCATAATTAACTACATCTTTATTGATGTTTTTGATGTGCTCCTGTATCCAATGACCACCCCATGCTCCAGGTTCAAACCAGGGCCTAACTCTGATCACCGACCGGCTAAGATCATCCAGACCATCTATGAAATCGGCTTTGTACATCCAGTTAATATCATCTGTCCATTGCCCGTCTGCTATAACGTCAATTTTATTAAGTATTTGTTTTTTATGATTGTTCAGTAAAACCCAGTCAACAAAGTAAAAACGTTTGTACATGTAAAATGGCTCGTTAGCTTCATGAGCGCCTATGTTGGTTATAACGCCTGCCCGCATCCTGAATTGCACTTCATTTTTGGGCAGGTCGATATAAATTACGGGCGCATCCCAGTTGCTTAATGCCGCTCCCGGACCTATCATTATATTAAGATCCACAGCCTTACCGGATAACTGTTCCGTTAATTTATCCAGTTCAAACAGATCACGAAGGGTTAGGGTACATTTGGTTCCCCAAACAGCATCGGGAGCTCCCAAAAAAGGTTCAATTGAATTCTCAATTTCTTGCTGCGACCTTAAATATGCTGAAGTTTCTACCCAGTTAACTGTTAATCCTTCTTCTGCAAAATGTTTATTTAAGGCTTCCTTTATTGCATTCCAGAAAACACCTGCATATCCATCAATAATTACAGTTTTTTTCCCGATGATGTACCGGGCTAATGAATGATATCCGTTAAAAATCTTTCCTCCTTCTAATGAACTTACCGGATAAACATTATATTCATCCTGTGCAATGCTGCTGTTATTTGTTAATCTTACAGGCATTAAAAATTGTGAAGTTTTCCGGAGCTTTTCGTTGGCAGATTTACCCCAACCGGATGTATTTGTATAGTTTAGATTGACATTCATTTATTTGTAATAATGTACGTACATATTTATCTGAGTGTATAAGAATCTTAAAAGAGCTTCATCACCAAATAAACATTCGTAACCAGTCGACTTATGATATATTATGTACAAACATATAAATAAATTTATCATACAAGTAATTTCCAATTAACTTATTTTTGTACTTGAAAATAATAATTGCCGAATACTAAAAACTGTTTCGGTACGTCTTTATGTAGCAACAAATAAACTTGTTGAATAAAATGGCTATTATTGTAATTTACACTAATAAATGAAATACGCTATAGATCATAAAAGTCCTATCCCTTTACACGTACAGGCCGAAGCCCTTTTAAGAACGTTGATAGCAGAAGAAGAGTACCAGGAAGGTAAACTTTTGCCAAACGAGGTAGATCTGGCCAAAAAGCTGGCTATATCACGTACCACTTTAAGACAAGCCATCAACAAACTGGTTTTTGAAGGATTACTGGTGCGTAAAAAAAGATTCGGCACCAAGGTTGCGCAGGCTGCAGTTAGCTCAAAATCAAACAACTGGTTAAGCTTTTCGCAGGAAATGGCTTTAAGAGGAATCCCGATCAAGAACTTTGAATTGCACGTTACCTGGGTATTTCCAGATGAGGCGCTGGCAAAGTTTTTCGAAATAAAAACAGACCGCAAAATATTAAAAATGGAACGAGTAAGAGGTCGTACTGATGAGCCATTTGTTTATTTCGCTTCCTATTTCCATCCGCGTGTTGGCCTTACGGGCGATGAGGATTTTAAAAGACCATTATATGAAATGCTGGAGCAGGATCATTCTGTTATAGCTACCTTGTCAAAAGAAGAGATCAGTGCAAAATCAGCTAATACCTTTATTGCCGAAAAATTGAGAGTAGCCGTTGGCAGTCCGGTACTGTTTAGAAAAAGATTTGTTTTTGATCAAGGCGAAAGGCCAATTGAATATAATTTGGGATACTATAAAGCTGATAGCTTTGTATACACCGTAGAGAGCACCCGTTAAAGGCCTGCCACATCATTTAATTTGATGCCTGACTCATCAAATTAAATTTCCATATCACATCACTTTGTTTATTTTTCAGGCGGTCAGTCATATCCAGATCTTATATTACGTACGAGGCCGCTTAGGGTTAAATGCTACCAAATAGGTTAGCTCTTCATTCAAAACATTCCGCGTTCCTTCTTTATGATTTTCCTGGTAATTCGGCTGATTGAGTCTTGATTTAATGGTATGAAAGACCTGTAATAATATCTCCGGGAATATCCTGGCTGCAATTGTTGGATAATAATCTTTCTGGATTTTTATTCGTTCGATATCCGTAGCCATACTTAATTCCCAGTTATCTTCTCCTTTAAAACCATGTTCTTTGGCAGTATTTAATAAATCGAACATATACATGCGGGTTTGTTTTTCTATAGCTTGCTTGTCTATTATCATGGTTTACTTGTTTTACTTGTTTACAACAGCACCGGCAATTCATGATACAATAACATTGTTTTTAACAAGAAGGCAAACAATTGTTTTACTCATTTTGATGATGATGTTGGTATTATTTTATTAGCTAAAACTTAATTATCACCGTATTGGATAATGGCAATGCCTAAGAATTTATTAATGGCATGGAAGGAATTGCTTAAAGGTAAGCATATTTTATTGCATCAGCGGTTTTAATTTAACCAGTAGTATAAAAACAAAATGCGCTCCGGGTTTTACCCGGAACACAATGCTTTAGTTGGAGACTTTGGTTAATTGCCTGTTTGCTTTTGATATGTATAATTCCGGATTTTGGCATTGGTTTCATACCATGCCCAAAAACAGGAGAGAAAAAACCCGGTAAAGCCGTCTTTGTACCCCCTTGCAGATATAAAACTGTTACGGAACGACCGGAAAGGCTGCAAAGCTATTTCACGTGGTGTGCTACGGATCCCATTCTTAAAGCGAGCCTCTCCTTCGTTACGCAAATACCGGGAATGTTTTTCAAAAAGTTTCCGGTAACTTATCATCCAGTAATGATGAATAAAGTTTTTCCCTTTAAAAACAATATCAAAAGTAGTGTAACCATCTTTTACTTTTCGCCCCAGATGAATAAGTTCCCGAAATTCAAAGCGATTATGATTCACCAGTAATATTCTCCTGTTTATACCACCCCAGTTAGTGCCGTAAAGTCGTTTTCCTTTAAAATAAAATATCCATGGCGAACTAATGGCTCCAACGTTATCCAGCGATACGCCACCCTTAAAAATATGGTGAATTTCATTAACCAGCTCTTCACTCAGCACCTCATCCGGATCGGTGATCAACACCCATTCATGTTTTGTTGACCTGGAGTATTTAGCGTGTATCCACTCGCAGCTATCTACCCGGGCATGATCAATTACCTTAGCGCCAAACCGTAAAGCTATTTCTTTAGAATCATCTTCAGAGCCCAGGTCAAAATATAAGATCTCATCACAGAATGACAAGGGTTTTAAGGCTTGTTTCAATAACCGGGCTTCATTATACCCTACAATAATGGCAGAAACAGGCAATTTATCAATCATAATCAGGCTGGCGATAGCGAACTAAAGTAATAATTTTATACATTAGTTCGCTATTAAATCTATGCCAGATAAGCCCTTCTTTTCCATTATCATACCGGTTTTCAATGGTGCAGCCACACTATCAGATGCCTTAAATAGTATTTTAAACCAAACATTTACCAACTATGAGGTAATTGTTATCGATGGTTTATCTACAGATAATACCATGTCTGTAATCAATAGTTATGCTAAAGAGTTACCTCTTCAATATTTATCAGAACCAGACAAAGGCATTTATGATGCCATGAACAAGGGCATAAAACTATCCTGCGGCGATTGGTTATACTTTATGGGGAGCGATGATACATTGTATGATACAGAGGTATTATCGGCTATACACCAGGAGTTAAGCAACAATTCATGCCACCTGATATATGGTAATGTTATTGGTCAGTTATCAAACACAAAGTATGCTTATGATACAGTAGATAGAGTTTTAACAGAGGGACTCCATCACCAAAGTGCCTTCTATAGAAGAACCCTTTTTGAAGAGTTAGGCGGCTACAGCAATTCATTTAAAATAGCAGCCGACTATCATTTTACTTTAAAAGTATTTGTCAGCAAATTACACAAAACACATTATGTAAACATTGACATCTGCCTCTATGGCGAAAGTGGTTTTAGTTCACAAAACTATGATTATAAATTTTACAGCTATCACTACAAGTTCTTATCAAAAAATAATGCCTTAAAACAAACCCCGGCCTATCAAAAGTGCTTAGACGACTCCGTGTATTGCTGTTTGTATTTAGCTATGAATAAAACAGACACTTTATTTGCCTGGCAAAACCTACTGTTTTACCTGTTTCGAAAAAACACATTTACCTTTAAGCATAAAATAAAAAAAGGGATCCAAATGCTTAAATGGAGCATACTAAACAACCGATAAAATTTAGCTTCATTTATCTCTTTCGGGAAAAGGCCAAAATCATAACATTAAAGGATAGTTTCGGTGAATTTTATTGAACCTTGTTTAAATATCTTTGTTAAAAATATTCGCGGCTAAGGCCGCTTGTACGATCATCTATTATAAACATCTGTTATGGCTAATCCATTTAAAGAATCCAGTGTCGACGAAATAAACCAGGTAATGCAGCGGTCATACGTGGCGTTCGAGATCTACAGAAAAAAAAGCATCGAAGAAAAGAGCAAGTTTCTGGATACTATAGCCCAGGAGATTGATGCACTG
Organism: Mucilaginibacter sp. RCC_168; assembly: GCF_041355315.1. Taxonomy (NCBI): domain Bacteria; kingdom Pseudomonadati; phylum Bacteroidota; class Sphingobacteriia; order Sphingobacteriales; family Sphingobacteriaceae; genus Mucilaginibacter; species Mucilaginibacter sp. RCC_168. Next base: position 62,126 of record NZ_JBFUPN010000005.1, read on the forward strand.
GGTGATGCCCTGCTGCAAAAAGCATCCGAGGAAACTAACCTGCCAATTCCCCGCCTCACCGGCGAACGCGCCCGCACTACAGGACAACTGCGCATGTTTGCCACCATGCTGCGTGAGGGTAGCTGGGTAGAGGCTACCATTGATACCGCACAACCCGAACGCACACCGCTACCAAAACCAGATCTGCGCAAAATGCTGATTCCTCTGGGACCTGTGGTGGTTTTTGGGGCAAGTAATTTCCCCTTCGCTTATTCTACCGCTGGCGGCGATACCGCAAGTGCACTGGCTGCGGGTTGCCCGGTAGTAGTAAAGGCCCATCCTGCCCATGCCGAAACTTCAGAAATGGTATATGAGGCTATTAAAAAAGCCATAGCTATCTGCAATATGCCCGCCGATGTTTTTCAGCATGTACATGGTACTTCTTTCGAAAGCGGCAAGGCGTTAGTACAAGCTGAGCACACGGCTGCCGTAGGTTTCACCGGCTCAACCGCGGGTGGCAAGGCCCTGTTTGCCTATTCGGCACAAAGGGAAAACCCGATACCGGTATTCTCCGAAATGGGCAGCATTAACCCGGTGATCTTTTTACCGGATACTTTGCAAAAAAACACAACCGACCTGGCCGCACAATACACTGGCTCCATTACACTGGGCATGGGACAGTTTTGCACCAATCCCGGACTAATGCTGGCCATAGAAAGTCCGGCCCTGCATGATTTCCTGGAACATTTAAGCACTGGCATCAAGGCGATACAACCCGCCAAAATGCTGCACGCCGGTATCCACACCGCATATCAGAAAAAAAGCACTGCCGCACTTAAGCAAAATGGCGTAGCCCTGGTTGAACAGACCGAAGCAACAGCCTATGATATAGAAGCATTGCCTATTATTGCCCAGGTAAGCGGCGAAACGTTTTTGCAGAACCCGCTGCTGCACGAAGAAGTTTTTGGCCCATACTCGCTCATGGTAAGCTGCCGTGATGAACAGGAACTGATAGCAGTTTTAAAGTCCGTATCTGGTCAGCTCACTACCACGGTAATGGGTACCGAAAAAGACCTCACCAATCATCCCGAGCTGATAGATCTGCTGCCATCACTTGCCGGTAGAATATTATTTAATGGTGTACCTACCGGGGTGGAGGTTTGCGCCAGCATGGTACATGGAGGCCCTTCGCCTGCCACTACCGATAGCCGCTTTACCGCTGTTGGCATTAATGCCGTAAAACGCTGGGTTCGCCCGGTATGTTACCAAAACTGGCCGGATAGTCAGTTGCCGCCAGCCCTACAGAATGCCAACCCGCTGAATATATGGCGTATGGTTGATAATGAGTGGAAAAAGTAAAGCCTCCCAACCCTCTCTGAGGGGAGGGCTTTTCTAAACCATGTTATTGAGCGAAGCGTGGCAATCTCTATAATTCAAGTTGTCATCCTGAGGAACGAAGGATCTGTTCGCAGACATTTCTATGGCATAATAGATTCTTCGCTATGCTCAGAATGACAATCTTATTATTTGTACTTCGTCGTTCCTCCTCGTATGACGTAATGGAGTTATCTACGCCATTTCCTTTATAAAAATCTCCTTTATACGCTCAATTTCTTTAGCGTAAGTAGTTTTCTTGCGCATGGAAAAATACAGGATGTTCTCTACCTTCTTCCGGCCTTCCCATATCAGCTTTACATCACCGTTTTCTATCTCCCGCTTGCATAAAAAATCGGGGATCACCGCCAGACCTGTGCCGCTACTCAGGCAGCGTACTATCGAATTTAAATTCGGCACAATAAAATTGGGCTTAAAGTTGGGCCTCCGGTTAAAGTTGTTATACCAAAAACGCAGCCAGTGCTCCATATCGCCGGTGGTACCATACCAGCGCTGCGCGGTAAGCCATTGTTCTAAACCAGCCATATCATCCTGTGACAACAGCCTGTCAAATTCGGCACAGTCAATATTTTTCCCAGCCACCAGCACAATAGTTTCTTTAGAAAAAGGGGTGTATTCGATGCTTTTGTTACTACCCTTTTCGGGGGTGATGATGAGGTCGAGGATGCCATTATCCAGGTCGGCCAGCATCTGCGGGTATTCGCCAAACTTAATGATCACATTGAAAGGTAATGTTGCCAGGTAGGGCTCCAGCGTGATCTGGAAAGTTTCAAAACACATGCCTATGCTGATGGTGGGCGTATCTTTTTCGGTACTGCGATGGAAATGCTTTTCGGCCGATTCCAGTTTTTCCAGCGCTTCCTGGATATAGTTATACAGGATCTTGCCGCGCTCAGTCGAAACCATTTTACGTGAGGTACGGTCGAACAGTTTATAGCCCACATAAGCCTCTAACGAACCGAGGTGCAGGCTCACGCCGGGTTGCGATACGTACAGTGCCTCGGCTGCGCCGGTAAGGGTTCCCGTTTCATATATCGCTTTAAAAGTCCGGTACCACTCTAAATTTACCATAACTTATGCTATTATAATTATGATACAAATGTATGATTTAAATTATTTTAATAGTAGTTAAATCCGGCATAATTTTGTGTTATCAAAATTTAAGATAAGAATATGAAAAAAATATTTGTAATAAACGGAGGGCAAAAATTTGGTCATTCCGGAGGTAAGTTCAACAAAACCATTAGTGATGCCAGTGTCGAATTTTTTAATAACCAGCCTGGTTATGAGGTAAAATATACCGATGTTAACGACGATTATGATCCTGCCGAAGAGGTTGAAAAATACGTTTGGGCCGATGTAGTAATCTATCACATCCCTATCTGGTGGTTCCAGGTGCCTCACGCGCTGAAACAATATATAGACGTGGTGTTTACCGAAGGACACGCTAAAGGTATTTATCACAGTGATGGCCGTTCATCAGTCAACCCGGCTATCAATTATGGTACCGGCGGTATGCTGCATGGCAGGCAGTATATGTTAACTTCCTCATGGAACGCCCCTCGTGAAGCCTTTACATTGCCCAATGAATTTTTTAATGAAACCAGTGTAGACGATGGTGTACTATTCGGTTTTCACCGGATGAATGCCTTTACTGGGATGACACCTTTAAAAAGCCTGCATTTTCACGATGTAGAAAAAAATGCCAATATTGAACGCGATTTGCCCGTTTATATCAATCATCTTACTGAAAATTTCATCACCCATACAAAAACACAACAATATGAGCATTTACTTAACTGCAATAGTTAAAAGCATCCCCGGCGAGGCCGAAACTTTAAAAGCGCATTTACTGGAACTGGTAAGCCATTCTACCAAAGAAATCGCTTGCCTGCAGTACGATCTGCATCAGGCCGATGATGAGAACACCTTCATTTTTCACGAAGAATGGAGTGATGCCGCCGGTTTGGATTTGCATAACAGCCAGCCGCACATCCAGCGCTTTATCAGCAACACCGCCCATCTGCGCGATGGTGATATTTTGATTTACAAAACACAGCCGGTAAAATAATGGCGGGCAACCGGCTTACATTTGCGGGATTTAGGTGAGGCTCGTCTTCAGCTTTCTTTGGCGGGTAATCATCATGACGTATGCTATCGGGGATAAAGCATGCAAAAAAAAGACGAATAAAGGAGGCTCCTCCAGAGCCAAAAGATTGTTTATCTATTTTCTATAAACCGGATGTTCCTCTGGAACACCCGGTTTTCAGGACTCCGGTTTAAAGGTCATGAAGTAAAATTTTCTATGCCTGGTGTAAGGGTAAACGCCCATGTTTGGTGTCACAGCCTCAAATAAGAAACATGGAAAGAGTCCGCGAAACAATTATTGCTTTACTGATGATCTTTTTACTGATAGGAACACTGATCGTCATTTACAGTTTATTGATCTGGCAGGAACTGCCCAAAATACTGACACTGGTTTTGCTTTTTTCACTGGTATTACTAAAAAGCAGTATTGCTCATCTGCATCATGATCAAACCACCCGCGAATTAACTTACACTGACGCCAAGGCCATTAAATTCTTTTTGCTGAGCATACTCAGTGCCTTTTGTGTAGTGATATTTATTTCGTACTTGCTTAAAAGTCAGCAGCAGGCAGCCGAACTGGCTTTTGGAACAAGTTTACTGACTATAAAAAAAGCGCTCGACTTTTTGCCTTCCGACTAATCCTCTGTATACAAATGTTTTTTTATTGCTTAAACCTTTTCATCAGATCAGGTGTCATCAGGGGCAGTTTAATTTTGTATCGATAGCCACCATCAAAAGTATCCTCCTCCCTTAAAAACTCGTGGCCTTTTTTGCTTATCCAATAGGTTTCGGTATAGTGCTTGCCCTGATATTCGCTCTCGGTAAACAGTTTCCAGCAGTCAACTTTGTCATTATTCAGCGTGCTCAGCATCTCGCTGCCGGTTACCTTATAGGTTACATATTCAGGTGGTGCCAACCCAGCATCGTAAAAATTAATTACAAAGGTTTTACCTGCTGCAAGGGGAAGCATTTCAAAAGTTTCAATATCCAGGTTCCAGTTAAAATTGGGCTGCTTAAATGCCAGCGAAAAATTTTTAGCTGTATTATCTTTTACGCTATCAGCCCCGGTAATTTTATCCACGCCCCAATTATAAGCCTTTGTTTTATTGTTAATAGTTTCTGTATGGTAAAGTGGTGCAAAATCAGCCATTCTGTTAACTGAGTATACCGAGCGGTACGCAAGGGTGTCGCTGCCAAACCAGTGTTGATTTATGGTAAATACCTTTTCGCCGTTGCGGCTTTCGATAGCGGTATTACGTATCCAATACCAAAAACGTAAATTCTTTTTGTTGTTCAGCATCTGAAAATATACCAGGTATTGCCGGTTACCGGGTTTCAACACCTGTGTCAAGAGCCGTTTATCAGCCAGGCGTATGGTATCGGTCTGTGCCCATACCGGTTTTAAATTACCCATTAATGCCCATAGCAGGGCTAAAGTGGTAATTATAAATTTAAAGATGGAGCAGTCAGTTCTCATGATAGTTAATGGTTAAAGATTATTGTATGATCAAAGCTGTTGTTTATATACTATTGCCAAAAATCATTTCAACTGTCATGGGGCTATTTTTAACCAGGAAGGTCATATGTTCAACAAGGGCATTACAGGCCAGGGAATTGATCGTCAAAGCATATTAGTTGAATAAAGCCGGGTAAGCGTTGAAAAAAGACCACAACCCCAAAAAACCTTTGTAATTTTAGGCATGATGCAAGTGTTTAAGGGTAAGGCCACTATTACCCAGCTCCAATGGCTGGTCTGGATCTCCGTTTATATTATACTCTTCCTTTCCTTTACTTCTATGGATGGTATTAAGGAAAGTGTGTTTTATACCAACATGTATATTGTTTATTATGTATTGATCATATACGGCAATATCCGCTTTCTGTATCCCCGTTTTTATGAAACCCGCAGGTATGTTTTGTATGCACTACTTTCCCTGCTCCTGTTATTTGTTGCAGGTATGGGTCGGGGTTATCTGAGTACCTACTTTTATAACACCTATTTTGCCAAACCCGGACAAGCCGAGCCGATAACATTTCCCGCCTTATTAAAATTTGTTTTGGGTGGCGGCCTGATATTCGCACTGAGCTTTATATTCCGTATAGCCATCGCTTATTTTAAATTAAAGCAGCAAACCGAAGAGATCATGGTGCAAAAAAGCCAGGCCGAGCTCAACCTGCTCAAATCACAGGTACAGCCTCATTTTTTGTTCAATACGCTTAACAATATTTATTACGAGGCTTATCGCGAAGCTCCGCGAACGGCAGCGCTAATTGAGCGCCTGTCAGACATTATGCGTTATTTTTTAGATGAAAGCCCGTTGGATGAGGTTTCCATTAACACCGAAGTTAAATTTTTAGAGAATTACCTGGAGCTGGAAAAGATCCGCATCCGTCATGAAGTGCAGCTTACCTTCACAAAACAATTTAATACCGACTTGCGTATCCCGCCTATGCTGCTGATGACTTTTGTAGAGAATATTTTTAAGCATGGTATCGATAAATCAAGCCTGGATAACTGCATCAAAATTTCACTGGTTCAGGAGGATAATTACCTGATGTTTGAAACCGTGAACCGGATCTACGACAAACCGAAGCAAAACGGCAGCAATGGATTTGGCATCACTAATTTACGCAAAAGACTTACCTTGCTCTATCAAAATAATTTTGAACTGGATACGCATAAGAACGAACAATCATTTACCGCTTTTTTAAAGATCCCATTAGCGTGAATTTAAATTGCATTATTATTGACGATGAACCAAATGCGGTAAAGCTGCTCGAAATGCTGATCGGTCAAACTACGCAATGGCAGCTTTTAACCAAATGTTATAACGGACTGGAGGCGCTCGCCTTTTTAAAGGAGAACAAAAACAAGGTTGATTTTATATTTTTAGATATCAATATGCCTCACCTGAGCGGGATGGAACTTGCCGGCTTATTACCCTCCGACACCAAAATTGTTTTTACTACGGCTTATTCCGAGTTTGCTGCCGAAAGCTATACTTTTAAAACCATCGATTACCTGCTGAAACCTATTACCCTGAAACGTTTCCTGGCGGCGCAGCAAAAAATAGAATTTTACTTTGGTAAGGCCCCGGCTGCAGTCGCCATGCCTGTACAGTCTGATCAGGAATACTTTTTTGTAAAATCGGGCAAGGTGCTGCGCAAGATCCTGCTGGAACATATTCTTTACTTTGAAGGCGAAAAAGAGTATGTGCGGGTTGTTACCCAAACCGATCAGCTGTTGATCTACCGCAGATTAAAAGATATTGAAGAGCAGCTTACTGTTCCTTTTGTGCGGGTACATAACTCTTACATCGTCAATACCAAGCAACTCAATAAGATCCAGGACAACCACATTTATATTGGCGATAAGCATATCCCCGTAAGCGAAAAATTTAAGGATGGCTTTATGGCGGTGATCAATCAAAGGATATTTTGAGGGGTACAGGCATAAATAATTTGCCATTCTGAACGAATCTAAACATCTGATAATATCATATTGCGAAGAGGAACAACGAGAAAATCTCCTTGCATACATTTACTTGGGATGAGATTGCCCGGCTATTGCTTATAATAATGACCTGTATTTTTTTTAACCTCTAAAACCCCTTCTTCCTTGTAATTCCAGGCTTTCGGGTTTTCCGTTCGGACGGTTCTGCAAAACCTTCAGCGCCATAGTTGCGGGCCATTTTGGCGATACGTTCTTCGAGTGTTTCGGTGGTGAGCCGTTCACGGCCCAAGCTATCAACCATGATAGGGAACGCGAATGGCGTTGGCCGTTCGATAGTTTTGAGGATGATATTTTGGGTGGCGATGCGCTGCAGGGCTGCCCTTAGCCTAAACTCTTCTAACTGAAAGGCCAATGCTTCGTTGTAAGCTTGTCGTACCAGCAGGTTGTTGGGCTCATACTCAGAAAACACTTCAAACAGTAACGATGTGGATGCCTGCAGGTGCCTGTTTTTTACAGGCTGGCCGGGGTAACCGGTAAATACCAGCCCGCCGATATGGGCGATATCCCTGAAACGCCGGCGGGCCATTTCGTTAGCGTTGAGGCTGTGCTGGATATCATCCAGCAGGTTATCTATCGAAAAAAAGCCGGCATCTTCCAGCACCTGTTCAATGGGCACATCTTCATCGGTCAGCAGTTCAAAGCCATAATCGTTCATGGCGATGGAGAAGCTGGCAGGTTTTATTTTGCTGATGCGAAAGGCCAGCAGCGATGCCATACCCTCATGTACCAATCGCCCTTCAAAAGGATAAAACAACAGGTGGTGCCCTTCGCGCGATTTGAACGACTCGATCAAAAACTCATGACTCTGGGGCAGGTGCGAAAGCTGCTGCTGCAGATCGAAAAGTGGTTTAAGGGCGATCACTTCTTCGTCCTTTTCTACCCCATGCGCTACCTCATCCAGCTTATCCCTAAATACAGCAGCCAATTGCGATGATAAGGGCATGCGCCCACCGTTCCAGCTGGGGATAATGCCCTTGGTGGAGTTTGATTTTTTAACATAGGCTGTCATTTCTTTTACCCGGATAAATTCCAGGCTGCGCCCTGCGAACCAGAACGTGTTACCGGGTTTCAATCGGGATATAAATGATTCTTCGATAGTGCCCAAGCTACCGCCGCTGAGCCATTTTACACGTATGCTGAGATCGCTGGTAATAGTGCCGATACTGAGGCGGTGGCGCATGGCCACGCGCCGGCTGTTTACTTTGTACAGGCCATTCTCTACCTCCACCTTTAAAAACTCATCGTACTGGGCCAGCGTTTTGCCGCCGATGGTGATAAAATCAAGCAGCTGGCCAAACTCATTTCGGGTAAGATCAGCAAAGGCGTAGGTGGTTTTTATTTCTTCGAACAATTCTTCTGCCCTGAATCCATCGGATACAGCCAGGGTAACCATATATTGGATCAGCACATCCATAGTGAGCAGCATGGGGTCGCGGCTTTCAAAAATACCTTTTCTGATGGCCTCTTTCAGGGCGGCGCCTTCCAGCAGTTCCAGCGAATGGGTAGGTACAAAATAGGCCCTTGATACCGCACCGGGATGGTGACCGCTCCGGCCGGCGCGCTGCATAAAACGGGCTACACCTTTGGGGCTGCCTACCTGAACCACGGTATCAACCGGGCGAAAATCGACCCCAAGGTCCAAACTGGAGGTACATACTACCAGTTTTAAAGCTTCGGCATGCAGGGCCTGTTCTACCCAGTTGCGCAGTTCGTTATCCAGCGAGCCGTGATGCATGGCCATGATACCCGCATACTCGGGGTAATTATCCAAAATAGCATGGTACCAGATCTCGGATTGTGACCGGGTATTGGTAAATATGAGCGTGGTTTTGCTGCGCGCCACAATCTCCATCACTTCGGGCAGCAGCTTTAAACCGATGTGCCCCGACCAGGAATAATTCTCGACATTTTCCGGAATAATAGACCGGATATCCAGTTTTTTATCCAAATTGGCCCGCACCATTTTGATACGCCTCGGCGGGAAATCATTACCTAACAAAACTTCGGCGGCCTGCTCCAGGTTGCCGATTGTAGCGCTGATACCCCAGATGCGAAGCGGGGTGCGGAGGTTCGGGGAGTCGGGTTCGAGGCCGGGGGAACGAGGCGCGAGGTTTGAGTCGGAGTTTTTCCATGCAGTTTTATTTTCATTTCCCGCACCTCGCTCCCTGTTCCCCGCAGCCAAAACTTTCAACTTTGACAATCCCAGCTCCACCTGTACGCCGCGTTTGGTGCCCAGGAGTTCGTGCCATTCGTCAATCACAACAACCTGTAAGCCGGCAAACATTTTAGGATACTCCTTTTGTGCCAACATTAAGTGCAGGCTTTCGGGAGTAGTGAGCAGTACTTCGGGTAGTTTTTTCTTGAGGGCCTGTTTTTCGGCGGCGGGGGTATCGCCGGTGCGGGTGGCGATGTGCCAGGGCAGACCAATTTCGTCGCAGGCTTCCTGCATAGCCTTGCGGATATCGTTGGTGAGCGCGCGCAGTGGCGTTATCCACAGCATGAGCAGGCCGTTATTTTTCTGGGTAGTATAGGTATCAGGATGCTGGTTGATGAACCCGGCCAGGAAGGGCAGGAATAGCGCGAAGGTTTTGCCGCTGCCGGTAGGCGCGTTGAGCAAACCGGAGTAGCCCGAAAGGTACGCTGTCTCCATTTCCTGCTGAAAGGGAAATTGCTGCCAGTTTTTTTGCCTGTACCATTGCTGTATAACCTGTTGGCCTTTGAATGTCATTTATTTGTTCAACAAATTAATGTTAATTTGGTTAGGTATCAGATAGGAATCAAATAATTTGTCGTATAGTCGACTCACCGCCCATCGCTACGCTTGGTCACCCTCTCTTCGCCTTTAGCGGAAATAGGGGATTTGAAAACATGAAAGAATAAAAATAATAATTTTTCACCCTCTTTGCCGCTTGCGGCAGAGAGGGTCGTCAAGCGAAGCGAAGACGGGGTGAGTCGTTTGACGGCATGCTACCACGAAATTTTCTTATACATATATCAAGCTACCCAACAATATAAATATAATACCGTTATAAAAACATGATGAAGAATACCATACTATTATTATGCTGCGCCGCCTTATTTGCCTGTAAACAGCCGGCGCAAAAACAAAGCAACGCTGATACCACGGCGCAAACTGCCGATACGGCTAAAGCCCAAACCGCTATAACCAATAAACTGATTACCCCGGGCAGAAGCATTGGTGACATAGTATTAAGCGAGGATGTGGCCAATGTAAGCCAGCTATTGGGCCGACCCGATAGCTCGGATGCGGCCATGGGAAGTTCGCTAATGGTATGGCACAAAGCCGGTGGTTATCGTACCAGCGTATTTGCGCACCGTAAAATGGGTGATAAGGATGAGATCATTAGCCGCATACAGAAGGTACTGGTTAATTCGCCGGAGTATAAAACAGCAGGAGGACTGGGCGTTGGCAGCAGCCTTGCCGAGATTAAAAAAAGCTATAACCTGAAACCAACCAGCGACTATAAAAATAAGGATGGCAAAGTGCAGGTTTATACCGATCTGGATAAAGGGATATCTTTTGAAATAGATGCCGCCGATAAATGCGTAGGCGTAGTGGTTCACCAGCTACACGATACATCCGTTGCTTATTTAAATATGCATTGAGAACTTAGCAATATTATCGGACATATAAACCTCTCTTAAAAAGTTCTTTCGCATGTTTGTCATTTCGAAGGTACGAGGAGAAATCTTCTTTGACAAGCAATTTGGACTTTTTTCACAGCAAAAGATTTCTCTTTCGCACAACGTTCATGCCGGCCCGTGCTCTATCGAAATGACATGCTTTTTATGTATGGTAAAGAGCATGAGAAATAAAGAAGCTACAATAAAAACGCCCCGCCGGGTTGACCGGCGGGGCGTTTTTAATTATATCCCTGATAGAAATTATTTCTTTTCAGTTTTCTCGGGCATTAATACCAGTTTGATGTAGTTTTTACCGCTCAGATATTTGTTGGCAGCATCTTTGGTGCTTTGTACGGTTACCTGGTCCAGGCTGCTTACGTGGTTCAGGATCTGGTCTGGGTTCTCTTTGTTTTGCAACGAGGAGGCCAGATAGCTTGCCCAGAAAAAGTTTTCTTTCAGCTGTTCTTGTGTTGAACGGGCTTCTTTAGCCACAAACTTCTGGATGTCTGTTGGCTGGGCGCCGTTCTGTTTGATCTTGCCAATTTCTTCGATGGTGGCATTGATCAGCTTATCTACATTTTCAGGAGCGCAACCAAAGTAAACCGAGATGCTGTACCTTCCACCCGGAATTTTACGGTAAGAGGCACGTACCCCTGGTGAGTATACACCGCTTTCCTGCTCGCGTAAGCGCTCTATCAACTTAATATTTAATACTTCTTCCAGCGCGTCCATTTGCAGGTTGTTGGCATCATTATACTCATAATCGCCGCTAAAAACCAGCTGCACACTGCTTTTTTCACCCACGCCTTTATTTACCGTAGTGTTGATGATGCCTGCCGGCGGATGGATTCCCAGGTCCTTATAAGTGGTATTGCTGTTGGTTGATGGCAAACCGCCCAGGTAATGGGTTAGGTATGGTTTAATGGTTTCGACATTGAAATTGCCGACCAGGGTAAAGGTGAATCCTCTGGCATCGGCAAAACTGCTTTTGTAAAACGCATAAGCCTTATCCAGGGTAGCCTTGTTTAACCTATCGATAGTGGTTACCATCGACCTGAAATTATGGTTGCTCAAAACAGCCGACACGGTATCCTGGAATACATTTACGGGATCGAGACCGCGGTTGGCCAGTAGCGACCGGGTTTGATCGATTTGCGATTGCCAGATATCCTTGTCCTTACGTGGCTGTGTAAAATACAGGTAAATAAGCTGCATAGCCGTTTCAAAATCTGCCGGCGACGAATTACCGTTGATACCCTGCGCATACTCGCTGATATAAGGCGAAATATTTACATTTTTACCGGCAAGCTTTTTATCCAGCTGGCCCTGGTTAAACTGGGCAATACCACTGCTGCTTACTATTGGAGCAGCTAAATTGGCCGAAGTAAAATCATCATCGTTAGCCAATGATGTACCACCAAAGGAGTAGCCGTTGATCAGGATCTGATCGTTACGGAAATCGGTAGGTTTTAAAACCACTTTCACCCCGTTGCCTAAGGTAAGGGTAGTTGTACCAATGGCCTCATCCTTTACTTCGTTAACCACGTTGGTACCATCAGGAAGCTTGCTGATCAGTGGATCAGACGATACATTATCCACATAAGCGGTTACATTTTGTCCGGCTGACGCTATCCATTGTAATATGGTTTTTTCGTCGGGCAGTTTGTCTTTATCCTTATCTGGTCCTTCCACAATCACCACCCGGTTTTGGTCACTGATGAATTTGCCGGTAAGGGCATTCATTTCGGCAAGGGTTATTTTGCCTATGTTATTGATATAAAAATTGTATTCAAAGTTAATACCGGGAATAGCTTCGCCGGTTAAAAAGTTTTGCTGGTACTCCCTTACAAAATTTACTGAGCGGGTTTTATCGCGTTCTTTATAAGCATTGCCTATCCCTACCAAAGCATCCTGTTTGGCGCGTTCAAGTTCGGTTAGGGTAAAGCCAAATTTGCGGGCGCGTTCAGTTTCGGCAACAACGGCTTTTACCGCGGCCTCCAATTCGCCAGGTTTAGATACGGCTATAGACGTAAACGCGTCCTGTTCGCCAATAAAGCCACCATAACTGGAAGCGCCATACAAAAACGGCGGATTAGGCTTTTGCTTAAGCTCACCTAAACGCGCATTGAGCATCTGGTTAAACAGTTGCTCGCGTATTTGCTGCATATAATCGGTAGTGGTTTTGGTAGGCGTTCCGGGATGTTTTACAATGATCTGGGCAAGCGTGTACGGAAACTCTTTATCAGTAGCTATTTTAACCGCGGTGCCAGGTGTTGGCGGTACGGTATATTTGGTGCGTGCTTTTTCGCCGGCCGGGTTTTGCAGCTGCGAAAAGTTTTGTTTGATGAGTTCTTCTACCCGTTTAGGATCAAAATCGCCCACGGCTATCACCGCCTGCAGATCGGGGCGGTACCAGTCGTGATAAAAGCTTTTGATGGTTTCCGGTTTAAAATTTTTCAGAATATCCTCTTTACCGATAGGCAAACGCAGGGCATAGCGCGAATTATTCAGCAGCACTGGTAAAGTTTGCAGCTGTAAACGCTCCTGCGCGTTTTTACCGCGCAGGCGCTCTTCTTCCAATACCACGCCGCGTTCTTTATCAATTTCGCTGGGGTCAAAGCTTACATAGCCGGCCCAGTTGGCGAGTATTTTAAAACCGTTCTCAAATATCTTAACCGTATCCGAAGGGATAGGCAGCTGGTATACGGTTTCATTAAAGGAGGTATAGGCATTCAGGTCGGCGCCAAATTTTACGCCAGATTTTTGCAGATAATCAACCATGGCATTTTTCGGGAAATCGCGGGTACCGTTAAAAGCCATATGCTCGGTAAAGTGGGCAAGACCCTGCTGATCGTCAGTTTCCAAAACCGATCCTGCTTTATTTACCAGGTATAGTTCGGCCTTGTTCTTGGGCTCTACATTTTTACGGATGTAATAAGTTAAGCCATTAGGCAACTTACCGATGATCACCTGATCATCAACGGGCAAGGTGTTACCTTTAGCAGCGGCTTGTGCTGCAGCTGGTTTGTTTTTTGTCGATGCGGCCGGCTTTTTCTTTACTTGTGCTATGGCGCTTCCCGAGCTGATGATCACTGCCAGGGCAACTGCAGAAAGCTTTAGGTTTAAATTCATATAATTTGAATGGGATATATAATGCTAAGATGCAAAACGAAATTCTTAGTTACAAGTTACTAAATGTTAATTATTCTTTTGGGCCGGAGCTGCGTCGGCCTGAAACGCATCCTTCATCATTTGCTCCAGCTCGGGGCGATGATCGGCAACTGCTTGTTGCCCCAATAACATCCCCTTTTGTATCAGAATTGGGGATTTAACACTCACTTTTTTTCCGAGCGGGGTACTATAAAAAGCAGTTAATTGTTTAAGCTCATCCTCGGTAAATTCAGCCGCATAGGTTTTGTCAAGTCGATCTTTCAGGGCATCCCAGGTGAAGTATTTAGCCATAAAAGCGTTCATTACTTTCACGTATGATGCCCGGTTTGCCTCGGGTATCTGTGCGCTTGAGGCATCTACCATTTTATTTAATATATCGCCAAATTGAGCGCTCACTCCCGTAGCTATCAAATATTGCTCGGCAGCCTTCAGGTGCGATGGTTTAAAATCGGGAGAAGTAGTTTGCGCTTTTAAATGAGTGGCAAACAGAAAAACAGTTGCCGTAAGGATGATAAGGTTGAGTTTTAATTTCATGATTATATTTTGATAAAGATCTTTTTGATATAGAACACCCACATCACCAGCCACAGGATAGCTACTGTAAATATAGCGCTGGCCAGCGAAGCGTTGATAGGCGAAAAGAAAGGTACAAATAAGGTTTGATAAATGGATACCCCGCCAATTTTGATCATCCCCATATAATGCGGGATATAACCGGATAATACATAGGCGGTAATGGCATTAGCGCCAAAAACCACAAAAAAGTAAGTGAACCGTTTACGTCCCTGCACATCAATAAGCCAATAACACAGGGTAAGGGCAATAGTGGCCAGTCCGCCGGTGTATAATACAAATGAGCTGGTCCACAGCGCTTTGTTGATAGGGAAAAACAGGTCCCAGATCAGGCCCAGCACAACGGCAATTACGCCATAAGTAAACATCCAGCTTACTTTAACATTATCGTCGCGGTCTTTACGTTTTAACCAGCTACCAACCCGTATACCAAATAAGCCTGTAGCCAGGGCTGGTATGGTGCCAAGCAAACCTTCGGGATCCCAGGTATGCGATTCGCGCCAGAGATGGTTGGGACCAAACACCAGGCGATCAATCCAGGCACCCATATTGGTTTCTGGTTTCAGGTTGGCATAACCTACGCCGGGTACCGGTATGCAGGTCATGATGATAAAATAACCGATGAGTGCGAGGGCAAATATCCAGTCGCGTGTTTTTTGCGATGTTTTGAGGTAAAGGATGGTACAGATAAAATAAACCAGCGCGATACGCGGCAAAACGCCCGGCAGGCGTAAATGAGCCAATCCTCCATCCGGATGAAAGATCAATTGTGTGATCCATGGAATAGCGATCAGGATAGCAGTACGGCGCAAGGCATTCAATAACAGTTTACCATGCGGTACGGTAGCTTTTTTGCTTTCCATAGCATATACCACAGATACCCCCACCATAAACAGGAAGAAAGGAAACACCAGGTCGGTAGGTGTACAACCATCCCATTTGGAGTGTTCCAGCGGAGCATATATATGTCCCCAATCACCCGGGTCATTTACCAGGATCATGGCAGCGATGGTAGCGCCCCGGAAAACGTCAAGGGAGAGGAGTCTGGGGTTTTTGATTTGCGTGGCGGTCATTGGGTTTTACGTTATACGTTTATTCTTAATTCCCTCCCCACAGGAGGGGTGCGTTGGTCTGAGTGTAAAGGCAGGGAGGGGTTTATACAAGCGATTGAACCATATGCTTAACGAAACCCCTCCCTGCCCCTCCCAAGAGTAATAGCCCATCAAATGACAGGAGGGGTAGCCCGCTACGGGGCACACCAAATTTTTACAATTATTTTCTACAAATATGTAGTCCCCACGGGACATAGAGCAACAATTTAAGCTGCAAATGTGGCTGTATTTCATGTCCCGTAGGGACTACATATTTGTAGAAATAGAACCAAAAGGTTTTTTGCCCCATTAGGGGCTACACCTCTTGAATTAGTATAGATGCTGTCTTTTCATGGGCTATTCCCCTCAAGAGGGAGGGAGTCGCACATACCTAGGCTTTTTTATTCCCGTTGCCTGTGTCCTCACAGGCTACTATTTCAATTGGTAAACAAATCGGCTGTGAAGACACAGCCGATGGGTGCATATAAACGCGAAGAGATTGCCACGCTCCGCTCGCAAATGACATATTGTTTGTCTACCACGTCAAACGTATAACCTAAAATATATAACGCTTAAACGCCTCCATGGCTTCATACTCAGCGAGTCCGAGGCGGTCATAACGCTGGGCAGTGTCACGGGTACGGTCCTCGGCCCTCACCCAGAATTCCCTGGCATCATCACCCGGGAAAACCGGACGGTCTTTTTGCGACTGATGTTTAAAAATGGCATTGCGCTTACGGATCACCTCCTGTGGCGAAAGCGGCACGGCCATTTCAATTTCATAGGTTTCAAACTCGTGCCATGCACCACGGTACATCCATAACCAGCAATCATCCACCCATGCTTCCTTACCTTTCAGGCGGGCCAAAGCAGCCAGGATAATGTTGAAGCAAACCAAATGCGTACCATTCGGGTCGGCAAAATCACCTGCAGCAAAGATCTGCTGTGGTTTTACTTTTTGTAACAATTCAATGGTTAACAAGATATCTTCCTCGCCCACGGCGTTTTTCTTGGTCTTGCCTGTTTCGTAAAAAGGCAAAGCCATAAAATGGATGTGGTCATCTTGCAAACCCGCGTAACGGGCACCCGAGATAGCTTCGGTCTTGCGGATGAAACCTTTTACATTGCGGATCTCCTGGGTATCGATTTGGTTAGGCTGTTTCTGCGGAAAGAAAGCCCGCATCTCTTCATACAGTTTTTTCAGGTGACCAGGATCTTCACCGATAGAATGGGTAAAATCAATGGCAAACTCCATGTACCGTAACACATCATCATCCCAAACGGCGGTATTACCCGAGGTTTGGTAAGCCACATGCACATCATGCCCCTGGTCTACCAAACGGATAAATGTACCACCCATCGAGATCACATCATCATCCGGGTGGGGTGAGAAAATGATCGAGCGCTTTTTGGCAGGCAAAGCCCGCTCGGGACGCTGTGAATCATCCGCATCAGGCTTGCCACCAGGCCAGCCGGTAATGGTATGCTGAATCTGGTTAAAAATATCAATGTTGATGTTGTATACCGGGCCCTGTTCCACGGCCAGCTGCGCCATACCGTGGTTGTTGTAATCTTCCTCGGTCAGTTTTAATACCGGTTTACCGATGGTATCCGCCAGCCAGATCACCGCTTTCTTCTTCAATATATTATCCTCCCATGAACAATCTTTAACCAGCCATGGGGTATCAAAACGGGTGAGTTCAGAAGCCGCGGCTTCATCCAGTACAAATTCTACATGGTCTGACAATTGCAGGTAGGTAGCCGGCACCTCGCCAGACATTTCACCTTCCACGGCTTTTTTGATGATCGGCGCTTTTTTCTTGCTCCAGGCCATCAGGATAATTTCACGGGCCTTAAAAATAGTACCGATACCCATGGTAATGGCTTTGGTAGGCACGTTGGCCTTGCCGCCAAAATCACGGGCGGCATCACTGCGGGTCAGGTCATCCAGGGTCACTAAACGGGTACCCGAGTTAGGAGCCGATCCCGGCTCATTAAAACCGATGTGACCGGTACGGCCGATACCCAGGATCTGGAGATCCAGGCCACCCAATTCTTCGATCTGGCGCTCATAGTTTAAGCAGAAAGCCACCACATCATCTTTATCCAAAGTACCATTGGGGATGTGCACATTGGCTTTATCGATATCTACATGGCTGAAGAGGTTTTCATACATGAAAGTAACATAGCTTTGGGCCGCGTCAGGTTTCATGGGATAATACTCATCGAGATTGAAAGTGATCACGTCACGGAAAGACAGCCCCTCCTCCCTGTGCAGCCGAACCAGTTCTGTATACACACCGATGGGGGTAACACCGGTAGCCAAACCGAGCACGGCTTTTTCACCGCGCGATTGTTTGTCGCGGATGAGCGTGGCAATGCGGGCAGCCACCGCTACCGAGGCTTGTTGCTGGGTTCCATAAACGCTTACCGGCAGCTTCTCGTACCGGGTCTCTTCCAATAAATTTAATCGGGCCATGTATCAGTATTAATAAGTTTATATGCTTGTTCCAAAACAAATATATCAGATATTTATGTAGTGAGGGTATTAATTTCTCTTACTTTGATTCGCAAACGTTTGTGTAAAGTCCATCTCCCGATAGCTATCGGGATGCAGAAGGGTTGAGATGCGGCCGCTTATTAATTTAACTTTTGCAAAGCCCCGCAACAAATTGTAATTTAAAGCCATGTTACCGTTCAATCAAAATCTGCAGCAGCTGTTCCATATCGCCAAAAAAAATAAAAAAATGGGTATTGGTCTCATGTCGGGCACTTCACTGGATGGGTTGGACATTGCTTTGTGCAGTTTTACCGGTAGTGGCCTGCAAACCCAGTTCGAGCTATTGCAATTTGTTACTATACCTTATCAGCAAAGTTTTAAGGATGAAGTGCAGCAGGTTTTTGCCCGCAAAACGACAGACCTCGAACAGGTAACTTTACTGAATGCTTTTATAGGTAACTATCATGGCCAACTGGTTTTGGAAGCGCTGGCCGGCTGGGGAATAGATGCAGGTTCGGTTGATTTTATAGCCAGTCACGGGCAAACTATTTATCATGCGCCCCAACGGCTGCATCACCGGGTCAATTATCCCAACGCCACCCTGCAAATTGGCGATGGTGACCACCTGGCGGTAAAAACCGGGATATTAACCATCAGCGATTTCAGACAGAAACATATTGCCGCCGGTGGCGAAGGTGCGCCTTTGGCTTTATATGGCGATGTGCTGTTAGGCAGTAAGCCCGGTGAAAACCGGATATTATTAAATATAGGGGGGATAGCCAATCTCACCTATCTGCCTGCGGACGGCGATGCTACTCAAATCTTATGTACAGATATCGGTCCCGGGAATACATTGATTGATGCGGCATGTCGTAAATATTTTAACACGGCGTACGATAAAGATTCGGCTATTGCCTATAGCGGTAAGATAAACGAAGACTTGCTCAGAGCATTGCTCAATCATGCTTTTTTTGAGGAAGCAGCTCCTAAAACTACGGGACCCGAATTATTTGGTTTAACTTATGTGGAGCAGGCCCAGTTGCGTACAGGTACAGAGCATATTAAAAACGAAGATCTGATAAGTACGCTAAGCATGTTTACCGCGGTAGCTATCGAGCATTTTATCCGGACAAATATCACGGCCCATGATCTGCATGTATTTATAAGCGGAGGCGGTGCCCGAAACCCTTTTGTGGTTAATTATTTAAAACAGGCATTAGCCGATACCCTTATTGCCGATACCGGCAGCCTGGGGATTAATCCCGATGCAAAAGAAGCTATACTATTTGCCCTGCTGGGTAACGAGGCCCTGTGCGGCGAACCTATGACCATTGGTAATAATCCTGCTGTGTTGATGGGTAAGTTTAGCTTTGCGCATTAAACTTGTAAAGCAAAATATTACTAATGAATTCGTTATATTTGAATTATGGGAGCGAAGGAATTATCGTCGGATGCTTTAAATGAACAACAGGTATTGATGTTGAGGCTATTAGAAAAGCCCCTACCTGAAGCTGATTTTGCAGAGATCAGACGTTTGGCCGTGAAATTATTGTCAAAGCGATTAGACGAAACCTTGGAAAACTGGGAGAATAAAGAGAATATTACCGAGCAAGGTTATGACCAATTAAGTAAAACACATTTTCGTAGTCCCGCCAAAAAGCATTAATGAAAATTGTGCTTGATTCTGCTTATAAAGAAGTTATCTTTTGAGGGTTTGGCTAAAGCCGCCTTTTACCTCCTCCATCCGTCCCATAAATAGGGACGGCAATGAATGGAAATATTTAAGCCCCTTATATTTATCATTGCCGTTTGGCTTTAGCCAACGGATTACAAATAGAAACCTATAAGGCTTTAGCCTTAATTGGCTTTTGATATTCATTTTGATACCCAGATTTGAAAATCATTCTTTACAAAAACAAAACATATAATTCCTTACTTTAGAATTATATGTTGTCTTTATTAGTTGCCGACCAAATACGCCAGGCTGATGCCTATACCATTGCCCATGAGCCCATCTCCTCTGTCGATCTGATGGAGCGGGCTTCTAAAGCATTTGTGGGCTGGTTCATCAATCATTTTCCGGATAAAAAACAATCGATCAGTTTTTATTGTGGCACGGGCAATAATGGCGGCGACGGATTGGCTATTGCACGCATACTCCATCAGCATCAGTATAAAAAACTGACTGTCAAAATTGTGCGTTTCAGCGATAAAACTTCTGCCGATTTTGATATTAACTTGATGCGCTTAAAGCAGACCGATATCCCGATAAGCGAAATAAATAAAGACGATGAGTTGCCGGATGAAAGCAGCGCCATCATTATCGATGCCCTTTTAGGCAGCGGATTGAACAAACCACTTACCGGCGATTATGAGCGGCTGGTTAAGCATATCAATGCCCTAAACAAAACAGTGGTGGCTGTTGATGTACCCACAGGGCTTTTCTGCGACGGAGAGATACAAGCGGATGCCACAGCCATTGAAGCCGATCTGGTGATCACCTTTCAGCAACCCCGGATCAATTTTTTGCTGCCTGAGTCAGCCCAGTATATTCATTGCTGGGAAGCGGTAAATATTGGTATCGACGAAAAATATGTACAGTCTATAAACTCGCCTTACCTGTTTATAGAGGAAAAGGATGTGAAGACCTGGCTGAAACCACGGCGGCATTTTAGCAACAAAGGTACTTACGGACATGCCCTTATCATAGCCGGGCAGGCCAAAACCATGGGGGCGGCACTACTATCCGCTTCTGCCGCGGTACATGCGGGCGCAGGTCTCATCACAGCTTGTGTTCCCGAAAGCGGCCTTACTGCCCTGAACAGTTATCTGCCGGAGATTATGGCCATCGTGCGTAATGAAAATAACCTGCCCCAAATAGAATGGGATAAATTTAGTTCGATAGCCATTGGACCTGGTTTGGGTAAGGGTGATGATGCACTTGAATTACTATCAGCCGTAATCAAAAACCATAAAAAGCCTATCGTTGTTGATGCCGACGCCCTTAATTTGTTGGCAGAACATCCGGAGCTATTGAAAAAATTACCGGAAGGGAGTGTGCTAACACCCCATATGAAAGAGTTTGATCGTTTGTTTGGTGAGCATAAAAACTGGTGGCAGCGGTTGCAAACAGGTATAGAGCAGGCTAAAAAGCTAAATCTTCATATTGTATTAAAGAATGATTATACCATAACCCTTTCGCCAGAGGGGCAGGCTTACTTTAATTCATCAGGTAATGCGGCTATGGCATCGGGCGGTATGGGCGATGTGTTAACCGGGATCATTGCGGCTCTGCTGGCTCAAAAATATACGCCTTTACAAGCCTGCCTTATCAGTATCTATATACACGGCAAAGCCGGCGATGAATTGGCCTTGCCAAATAGGTTGAATGTGGTTTTGCCGGGTAAGCTCACCGCGCAATTGCCAATAACCATGGCCAAATTAATAGCATAAAAAAAACGGTTGCAAGTATTGATACAACCGTTTTTGATTAACTATTAACTGATCTTATAAAGAACTAAATACTCAAATTTATGGTGTTAGATTTATGATATTCGTCAGGTTTTTCGATCTAACTATACATAAGACGCACTAACTACCCTAATAGTTACAAAAAAACAAATAATTTGTGTGGATTTTGGTTAAATAATTGTTAAATAA
This sequence comes from Mucilaginibacter sp. RCC_168, assembly GCF_041355315.1. NCBI lineage: Bacteria > Pseudomonadati > Bacteroidota > Sphingobacteriia > Sphingobacteriales > Sphingobacteriaceae > Mucilaginibacter > Mucilaginibacter sp. RCC_168. The sequence goes on from NZ_JBFUPN010000005.1 coordinate 83,742, forward strand.
CATAATAAGGTACTGGTTTGTTTACAAAAGTAACCAGAAACAGCTTAAAATGAGTTAAAAAATGTGTTAAAATTTGTTAAACTGCGAAGGGGCTACAGGAGCCATAGTATGATAAATGCAATAAAACGGAAGGATAACGAGGATCAGAATTTACCCAGAACCACCATTTGATCCATGGTAGGGTTTATGCTGCCGCCTTTGGGTTCAAGGGTTACGGCAAAAGCATCTGCAAGCGCAATCGACTTCATCTCCTTCATACCTGTCGAATCGTTTTTGGCGTCAAAAACACCAAGGTCAACCGGTTTTCCGCCTACCAATGCCCAAAGCTGGTATTGGTGGTCTTTATCATTCTCCGGCAGTTTGACATTACCCATATCTATCATCACTTTTTTCCTGACCGCGCTAAATGCCACTGTTACAACCGAGGCTGGAGTTTTGGCTGTTCCCTGTAGTTTTAATAGTTTAAAAGATGGGTCGCGAAAAATGCCCAGTTCCTTGTCCATTAAGTTTACACGATTGCTGAAATGCTGGTTTTGCACCTGTATAGCCTCCAATTGGTTGTTGGATTGCTGCAACCGCGAGTAAACGCTTACCAAAGCAATGGTACTGGCTATTAACAAGGCCAAACTGGCCGCAAAGGCATATTTATAAAAATTGGTTTCTTTACGGGCGGTTAGCTCAACCACTTTATGATTAACTGAGTGTGACTTTTCCGGGAAGTTATTATCGTCGCCAAAATTGGTGAGGATACTGCCCATTACCCGGCTACGTAAATTTTCTGATGGTTCAACGGCATTTTCCAGAGCATATGATTCCAGGGAGCGCTCAATTTCATCCAGTTCCGCTTTCACGGCAGGATGCTTTTGGGCCATCTCTTCTACTTGTAACCTTTCGTCGGGGCTTACATCCCCCAAAACGTAAAGTTCCAATATCCCCGATTCAATATATGCTCTTATATCTTCCACTACTTCAATTAAAATGTTTTCTGAGTTGCTGTATACCCATGCGCAACCGCGTTTTAATGGTACCCAGCGGAACGCCTAACTCATCAGCAGCTTCCACATGCGTGTAACCTTTAAAATACACCAGATCGATTATTGATTTTTGTTCAGGCTTTAATGTATCAACCAAATCTTTAATACCCATTAACTCAGGCTTGTAAACTGTACTGTTTTGTTCATCAATAGAATTTACGGTATTTTCAATCTCCTGGTTTTTATGCTGGTTTTTAAAATCCTTTGATCTGATCTTATCTATAGCCAGGTTACGCGCGATATTTACCATCCAGGTAAATAAGCGGCCTTTTTCGGTGTTATAGCTGGAGAAGGAGTGCCAGATCTTTACAAAAGTTTCCTGTAAAACATCTTCGGCAATGGCGGTATCAATAACAATACGTGAAATTACGCCGAACAGTGAAGCAGAATACATATCATATAAAGCCTCAATAGCTATTTTTTCATGATTTCTCAATGAAAGAACCAACTGCTCTTCGGTCAGCGATATTTTATGTTTCTTACTCAACAGTGTGAATATATAAAGGAATTATCACATATCAAACAGATGCTTTTCTGCATGATAGGATGAACGTACCAATGGGCCGCTCTCTACGTATTTGAAACCTTTATCTAATCCAAATTGTTTTAAGCGGGCAAATTGATCAGGGTGTATCCAGTCAATTACGGGGTGGTGGTTACGTGTTGGCTGTAAGTACTGGCCTAAAGTAAGTATGTGTACGCCGGCCGCCAACAGATCGTCCATGGCCTCTAAAATATCATCTTCGGTTTCGCCTAAACCCAGCATAATGCCCGATTTGGTGCGTAAACCAGCTTCTGATACATGTTTTAACGCTTCCAGGCTACGATCGTACTTGGCCTGGATGCGTACCTCCTTAGTAAGGCGGCGTACAGTTTCCAGGTTATGCGATACTACCTCGGGGCGGGTTTCCAGCACACGTGCCAGGTTATCCCAATTACCCCTAAAATCAGGCAATAAAGTTTCTAATGTAGTATCAGGGCTTTCGCGGCGTATAGCGTTAATGGTTTCGGCCCAGATTATGGATCCGCCGTCTTTTAAATCGTCACGGTCGACAGAGGTAATCACACAGTGTTTTACCTGCATTAGTTTTACCGAAGTAGCTACACGGTTTGGTTCGTCTACATCAACGGCTAATGGTCTGCCGGTTGCTACGGCACAAAATGAGCAGGAACGGGTGCAAATATTACCCAATATCATGAAGGTAGCAGTACCGGCTCCCCAGCACTCGCCCATATTGGGGCAATTACCACTTTCGCAGATGGTATGCAGCTTATGCTCATCAACCAAACCACGTACATGCGTATACTCTTTTCCAATGGGAAGCTTAACCCTAAGCCAATCAGGCTTACGTTGTGGTTGTTGGCTCACAGCAGGAACTACCGGTAATTCAATCATGATGCAAATGTAGTTAAAAACCAAATAACCCTTTATGGGCTACAGCGCAAGTTTTACGAATAAATTATAATAGGGGGATCAGAATCAAGAGACAAGAATCAGGAAACAAGAATTAAAACCATCACGTCATTGCGAGGTACGAAGCAATCCCCGATTTTCAGAGTCGCTCTGTATAGCATAGGGATTGCTTCGTACCTCGCAATGACGCGCGGGGAGAAGCCTCCGATACTATTTCCTAAAATTCTTTGCTAATTTAAAACCGACAGGGCTTCATCAACCGAGATCTGGCCATGTGATTGATCAAGCACGCATTCACCGTCTTTGATCAGCAGCAACTGCGGCGATTCGTGGTGTACCTGGAAAATTTCGGCTACTTGTTTTGACAGATCACGATAACTGATGAGATCCAGGAAATAAAGGGGCATGTCTTCCGGAAGATCTTCCCAGTCCAGTTCAAAACGTTTTTTGGCCATCATGCTGATGGAACAGCGGGTGCTATGTTTAAATATCAGGCTGTAGCCCTGGTGCTGTTTAATGCTATTCAATTGATCTGCCGACTCCAACGAAATCCAATTCATAAAGATAATGATATAGTGTACAGTGCTATAAGTAAAACTAACTTACAAAATAACACAAAAAACTCCCTATAGCTTTAAGCGAAAATAAAAAATGACAATTACCTGTTAACGACCGCTTTTAGGATATGAACCATAAGCCGGGCATAGTTTATTGGAGCATGATGAGATGATGCAGCCAACCGCCAGGGCTATAAACGCTATGTAAATAATTTTTTTCATCGTATTAATTGATACAGGTTTTTACGTTGATCAGTTGTTTAATGTTTCGGCAAGATGTGCCATTTTTATAGCTGTAATAGCAGCCTCATCGCCTTTGTTACCATGTTTACCACCGGCACGGTCAATAGCCTGCTGCTGGTTATCGGTGGTTAATACACCAAATATAACAGGTTTTGAATATTTTATAGCAACATTACTTACGCCATTTGCTACAGCATTACAAATAAAATCAAAATGACGGGTTTCGCCCTGTATCACACAGCCCAGGCATATTACCGCTTCCAGTCCGCCTTTTTTCAACAACAGATCGGCGCCCGAGGTAAGCTCAAAGCTGCCGGGTACCGGGTATACCACAATATTTTCGGGCAGGGCGCCATTATTTACCAGGCTTTGATAGGCACCCTGATAAAGCGCATTGGTAATTTCGGCGTTCCATTCGGCTACTACGATACCAAAGCGGTATGGCTTTGCAGACGGGATCTCGGTATTTGAAAAATCAGATAGGTTTTTAAGCTGTGTAGCCATGATTTCTTGATTTCGGAATTCGGATGTTCGATTTATCTATATTTCGGATTTCGGATGTTCGATTTCGGATTTGCTTCCAAGTATAAAACAAAAAATGTTCGATTCTGGACTTAAAGGCCTTTTACAAGTCAATAAATCCGAAATCGAACATCCGAAATCCGAAATCGAAAATTATTGTTTCGCTTCGGCGCGAGCTATATACTCGTCAATATTTTGTGCTTCGGCGCTTTCAGGATATTCTGTTTTTATCCTTTTGTAAGCCTCGGTAGCCGATTTATTGTCTTTTTGCTCTTCGTAAACTAAGCCTAATTTTTTTAAGTAAAGTGGCGATAAAAATTTATTTTTCGCTTTATCAACAGCTTTGTTAAATGATGAGGCTGCTTTATCATAATCTTTTAGCTCTACATAAGCATCACCCGCGCTGCCCAGTGCTTCTGCAGCTACCATGCTGTCGTCACCGCGATAGTTGTTCAGGTTATCAAGGGCTTTACGGTATTCGCCTTTGTTTAAATAAGCGGTACCTAAGTAAAAATAAGCCAGGTTAGCGGCTTTGGTATTGCTGTACTCGGCAATGATCTTTTCAAAACCCGGATAGCTGGCATCGCCTTTTATAGCTTTGTCCCAATCTTTTTTAGCCCAAAAATCCTGCGCAACATGCATCTGATCGGCAGCCTGAACTTCGCGCGGACCTAAATATAATTTCAGATATAAAAGATAAATAGCAATAAGGGCAATGATGGCCCCACCTATAAATAATAGGCTTTTTTGATTCTCGCGCACGAAATTTCCGCTTTGTCCAAAATTACTTTCTGGTGCTGCAGCTTTGGTGTTCGCCTGGGTTTTTGACATTGTTGTTCTAAAATTAAGTGTGCAAAGTTACGGTTTTCAAAATTTCTGACAATAGCTTTTGTATTAAATCTTTATGGAGATGGTTTTATAGTTCATTTGTTCAACAGTTCATCGGTTTTTATGGGTAAAAAAGACATGGGTTTGTATTAGCGGACAACAAATAAATTCTTGTTTGGACAAACTAATGAACCAATGATACAAGTGAACTAATGAACTAATTCCCTAACTTTGCCTCCCCGTTATGTATTTGCAGCAACTGTCAGTCATCAATTTTAAAAATTACCAGGAGGCCGAGCTTACCTTTAGCGCGGGGGTGAATGCCTTTACCGGTAACAATGGTGCTGGCAAAACCAATCTGTTGGATGCTATTCATTACCTTTCGTTATGTAAAAGTTATTTTAACCCGATTGACAGCCAGCAGATAAAACAGGATGAGGACTTTTTTATCATTACCGGCGTTTTTAATAAAAACGAGCAAACCGAGGCGGTGGCCTGTTCTGTTAAGCGGAATCAGAAAAAACAGTTTAAACGGAATAAAAAGGACTATCAGCGCCTGGCTGATCACATTGGGTTATTGCCACTGGTGATGATCTCGCCGTACGATACCAGTATTATTACCGAAGGCAGTGAGGAGCGCCGCAAGTTTATTGATAATGTAATATCTCAAACTGATAACCATTACCTGGACGAGCTGATCACCTACAATAAGGTACTGGCCAACCGTAACGCGTTGTTAAAATTAATTGCCGATACCGGTCGCTATGACCCCAGTTTGCTGGAGGTGCTTGATGAACAGCTGGCGAATTCCGGTAACCGTATATTTGAAAGACGGAAAGCTTTTATGGAAAGCTTTACCGCTATTTTTAACAGTCATTATGGTTTTTTAAGTGATGGGGCCGAGCGCGTTGAGCTGGTTTATGAATCACAACTGTTGCAGGACAATTTCGCGGCTTTGTTAAAAAAGAATGTGGAACGCGACCGGGCGCTGGAGCGTACCACCGTGGGCATACATAAGGACGACCTGCAATTTGGTATTCATGGCATGTCAATGAAAAAATTCGGGTCACAAGGGCAGCAAAAATCGTTTTTAATTGCGCTTAAACTGGCACAGTATACATTTTTATATCAGCAAAAAGGATTTAAACCCCTACTGCTGCTGGATGATATTTTTGATAAGTTGGATGACGGGCGTGTTACCAAGCTGATGAAAATGGTATCCAATAACGATTTTGGACAAGTATTTATCACTGATACCAGCGTAAATCGCGTGCAGGACATTTTTCAGCGAATAAACGTAGAGGTAAAACTATTTAAAGTAACAGGAGGGGTAATTGATGCGTAAAGCAAATGACAAATCGTTAAAGGATGCTATTGACCAAATGCTGAACGTTTATAAAATTAAACGCCGCTTTGATGAAACTGCCGTGGTGGCTGCCTGGCCCGAGCTGGTGGGGAAGCCCGTAGCTAACAGAACCAAAGAGCTATTTATCCGCGATAAAAAATTGTTTCTGCGTATAGAATCATCTGTGATCAAAAACGAACTCATGATGATGCGTGCCCAGATCATGGACAAGATAAACGAAAAAGCAAACGGGGTACTGGTTGAGGAAATTATTTTCCTTTAGAAAAACGAAGCTTGTGCTTTACGCCAATGTCATCACTAATCATGGAGTAGGCAAAAATGAATATGCCCGGAATAATAAAAGCCAGTTGAACCTCGGGGTGGGCTTTATATAACAGGATAGAAGCTGCTGCCAGGCACACAACGAGTAACAGGTATATGATACATTTCAGAAATAGTTTCATACTGTATAACTTTAAAAATTACCAGGGTTATTAATTCAGGGTGAAATAAACAAAACCAAAATATTAACCCTGTAAGGTAAATCTACAAAACATATACCAAAACAGAACAAAAAAATAACATTTACCGGTGCAATTAACTGAATTACACCGGCAAATTATCTAAGAGTTAAAATCTTTCGAAAGCCGAAAAGAAGAAATTACCTTCTAACGCTGCATTCTCATCAGAGTCAGATCCGTGAACGGCGTTTGCATCAATTGATTTGGCAAACAGGTTACGGATAGTTCCCTCTTCCGCTTTAGCCGGATCGGTAGCGCCGATCAGTTTACGGAAATCTTCAATAGCATTGTCTTTCTCTAAAATGGCGGCTACGATAGGGCCCGATGACATAAAGCTAACAAGGTCTTTATAAAAAGGGCGTTCTTTATGCACTTCATAAAACTGACCGGCTTTTTCGGGGCTCAATGAGGTATATTTAAGGGCGATGATCTTGAATCCGCTCTTCGTGATCTTGTCTATAATCGCACCAATGTGGCCGTTTGCTACCGCATCTGGCTTTATCATGGTAAAAGTTCTGTTGGTTTTCATTTTTACTTTTTAAAATTGGCGCAAAAATAGGTTTTTACATCTGTAACATAAAGCGTTTTGAATTAAATTAGATGGTTTGTATTTAATTTATTTATTTAGCTTTGCAACTCTTTTTTAAAATTGATGTTAGACTTAGCCTCGCTTAAAGAACTTTTAGCACAGCCTCAAAAAATAGTGATCACTACCCATCATAAACCTGATGGTGATGCGATGGGCTCGTCGTTAGGGCTATATAATTATCTGATACAGCAAGGGCACCATGCCAAGGTGATCACCCCTACAGATTATCCCGATTTTTTGAGCTGGATGCCCGGCAACGAGGAGGTTATTATTTATACCGAACATCAGGAACAGTCGGCAACGCTTATTGCTGATGCGGACATGGTATTTTGCCTTGATTTTAACGCCTTGGGCAGGATCAATCAAATGGGTGAGTTGGTGGGCCAAAGCAGCGCTTACAAGATCATGATCGATCATCACCTGGAACCCGAGGATTTTGACGATTACAGGCACTGGAATATCAACGCATGTGCTACCGCCCAGCTTATTTATGATTTTATTGTGAATGAGCTGCAGCATCCCGAACTAATTAATAAGGATGTAGCTACCTGCCTGTATACCGGCATCATGACCGATTCGGCATCATTCAGGCTACCCAATACCACCTCAACCGTACACCGTATAGTAGCCGACCTGATTGATGCGGGCGCGGTTAACTGGCGGATCCATGAGCTGGTTTATAATAGCGCTTCTGAAAACCGGCTCAGGTTCCTGGGGCATTGTCTTGACAGTTGCCTTGAAGTATTACCCGAATATAATACCGCTATTATCGCGGTAAGTAAAGACGATCTTGAAAAATATGACGTTGATACCGGAGATACGGAAGGTGTTGTAAATTACGCTTTATCCATGGCCAGCATACGCCTGGCGGCATTTATTGTAGAACGACGCGACAAGGTAAAACTTTCGCTGCGTTCCAAAGGAGAGTTTCCGGCTAATGAGATCGTTAAAAAATACTTTAGTGGTGGCGGTCACCGTAATGCTGCCGGTGGTCACTCTGAGGATAGCCTCGAACAGGTTGTACAACAATTTAAACTAATATTACCAGAATATAAAAAACTATTAATACAGTAAAACAGTAAAAATGAAAAGAAAATTGATGTTATTGTCTCTTGCGGCTATCGGTTTAGCAAGTTGCAACAGTGGATTTAAGCAGGGCGATGGCGGCTTGCTTTATAATATTCATTCTTCTAAAGGCGGTGCCAAAATTAAAGACGGCGATTACTTATTTTTTAATATGGTAATTAAAACCGATGGAGACTCTATATTAAACAGCACTTACGAAAATGGTCAGCCGATAAAAACACCAATGCCTACCAAAGAACAGGCAAAAGGCGATCTGCTTATTGCAGGGGTTAGAATGTTGGGTGAAGGAGATAGCGCGACATTTAAAGTAGTAGCCGATTCGATATTTAAACGTGGTCAACAACGTCCTCCGGGCTTTAAAAGCAAGTATATCGTATACCAGATAAAAATTGAAAAAGTAATAGCTAAGGGTAACCTTAACCAAGAAGTTTTTGAAGGTCGTATAAGGGATTATGCCAAATCTCAAAGCGAAGCTGTAAAAACGCAAGAACCGGCTAAGATCAAAAAATATATTGCAGATCATCACCTTACATTAACCAAAACCGCATCGGGCTTACAATATGTAATTACCAATCCGGGCACCGGCGAAAAACCAGCTGTTGGCGATACCGCGGTAGTTAACTATACCGGCAAATTGGTTAACGGTAAAGTATTTGATACCAGTATTAAAGAAGAGGCAACCAAAGCCAAAATACCAGTTGACCCTATGCGCCAGTTTGCTCCTATCCGCATCCCTGTTGGCCAGGCTAAAGTAATACCAGGCTGGGATGAAGGCTTGCAATTGTTAAACAAAGGGGCTAAAGCGATATTCATTATCCCATCTGACTTGGCTTATAAAGATCAGGGAGTTGGTCCAATTGGCCCATACACTCCACTGGTGTTTGAAATGGAAATGGTAAACGTGGTTAAACCAAACCCTAATGCACCAAAACCGGTTGTACCGCAATTAACACCGCCGCCAACTAAATAATTAAAAGAAATTGAACACAGCCTTTTTGCTTTCGGGCAAAAAGGCTTTTTTTGTTATTATGAAACATCCAATTTATTTTCTGCTGCCATTACTTGCGCTATTTACCGTGAGCGCAAGTGCCCAGCAAACCACCGATTTGAAAAAGACAGCTAATGGTGCCTTGTATAAAATATTTACCAATAATACGGGCCCAAAAGCAAAGAAAGATGATGTGATCACTTTTAACTTTATCCAAACTACAGATAAGGATTCATTATTGTACAGCACTTATAAAACGGGTAAGCCGGTACAGGCGCAAATACAAGCCTCGCAAAATGTAGGCGATCTGATGGATATATTTCCTTTACTGGCGGCCAAAGACAGCGCCCTGGTTAAAGTACCTACCGATTCTGTTTTTAAAGGACATGAAGAGGCCCGCCCTCCGTTTTTTCCAAAAGGCAGCTATTTAACCTTTGTTATTAAAATAGAAAAGATCCAATCGCTGAATGAAGCAATTGTGGAAAAGAATGCCGAAGGACAAAAGCGAAAAGATAAAGAGTTAACCGAGGCCAACAGCTATTTGGCTGCCAATAAAATAAACACTATTTCAACCGGCTCAGGGTTAAGATACGTGGTTACCAAACCATCGGTAAAACGTAAGCCTTTATCTGGCGATACTGTACTGGTAAATTATACCGGTCGTATACTGAATGGCAAAGTATTTGACTCCAGCATTGCGGCCGATGCCAAAAGCGCTGGTTTAGATCAGCCAGGCCGTGAATATAAGCCGATAAGTGTAGTGCTTGGTCAGCAACAGGTAATACCCGGTTGGGATGAAGCCTTGCTGCTACTGAATGAAGGATCAAAAGCAAAATTGATCATCCCATCGAGCCTGGCTTATGGCGATAGAGGTGCCGGACAGGACATACCACCATTCAGCACATTGATATTTGATGTGGAACTTGTACAGGTAAAACCGGCTAAACATGCCCCGGCAGCCAAAACAGGTGTGATAAACCCTGCCAAAAAACGGGTTTACAGAAAGCCCCTCACAAAAAAGACAAATTAGGATGGTGAGTGGTGAGCAGGGAGCAGGGAGTGGTGAGTAGTGAGTGGTGAGTGGTGAGTTTAAAAAAATGGGAGACAAGTTAGATAAATTCTGATTCAGGCAAAAAATTATTACTCACTCCTCCCTACTCACCAATTCACCAATTCACCAATTCACCACTCACCACTCCCTACTCACCAATTCACTACCTATATTTGCACTATGGTACTAACCGACACACATACCCATCTGTATTACGAAACCATTGCCGATAAGCGCGCTGCACTCATGGAACGTTGCCTCAGCAACAACATCAGCCGCCTGTTTTTGCCCAATGTCGACAGGGAATCCGTGCCGTTGGTGTTTGATCTGGTAAAAACGTATCCCGGTCAATGTTTCCCGATGCTGGGTTTACATCCCTGCTCGGTAAAGGAAAACTGGCAGCAGGAACTTCATGATATCCGGGAGGCGCACCATCAGCATCAAATTGTAGCTATCGGTGAGATCGGTATCGACTTGTACTGGGATAAAACCACCTTAAATGAGCAGATAGAAGCCTTTCGCCAGCAGATCAACTGGGCAAAAAGTCTTAAACTCCCTATTGTTATCCACTGTCGTGATGCCTTTAACGAGGTATACGAGGTGCTGCAACAGGAACAGGATGCAAACCTGCGTGGTGTATTTCACTGCTTTACAGGCACACTGGAGCAAGCCCAAAAAGTAACAGATCTGGGCTTTTACCTGGGTATAGGCGGGGTGGTAACCTACAAAAATTCGGGTTTGGATAAAGTTGTAGCCGAAATTGACCTGAAACATATAGTTTTAGAAACAGATTCTCCGTACCTTACGCCCGTTCCGTTCCGCGGCAAGCCTAATGAAAGTTCATACCTGATCTACATTGCACAAAAGGTGGCGGAGCTGCACCAAATAACTTTGGATATGGTGGCCGATATAACCACTGAAAATTCAAAACAGCTGTTTGGGATTTAACAACATTTATTTATTGAATTTATACAGCATACAACCTATTTCATGAGCCAGATACTGATCATCTATACCGGAGGGACAATTGGAATGATGACCGATCCTGTGACCAAAGTACTTAAGCCTATCAATTTTGAACAGATCATGGACAATGTTCCTGAACTGGAAAAATTAAACTGCCGGATTAAAGTCCACTCCTTTGACGAGATCATCGATTCATCAAACATGAACCCGGCTATCTGGAGCGAACTGGCGGGGCTCATCCAGTCAAATTATCATGATAACGATGGTTTTGTGATCTTACATGGCTCCGATACCATGGCCTATACTGCATCGGCTTTAAGCTTTATGCTTGAGAACCTGGGCAAACCTATCATATTTACCGGCTCGCAACTGCCCATAAGCGCTATACGCACCGATGCCAAGGAAAACCTGATGACGGCCATTGAAATTGCCAAATCAAAAAAAGGCGACCGTGCACGCGTACCCGAAGTTTGTATCTACTTTGATTATAAACTATTCCGCGGTAACCGGGCGTTTAAATATAATTCTTCCAAATTCGAGGCGTTCCGCTCGCCTAACTACCCTATACTGGCCGAGTCGGGTGTTCACCTCCGTTTTAGCGCCAACGATATTAGGCATCCACAGGAGGGTACCGAACTTATTATCCATAACAACCTGGTAAGTGATGTTGCTGTACTAAAATTATATCCCGGCATTGGCACTAAGGTAGTAGAAACTATCCTGAACTCCGACGTACGGGGCATTGTAATGGAAACGTTTGGTGCGGGTAATACCACTACAGATCAATGGTTTATTGATCTGTTGAAAAACGCTATTGACAGTGGCAAAGTGATCGTAGATATTTCACAATGTAAGGTAGGTACGGTTGAGTTGGGCCGATACGAAACCAGTCGTGCCCTCAAAGATATTGGCGTAGCCAACGGATATGATATGACCTTTGAATCGGCTGTAACTAAAATGATGTATCTGCTGGGTATGTTTGATGACCCGGCGATGGTAAAATATTATATGGAGTTTGATTTAAGGGGCGAGATCACAGTATCGTAAATCTTATTCTTCGTCTTTTAGCATTTTTTGCCTCTCTACACGTCATACGAGCGATAGCGCGGCAATCTCCGTACAGTCTCACGAATAAGAATAGCTATGAGATTGCTTCGTCGTTCCTCCTTACAGCAATAGTATATTGATAAATATATGCACCTGCCGGCCCAAGAACCTCGATAATTACAATAAGTTAAAAGTGTTCGGCACCAATGCATTTCCTTCACTAACAAATTTGTTACCACAACCCGCGTTTCCCGCTTTAAACTAATGCGCCTTTTCTGTATCTTATACCTAAATAATTGAGCATTATGAAAACCTTAAAATTACATCACCTCATCATTGCTTTCAGCCTTTTTCTGGCAGCCTGTTCGCCCATTACCTATGTAGGCGACACCTATTCGGCAACACCAAAAGCCGATGTTTATTATGATGCTAAAGACGTTAAGCAGGATTATAAAGTGATTGGCCATTTATCGATGGACTTCACCAACAATTCTGATCGCATTAAAAGCAAATTATCGGAAAAAGCGAAATCACTGGGAGCGGATGGCATCATTATTTTACAAACAACCGGTCACGACGATAAAGAAACCGTAAAAGCCGACGCGATAAAATACAACACGAAGGGTAATTGATATTTATTAATTATTGAATTAGTGATTTAGTGAATTACTGATTAAAAAACATTCTTTTTCCCGTGAGCGCTCTGCGACTTGCATTATTCGCCCTGCATAAAGGGGATTGCTTCGTACCTCGCAATGATGCGTTATTATTATTTTCAGTTTGTACATCTTATTATTTCCCTATCTGCACATCAACACATCCAAAATCTGCACATCTATTTTTACCTTTGCCGATATGGATACGATTACCTGGCACGATTTTGAGCAAGTAGAGCTCCGGATTGGGACCATCCTTGAAGCAACAACATTCCCCGAAGCACGCAAACCGGCCTTTAAAGTGCGGGTTGATTTTGGCGAATTTGGCATTAAATGGTCAAGCGCGCAGATCACTAAACATTATACTTTAGACCAGCTGCCCGGGCGCCAGATCATCGGCGTGATCAACTTCTCCAAAAAGCAGATCGGCAAATTTATGTCGGAGTTTTTGGTGACCGGCTTTGCCGATGAAAACGGGGATATTGTTTTAGCCGCTGTGGATAAACCTGTGCCCAACGGCAGCAAATTAATTTAGAATGAATGTAGCCCCCTGGATAATAGGACCGCAAATAGTTGGAGTGATTTTACTATTGCTGGGATCTATCTTTCATTACTACCCTCCTAAACATATTAATAAATGGTACGGTTATAGAATGCCATCGGCACAAAAAAGCCAGGAAACCTGGGATGAGGCTAATCGTTATTGGGCCATTTACATGGTAAAAACCGGGATATTTTTAGTGGTAGCAGGGTTGCTGGTCACCTTTATCTTAAAAGAGGTAAGCATTCCGGTACGACTCAAAGAAGGCCTAACCGCATTATTTTTAATTGCTTCCGGACCAATCCCATGTTTGTTTTTAATTGTATCAACAGAAAACCATTTAGAAAAAACCTTTGATAAGGAACAAAAATGAGATACTTCAGTTTTGAGGACGAGCCGACGATCTCGCCGGATGAATTTTTTATGGGCGAAGCATTAAAAGAAGCCAAATATGCCCTGGAAGAAGACGAAATACCCATCGGTGCCATTGTGGTATCCGGAGGTAAGATCATCGGCAGGGGCCATAACCTTACCGAGCGGTTAAGCGATGTATCAGCCCATGCCGAAATGCAGGCCCTTACCGCGGCGGCCAACTCCATGGGCGGCAAATATCTGCAAGGCTGCACCCTTTATGTAACTATGGAACCCTGTGTCATGTGCGCCGGGGCATCGTATTGGTTCCAGGTAAGCCGGATAGTATTTGGGGCCTATGATGCCAAACTGGGTTTCGGCAGGCTCAACCAAAAAATAACCCATCCTAAAACCGTGATCACCGGCGGCATCCGCGAAAACGAATGTTCGGAGTTGGTGAAGAGTTTTTTTAAGGGAAAAAGGAGATAGTAAGTCTGAACTGGAATTTATCGAATTAATGAATTTTCGAATTTGCCTACAGCGGCTAATTCATTCTGTCAATTCTTTAATTCTACGAATTCGAGTTCAGACAAATACCTGACAATTTTTTTAGAACAAAAACTCAGTTCATCTCTTATATTTGTTACGTCACAACATTAAACTTTTAAACTTAATAAAATAACTATTATGGCATTTACACTACCGGCGTTATCCTACGCTACAGATGCATTGGAACCGCATATTGATAAACTGACTATGGAAATTCACCATGGCAAACATCACCAGGCTTACGTAACTAACTTAAACAAAGCTTTAGAAGGCAAGCCAGAGGCCGACAGCAATATCGACGATATCATCAAAAACATTTCTAAATTCCCGCCTGCTGTACGCAACAATGGCGGCGGTCATTATAACCACTCCTTATTCTGGACCTTGCTTTCTCCAAGCGGAGGCGGCGAGCCTACAGGCGCTTTGGCCGATGCGATTAACAGCACTTTCGGTTCATTTGCCGATTTCAAAACCAAAGTATCTGAAGCTGGTGCAACCCGTTTCGGATCGGGCTGGGCATGGCTTATTGTTACTGCCGATAAAAAACTGGCTGTAACTTCAACCCCTAACCAGGACAACCCATTAATGGATATCGCCGAAGTAAAAGGCACCCCAATTTTAGGTATCGACGTTTGGGAACACGCGTACTACCTGAAATATCAGAACCGTCGCCCGGATTACCTGGCAGCTATCTGGAACGTGATCAACTGGAAACACGTTGCCGAGCTTTACGCAAAAGCAACCGCTTAATTTTTTAAGCACCCATAAATTTAAAGCGGTAGAATCTGATGATTCTGCCGCTTTTTTTGTTAACAACAACATGGTTGATAGATTGGCTTATATAATAAGTCGTCATCCTGAACTGTTTCAGGATCCCACCAGACAGACTAACCATCATCTTATACACCTTGCTTATGAGATGCCGAGATAAGCTCGGTATAACTTTTATCTCACTAAAAAATTTCTTACATTTATATAGCAGCCCGGTTTTCTAAAAAACAGAAAACCGGGCTGCTTGGTTAAGAACAAAAAACGACCATCTAACATATTGTTATTTGACAATCAACAGATCAATACTTTTTAAACTTTCAAAACGTGCTAAAAATTTGTTAAAAAGTGTTAAAACCGATGATTTTGAATGAATTTTGAGCAGTTTTTAATGTGTTTTTTGCCCTGTTTCCGACTAAAATTTGTTAAAATTTTAACTTTAAAAAGTTTTTGAAAGTAGATGTGCAGATTTTAAATGTGCAAATATGCAGATGAGATTCCCCAAAAAATCACTAATTCACTAAATCAATAACTACCTAGTACTCATGAGTACCATTTAAAACAAATTATTAACGAATAATTCAATAATTATGAGAGCCATCGTTTTAGAAGCCGCCGATAAACCACTGGTATGCAAAGAAGTTGAGAAACCATCCCTTGCCCCCGGTGAAGTTTTGGTGCACATCAAAGCCGCCGCCCTAAACCGCCGCGATTATTGGATAACCGTTGGTAAATATGCGGGCATCAAATACCCGAGCATATTGGGCTCAGACGGTGCCGGTGTAGTAGCCGAAGTAGGCAGCGATGAGGACAAACATTGGCTCAATAAAGAAGTGGTGATTAACCCCAGCAATAACTATGGTAAAAGCGACGATTACCAGGGTGCCGATTTTAAAATACTGGGCCTGCCCGATGATGGTACTTTTGCCGAATACGTAAAAACCCGGGTAGAATATCTGCATCCCAAACCTAATCACCTTACCTGGGAGCAGGCTGCGGCCATTCCGCTGGCAGGTTTAACCGCCTATCGTGCGCTGTTTACCAAGGCTAAGGCAAAAAAAGGTGATAAGGTTTTGATATCGGGCGTGGGCGCCGGTACAGGTGTTTTTGCCCTGCAATGGGCGGTTGCCGTAGGCTGTCAGGTCTTCGTAACATCCGGCAGCGGCGAAAAAATTGAACGTGCCAAAAAATTGGGTGCTGCGGCGGGTGTAAACTACAAGGCGCAGGACTGGGCCGAGCAGCTGAAAATGATGGCTCATGGCTTTGACATTATTATTGATAGCGCCCTGGGTGCGGGTTTTGCCAAATTCCTCGATCTTTGTAACCCTGGTGGCCGTATTGTTGTGTTCGGTGGAACGGCAGGCAACATTCCCCCGCTTGATGGGCGTAAAATATTCTGGAAACAGCTGCAATTATTAGGTACCACCATGGGCACCCATGACGATTTTACGGCGATGCTGGCTTTTGTAAGCAAACACGAGTTGGTGCCGGTAGTTGATGAGGTATACGATTTCAAAAACGCGCAAAAAGCCATCGACAAAATGGAGAAATCCACACAGTTTGGTAAAATTGTGCTGCAAAATTTATGGTGTTAATATATAAACATTTTATTATCAATATATTAATTTATTAAATACACTTATTTCGTGCTTGCCGGCCATTAAATAAAATGATTGCAAAATAATCTACTAATTTTGTGGACTTTATTTTAGGCATGATTAAAAAACCCATCGACCTGCTACTGCAGGAATCTGCGGAAGAGGGCGAACACTCTTTAAAACGTACATTAGGCCCGGTTAACCTTATCCTCATTGGGATAGGCATTATCATTGGAGCCGGCTTATTTTCCCTAACTGGCATCGCGGCCGGACAACATTCTGGGCCGGCGGTAACCATATCATTTTTAATAGCAGCCGTTGGTTGCGCCTTCGCAGCGCTTTGTTATGCCGAATTTTCGGCTATGATACCGGTAGCTGGCAGCGCTTATACTTACTCCTATGCCACAATGGGCGAGCTTTTTGCCTGGATCATTGGTTGGGACCTGGTATTGGAATATTCCGTAGGCGCGGCTACAGTGGCTATTAGCTGGTCGCAATATTTAACCAAGTTTTTATCCTGGTTCGATCTTTACCTGCCTCCGCAATTGATCTTGTCGCCATTTGAAACTTCCAAAGCGGCCAATGGCGATATTGTAAGGGGCATCATTAACCTGCCTGCGGCACTCATCGTTATTGTGGTTACCAGTATCATTATCAGGGGTACTAAAGGCTCGGCGCTGGTTAACGCTATTATTGTGAGCTTAAAAGTAGGTGTGGTGTTGGTATTTATTGCCGTGGGCTGGTCGTTCATCAACCCACAGAACTATCACCCTTATATACCCCAAAATACGGGCGTATGGGGCGACTACGGATGGTCGGGCATATTGAGAGGCGCCGGATTGGTGTTCTTTGTATTCATCGGCTTTGATGCGGTATCAACCGCGGCTCAAGAAGCTAAAAACCCACAGCGCAATATGCCCATAGGTATTATCGGTTCGTTGGTGGTGTGTACTATCCTGTTTGTGATCTTTGCCCATGTGATGACAGGTATGGCCAATTATAAAGAGTTCATCGGCTCAGGCGCGCCGGTTGCCATCGCTATCGAGAAAACGCATTACCAGTGGCTGAGCAAGGCTATTGTACTGGCTATATTGATAGGTTATACTTCGGTAATCCTGGTTGATCTGCTGGGGCAGTCGCGGGTATTTTTCTCTATGTCGAAGGATGGATTATTACCTAAAGTATTTTCAGATGTGCACACCAAATTCCGCACACCATGGAAATCGAATATTGTACTTTGTGCCTTTATCGCCCTGTTTGCGGCATTTGTGCCCATCCGTGTGGTAGGCGAAATGACCAGCATAGGTACCTTGCTGGCCTTTGTGATGGTATGCGCGGGTGTACTTATTTTACGTAAACAGCAGCCCAATATTCACCGGCCTTTTAAAACACCATGGGTACCTGTAGTGCCTATATTGGGCATATTGGTTTGCTTTGCCATGATGACCTTTTTACCCGGTGATACCTGGTTACGATTAATAATTTGGTTGGCAATCGGTTTAGCTATATATTTCACCTATGGTAAAAAGAACAGCGTGATACGCAAAAGACTTGCAGCTAAATAGGAATAGCTTTCATGAATGAGGATATAATAAAACTAAAAATTGAACGGATAAAGTGGGAAACAAAGGATACGGCTACCTTTTATTTGAGCAATGTTTCGGGCAAACCCATCCCATATAAGGCCGGGCAGTTTGTTACCCTGATATTTAACCATCGTAATGAGGAGATCAGGCGATCATACTCTTTAGGTTCATCACCGGATGAGGAATTATTATCCATCACCGTAAAGCGTATCGCCAATGGCGAAATATCCCGATTTATGCTGGCTAAAGAACATCCTGGCGATGTTTTGACCTCGCTGGCTCCGGCAGGCAGGTTCACCATCAGTCAATTTGAACAGGAAAAAGATATTTTGTTGTTTGCAGGAGGCACGGGTATTACCCCGATATTTTCGCAGATTAAGTATGTACTCAAACGTCCGGGAAAAAGTAGGCTTACCCTTATTTACAGTAACCAGGATGCTGATTCTATTATATTTAAAGAAGATCTTGATCAACTGGAAGCACAGCATTCCGATAGGTTTAAAATTATTTACCTGCTTAGCAGCGAAGCCAACCGGCTAAATAACGATAAGGTGGAAGCCCTTACCCGCCAGATAGTACAACAAGATATGGATAAAGCGGAATTTTATCTGTGCGGCCCTTTCCCTTATATGCGCATGATCAGGTTTGCATTGGTATATATGGGGATCGACCCTAAGCAGATCCGCCGGGAAAATTTTGTATTGGAAACCGTGCCCGTTACCCGAACGGTATTGAATTTCCCACCCAGAACTATCAGGATCAGGTTTAAAAATGAACTACATGACCTGCCTGTCGGCGAAAATCAGTCCATATTGCAGGCAGCCTTGCAAAACAATGTGCAGTTGCCTTATAGTTGCCGAAATGGTATATGCTCAACCTGTACTGCCCGGTGTAACAGCGGCAGAATTGAAATGGTAAAAAATGATGTGCTCACTGATGCCGATATAGCCGAAGGCTGGGTGCTCACCTGTACCGGTCACCCGGTAAGTGATGATGTGGTGATAGCGTTTGGGAAGTAACTTACCTACAGGATGTCATGCTGACCCCGTTGAAGCATGGTGGGAGGGCCTCTCCGCGCGTCCTTCGACAAGGCCCTCTTTATAAATCAAGCCAAATGCTGCTTATGGACCCGGCGGTGCACCACTTCTTTTACTTTTTTTGATTTGGATTTTTTGCGTTTCCCGAGCCAGATAATAAAACCGGTTATGGGTAATGAGGCGCAGATCAAACTGGTTAAAAACGCGATGATCTTGGTGGTTAGCCCCCCTATTTGCCCTACGTGCAAATCATAATTCATGTCGTTCATTCTCTTGCCTGGACTTTTTTTATTATGCGGGGTTTGTTTTAGGAGTTTGCCCGTATATTTTTCAAAAACAAACTCATCGCTTTTGTAATAATGCAGCGTTTGGGCGTAGGCATTTATACCAATGGTTCCGGCTGCCGAGGCATCCTCACTAATGGAAAACATTTCGGCTTTGGGTGAATGTGCCTGTGCAATTGCAAATACCTGATCAATAACCGGCTTGCCGTTTACTTTGTTCTTTAAAAGCGAATCGGACTTGAGTACTTCTTTTTCAGAAGGATAAGAACGGCCCAGGTTAGCAGTAGTATAAATACCCTCCCTAACCGATTCAAACACCATAGATAAACCGGTTATTGATAATATAAGCGCTATAGCGGTAGCATAAAAGCCCAATACGTTATGCAGATCATAGTTTACCCTGCGCCAACGCCCATTCCATTTGATATTGAAACTGCGCTTGCGGTCGCTTTTACGTTTTGGCCACCATAATATTAACCCGGTGATCATGATCACCATAAATATAATAACGGATATACCCACCACCAGGCTGCCTATTTTGGGAGGCAGTAACAAGTAAAGGTGTATAAACTCTACTACTATAAAAAAGTTCTTCGCGGGATTTTCTGTATAAGTTATTTTGCCGGTATAGGGGTTAAGGTAAACATATAGCATCCCATCCTTAGGTAGGTTAACCAATATACCCGCAGGGCGGTCAATCCCATAATAATACATATAAGTAGCCGTAGCTCCCTTATGACCTTTTAACGCTTCAGCTTTTAAAATTGACGGATCAAGATAGGGTTTATGCTGCACCTCAACTTTGCGGTAACTGTAAAAAGCATCCTGTATCTCATCCTGAAAACAGAAAAGACAGCCGGTAACACTTACTATAAACACCACCAGCCCGGATATAAATCCAAGCCAGCGATGACAAAACAGGATGATCTTTTTAAAGGTCATACTAAAATTTATAGGCAAATGTTAAGGCGTAACTTCTTAATTTTTGCGGATTAACGGTGGTATAGCCAATCCAGTATTTCTGGTTGCTGAGATTATCCATTTTAAACCCTATCCGGTATTGGCTCGCATCATAAAATGCCGAAGCGTTTAACACAGTATAAGAAGGTAATGAAAATACACCAAGCGTTTTACTGTTTATAATTTTGTTATCGCTTGCATAGTTACCGCCAAAACCAAAGCCCAAACCTTTTACAAGACCTTTTGAAATACGATAGCTGGCCCAAAAATTGGCACTATAAGGAGATCCGGCTGTGGTTGGCCGCAAACCTTCTACCGTAAGATCAGCGGTTTTCTCCAGTTTTGAATCATTGTATGCAAATCCCGCAATAATATTTAAGCCTGTTACAGGATTGGCTATTACTTCGGCCTCAAAGCCCTTGCTTATCTGTGTACCGTCCTGTACAGATAGGGCCTGGTTAATAGTTGATTGACGAACGATGTCTTTTACCTTAATATTATAATAGCTTAAAGTACTACTTAATTTACCATCAAACAGATCAATTTTAACCCCGCCTTCAATTTGGTTAGCTTGTTCTGGCTTCAACGGCTTACTATCTTCACTTATTCCGTTTTTATTGGTAAACCCATTCTGATAGTTGGCAAATAATGCCACGTGATCCTTAACCGGCTGATAGATCAGACCGAACTTTGGTGAAAACGCGGTTTGCTTATAACCTCCGGATGTAGTATTGGTTGTTGGGTCGTAATTACCTTTATTATCAAATCGATCGACACGTAATGCGGCTGAGGCTATTAACTGATCGGTGATATTAAACACATCAGAAACATAAGCGCTGTAGGTATTTGTTTTATAGATTGAAGGGTAAGTAAAACCATATTTACCAGTAGCATACAAAGCATTCATAGCTGCCTGGTTAAAATTGGAGTAGTTATGACTACCTTTTACCGATACGGTATCAAGCGTGCTGCCGAAAAAGAACTGATTGGAATTTTCCCTGAAGAAATCCAGCCCGGCAACTACCCGGTTTCTGAACTTGCCTATTCTAAAATCGCCGTTGAAGTTTTGCTGTATCTCGATCATATTATCCGTACTGTTACGGGTTGACTGATCATTGCGCGAAACTGAATCACCGGGAAGTAAATAATAGTAGGGGCCAAAGCCGTTTGAAAAACTATGAGTTGCGCTGATATTAGTACTTGTTGTCCACTGATCGGATATTTTATATTTTACCTGTCCAAAGAAGTTGGTGCTTCTTGACGTTTGTGTCAAATCATCGCCATAGTAGGATTGTTTATAATCCAGTTTTAACTGATCGGCACTGGTGTATCCCAAAGCAGTAACTGATTGCCCATAAGGCATAAAGAAGATCGATTTGCCGATGTTTTTACCATAAGACAATTCTGCATCTGCTGATATTGTTAACCTGTCGTTAACTTTATAAAGCAAACTTGGTGCAATAGCCCATGCACGGTTAAAACCATTATTCTGGAAACTACCCTCGTTATTAAAGGCTGTATTTAAGCGGAACAATACCTTTTTTTGAACATCCAAGGGAGTGTTTATATCAAGTGCCACGCGGTGAAAGTTATAATTACCATCGGCAAATGAAACTTCGCCACCAAATGAATCATAAGACGATTTGGTTACCCGGTTAATTAAACCGCCGTAAGAGGTTAAGGTGCTTCCGAACAAAGTTGCTGATGGGCCTTTGATCACCTCTATTCTATCCAGGTTAACGGCATCAATACCTGAGGTTATGTTACCTGCTATACCATTGCGCAACTTGGCTTGTACAATAAAACCACGCGAGTTGTAATAACTGCCACCGTCGCCACCACGACCGGTTGCTTCCCACATTTTTTGTATGCCCGGGGCGTTGCGTAAAGCATCGTCAACCGAAAAAAGTTGCTGTTCTTGTATTAACTGATTAGTTATGGTAGTATAAACCTGAGCATTTTCAAGATTACTTAAGGGCATTTTAGCAACATCGACACTCTTTTTAGTTTTAAACTTATTTACCTTACTTCCACTGATACTTACTTCCTGCAAGTTGTTGGAGGCTTTGCTAACGGTAAATTGAGGTAATGTAAGAGATTGCCCAGCCGCCAGGTCAACAAGCGTTTCCTGGCTCTTGCTACCTACCTGCGATATAACCAGGGTGTATTTACCTTGCGGTGCTCTTAAAGTAAAATCACCATCTTCATTGGTGATGGTTCCGTATTTTGTACCTTTTAAGGTAACCGAAACATTTTCGGCCGGACCATCATTTTGAATGACAACGTGGCCTTTGATAGTTCCTTTAGATTGCTGAGCAATTGCAGCTGAATTGAAGAGCAGTATAATTGCAAAAAGTGAGAGGGGGAATAGTTTGTGAAAATTAAGTTGGGATTGCGTCATTTTATTTAGACTAATTATAAACAATGCGTCAAAAATAAGACACGGACCCTAACAATCCAAATTATTTATAATTATTCTAAATAATAAAATTTAGCACCAGGAAATAGCGAAACCAACTTATTCGCTAAAGCTTAGATATCCATTACCTCTTTCTTCTTTTTACTCTTCATTCGTTTGGGTACAAATTCAAGTATTTCATTTTTTAAGGCTTCGATCATTCTGCGCTTTAAAAAATTACGCTGTATCACTATACTTACTTCGCGTGCAGGTTCAGGCGACTTAAAATAGCGCACCTTGTCCAGTTGCTTCTCAGTTAGTTCAGCCAAAGCCAGCTCAGGCAATATAGTAGCGCCATTGTTTTGGTCAACCATGCGCTTTAGGGTTTCAACACTGCCGGTATTATATTCAAAATGCAGAAAACCTTTGGTTGATTTACGTCGCTGACAAATATTTAAAACCTGTTCACGCATACAATGCCCTTCGTTAAGCACCCAGATCTCTTCCATATCAATATCTTCGGGGTTGATATTTTTCTTTTTGGAGAGTTTACTATTTTTAGACACATAGGCTACAAAGTTTTCGTAAAATACAGGAATCTCTGTCAATGAACTTTCATGGAGCGGGGTCGACATGATACCGCAATCAATCATGCCTAATTTTAATTGTTGTATGATCTCTTCGGTAGTTTGCTCCCAAACTATCAGCTTAACCTGCGGATACTTTTCAATAAAACCGCGAATAATTTTGGGTAATATATAAGGTGATACGGTGGGTATAATACCAACCCTCAATTCGCCGGATAGTTCTTTTTGCCTGTCGGTAATAATTTCTTTTATTTTTTCGCTTTCCGATAGCATAATACGAGCCTGAGTAATAATCTCGATGCCAATTTCGGTAGGGGTTACAGGTTGCTTGCTCCGGTCAAACAGCTTCACACCCAGGGTATCTTCCAGTTTTTGCACCTGCATACTTAATGTAGGTTGTGTAACAAAGCATTTTTCGGCCGCGATTACGAAACTCCGGTAGGTATCAACAGCAACAATATATTCCAGTTGGGTAATAGTCATATAGATAAATCCTATTCAAATATATAACAAATATTGATTTTTTCTATCGAAATATTATAATGAAGCCAGGCAATTTATATCGATTAATGGGTGCACAGGCAAAGCATGACCTGATAACCAATATTGTAAATTCCATGAGCGGTATAGTTTTAGATTTGAGATATGAGGCGTGAGACATGAGATTAACAAATCAAGCGCCATCATATTTGTAAAAATTAGATGTGAGCATAAGACTTAAAATTCTCATATCTCACATCTAATATCTCAAATCTCTATTACTCCACCGTAACAGATTTAGCCAGGTTACGCGGCTGATCTACATTACAGCCCCGCATTACGGCAATATGGTAGGCTAATAGTTGTAGCGGTATAGTAGCTATCAATGGCACAAACGCTTCGTTGGTTTGTGGTATTTCAATCACATAATCGGCCATATTTTTCACCTCGGTGTCCCCTTCGGTAACAATGGCTATAACGTGGCCTTTACGGGCTTTCACCTCTTGAATGTTACTGATCACTTTTTCATATGATGAATGCTGTGTGGCTATAAATACCACTGGCATTTCATTGTCAATTAAGGCGATAGGGCCATGCTTCATTTCGGCGGCAGGATAGCCTTCGGCATGTATGTAAGATATTTCCTTAAGCTTTAAAGCACCCTCTAATGCTACCGGAAAAGAGCTTCCTCTGCCCAGGAACAGACAATTCGTTGAATCCTTGAATTTCGCGGCAATTTCTTTTACGCGTTCATTTGATCTCAACGCTGTTTCTACCAATTGCGGAACCTCGTTCAATTCTGTCAGGTATTCTATCAGTTTGCTTTGGGTTATAGTACCCCTTTGTTGCGCAATGTAAAATGCCATTAGTGTTAATACGCTCACCTGGGCTGTAAAGGCTTTTGTAGAAGCCACACCAATTTCCGGCCCGGCATGGGTGTAAACCCCTGCATGGGTAATGCGTGGAATAGAAGCGCCCACCACATTACAAACTCCAAATATGGTAGCCCCTTTTTCTTTCGCCAGTTCAATAGCAGCCATGGTATCGGCAGTTTCGCCAGACTGTGAAATGGCTATCACCAGGTCTTTTTCGGTAATGATGGGATTCCGGTACCTGAACTCTGATGCATATTCCACCTCAACGGGTACTCGGGCATACTCTTCGATCAGATATTCACCTACCAAACCAGCATGCCAGGAAGTACCACAGGCTATAATAATGATGCGATCTACATTTTTTAGCTTTTCAGCATACTCCTTAATACCTCCCAATTGTACTTTACCCTGTTGTGGATATAT
Organism: Mucilaginibacter sp. RCC_168; assembly: GCF_041355315.1. Classification (NCBI taxonomy): domain Bacteria; kingdom Pseudomonadati; phylum Bacteroidota; class Sphingobacteriia; order Sphingobacteriales; family Sphingobacteriaceae; genus Mucilaginibacter; species Mucilaginibacter sp. RCC_168. The sequence goes on from NZ_JBFUPN010000005.1 coordinate 109,026, forward strand.
ACGCCCGCGCAGGCAATCACGGATGGAGCGGGGCTGCTCATATATCTCTTTAAGCATAAAGTGATCATAGCCGCCCTTTTCAAGCATCTCGAGCTTCAAATCCAGCTCCTGTATGTATGGTGTCTGAACCGAATTATCAATATTTTTGATCAGCAGATTTTCCCGATTGATGTAGGCTATTTCATTATCATTTAAATAGATTACATTTTTGGTATATTCTACAATTGGTGTAGCGTCCGAAGCAATAAAGTATTCGCCTTTGCCCACACCTATCACCATAGGGCTTCCTTTACGCGCGGCTATTAACTGGTCAGGTTCATCAACACTCATGATCACAATAGCGTAGGCCCCTATTACCTTGTTTAAAGCAACCCGAACGGCTTCGCGCAGCTCAAGTTTGCCTTGTAATTGTATATCTTCTATCAGGTGAATTAAAACCTCGGTATCTGTATCACTTTTAAAGATATGACCTTTGGCAAGTAAAGTTTCTTTTATAACACCGTAGTTTTCGATAATGCCATTATGAATAATGGTCAACTTACGGTTTCCTGATGAATGGGGATGAGAGTTACGGTCGCTGGGTTCTCCATGTGTAGCCCAACGGGTATGTCCCATCCCAATTGATCCTTTCAGGTCAATATCTTTTACAAACTTTTCAAGGTCATCAACTTTGCCGGCCTTTTTATAAACTTTCAGTTCCTCGTCAATCAAAGCAATACCGGCACTATCATAGCCCCGATACTCTAAACGATGAAGCCCTTTTATAATAATGGGATAAGCATCCCGGTAACCTATATAACCAACAATTCCGCACATAATAAATTTAATAAGATGTAAATGGAGCAAAAATAATTAGCTATATAACATAAATCGTGGCTTATTATTTTGATTTTTTCACAAACAGGAAGAGTTTTTCCCTACTTCAAAACAAATTTTAAAAAGTAGAAGTTGCTTAAACAAAAAATCCCCTTAACGGGGATTCTTTTATTATATATGCTTTTACTTACTTACGTATCCGGGTGTAAATAATGTTTAGCTTAATCTTGTACGGTGAAGCTTTATCGCTCCCTATTACAACGGTACGGGCAGCAGTTTGTACACTCGGGGTAATACTTGTTGTACTGAGGCTGCTTCCGCTTATGGTAGTGATCTCAGTAGTATCAATAGGGGCAACAAAAGTTCCGTAATCTATTGTTTTTTTACGTATCAGATCCTGAATATAGGCTGTAACCAAAAAATGATATTCCTTCTTAGTTTTATCGTATCTACCCCCAAACGCCGATATTTGATTGCGCGCATCGGCAGGTGAAGCATCCTGAATATACGTCCGTTGGTGGGCTATGTCCAACTGATACATAGTTAACTTTGGTAATGGTGCATAAGGTATTCCGGAATTAGGTTGGGGCGTAATGACCAATTCGGCCCGGTTCAACACAATAGAATCCGGATTAAATTTATCAAGGCCCGGAAAACTTATTTTAGCCCGTAATCCTGCCAATCCCTGTAAATAAATCGTGTTCTGTGAATTTGTTTGATCTGCTAATGATGCCTTGATAGTTTCATTATAAACATATTCTATCGCCGCACTATGTGATACAATTGGCAACGTCACTGAAGCCGTGTCAATTGTTGAACCATTAACCGTTTTATAGAATACATCTAACTGTGAAGAGTTTAGAGCTAATTGTAGAATACCTCCGGCATCTGTAGCCTGTCCCTTACTCAAGCTAACATATAAACCCTTTATCGCATTTTGAAAAAGTAACGTAGAGGCCAATTGTGAGCTGTTGGCATTAAACAGGTTATTATATATAAACGTCTTACTAAAGGGAATACGCAATTGCGGACCTACCTTTTGTACGGTATCAACCGTATCTTTTCTGATCCTGGCAATAGTTACACTATCGTGTGTGCGTGCTGTGAATGTTCTTGTTCCTAATACAAGTCCTGTATTCACCTGCCAGCGTTTAGTATTGTAATAGGTTTGGGCTGCTGCCTTTTCATTTAACTGATAAATATTGGCAGTATAACGCGTTGCAACCGAGTCGCCGTAAAAGCCATCAGCATATCTTAGCACAAGTACGGCGGAATCAATAGTCAACGTACCTGCAGGTACAGTATAAGCCGCGTCGTTAGGTAATGAAATCCCCAAAGCCACACTTGAAGTAACAGATCCAAGTGCAGGATCAGTAAAATTACCCAGCGGTGTTTTTGCAAGTGCAGATGTTACAGCGGTAGAGTCAACTTCTGTGCGGATAATGATATTGGTATCCACAACCAGGCTACCATTGATCTGATTGGTTGGATCAATACCTAAACCAATTCCATCCTGTCGTTTACAACTATTAAAAATAAAAAGACTTATTAACAGGGTCAATAAGTCTAATCTTAAAAATTTCATATATAATATTAAAGATTAAGCAACATGCACCAATTCGTCGTTGGTAATTTCGTCGTAAAAATTGTAATAATTTTCGAAATCTGCGGTAGAATCAAATTCTAAAACCGATTTATTGCTGTTTTTAACATTATTTAACACATCTGCATCTATATTCTCACTGCCCAAAACAATTCCGTCTGAGTACTGGATAGCCCCTGCATACAATGCAGAGTTGGAGCCATCTTTATAAGCCTCAACGTGTTGTTCGGTCATGTTGCTCATTACCGCTTTTTGTGCAAAATCAACATCTAATTTCTCTTTAAAATCATTTTCGTAGATAGAATAAATGATCTTGGAGTTTTTAAACGTCGGATCGTCTTTATAAGTAGTTTTCAGATAAGCAGGAACCAATGCGCTTAACCAGCCATGGCAATGAATAATATCAGGAGCCCAGCCTAATTTTTTTACTGTTTCCAATGCACCTTTACAAAAGAAGATCATTCTTTCATCGTTATCAGCGTAAAACTTACCGTCTTTATCGCCAAATACATGCTTACGCTGAAAATATTCTTCATTATCTAAAAAATATACCTGCATACGCGCCGCCGGGATAGATGCCACTTTAATGATCAGCGGGTTATCATTATCGTTGATAATGATGTTCATTCCCGATAAACGGATCACTTCATGAAGCCTGTTCCTGCGCTCGTTGATATTGCCAAAACGCGGCATAAGGATACGGATCTCGTAACCTTTCTCCTGCATAGCCTGCGGAAGTTGGCGTGTTATTTCAGCAATTTTAGTGAGTTCGAGAAAGGGAGACATTTCATGAGTTATAAACAAAAGCTTAGATTTACCCATCACTTAATCAGTATTAATATGTAAAGAAGTCAAAAAATTTGAGTCTGCAAATATAAGCATTATTATATAAACTGTCAACGAATTACGCAAGTAACTTTTGGTATTTTTTATACAAATGCACACCTTTACCAAAATTTGTAATAACTTTTACGTTGAAAATATTTACCACCAAAAATGAAATAGCTCATCATTTCACCTCTAAACAAGGCAAAATAGTGGGCTTTGTTCCCACTATGGGTGCTCTGCACCAGGGCCATATATCATTAATTAAACAGGCTCAGCAAAATAGCGATGAAGTAATTTGCAGTATTTTTGTAAACCCTACCCAGTTTAACGATCCAAAAGATCTTGAAAAATACCCCCGGCCTATAGCGGCAGACATTGCCATGCTGGAACAAGCCGGATGTGATGTGCTGTTTAATCCCGTGATTAGTGAAATGTATGATGATAATGAGAAATGGCATTTAGACATAGGTGATCTGGAACATTTACTCGAAGGTAAATTCAGACCAGGGCACTACCAGGGGGTTACCCAGGTGGTTAATAAACTGTTTAATATTGTAAAACCCGATCTTGCTTTTTTTGGTCAGAAAGACTACCAACAGTTCCTGGTGATCAGCAAAATGATTGATCTGTTACATATGCCTGTTCAACTGGTCATGTGCCCTATCCAACGTGAAACTGACGGATTGGCCATGAGCTCAAGAAACATCCATTTAACTCCTTATGATCGCGAACACGCACTTGTTCTGTCAAAAACACTCAACTGGGTTAAAACCAATTTTGATGCAGGCGATATCCCAGCAATAAAACAACAGGCCGAAGCAATGATTAGCAATGAGCCAGGAATTGAACTGGAATATTTGGAGATAGTTGACGGAAAAACTTTATATACCGCAACCGCCGATACCAAAAACATTGTTGCACTTGTTGCTGCCCGTGCCGGCAAAACAAGACTGATAGATAACATGTTGATTGGCTAATAGCAATTGATTAATGGTTCATAGATCATAGCAGAAACTCGTATAACTTTATATTAATCGTGTTTTAACGCATGCTATTTACATCTTTTTGTAAATTCTCAACTATGAACCATCAACCATTAACTATGAACTTCTAATCAACTAATTATTCCTAACTTTGCGCTATGATTATTGAAGTATTAAAGTCCAAACTTCACCGGGTTAAGGTAACACAGGCCGAATTGAATTACGTGGGCAGTATTACAATTGACGAAGATTTGATTGAGGCAGCCAATATAATACCTAATGAAAAGGTGCAGATTGTAAATAATAATAACGGCGCCCGTTTTGAAACTTATGTAATAAAAGGAGAGCGCGGCAGCGGCACCGTTTGCCTTAATGGAGCCACCGCCCGCCTGGCCCAGGTTGGCGATATTGTGATCATTATGTCGTACGCTTATATGGATGCCGAAGAGGCCCGTTCCTATGAACCTATATTGATATTCCCCGACGCTGATAATAAGCTGATCAAATAAGCCTGATTTCAAAAACATCTCTCTTCTAAGCCCTTGCTCCAAGGAGGATAGGTATATTATTGCATATTTTCTCCCTTCCTAAACTAAACTATCTGGTGAGCTTTCTGATATAAAAGTAAGCAAATCGGTGATTCCACCTATTGATGATGAAGCTACGCGTAACTCAAGCTATCACCCAAATGGATACCATGCACACAATTTGGCATGCCCGTAAGGGTACAATACAGCGTTCCTATTAGTTTTACACTTGGTAATTAACTACCGGGGATCAGCACCTATGCCGAGTGATAGCTTCAGGCTTACATCCACATCACCAGCTTTACGTAATTTGTAAACCATTCGGATACGTACACTGGATTGCCGCACCAACTCGTCAAGAAAATGTGAATTATCAATATCCAGCACAATACTATTCCCCACGGTAGCACTAATATCATTTCGTACAGCTACCATGACCTCATCACTCCCATCGGCTTTGGCCATATATACCCGTAGCGAAGCAATATTGCCAATGTTATAGTTGGCGGGATCTTTTGATTCCAACTTGGCTGATGAGATGCGCACCTCGCTTATTTTACCCGCATTATTTCCATCCTTGGTAAAATCCTGATCAAAGCTGTTTGCGGTACTTATAGCCGTATGAGGCTCACTTATACTTGTTGATGCCGGGATTACCATATTGGCTGTATATGGGAACGTCCCCTTTACAACACGTTGCATCATGGCGCAGCTCCCCAAAAATAAAATTGAAGCAAGCAAAATAAATGTAAGTTTCTTCATCATTTTAATTCAGATGGTTGACCGGTAAGCTACGGATAAAAGTCCGGGGATTCTCTTATACGGGGCTCGACCTAAAGTTCGGTATAATTTACCTTAAATTCCTATAAAAACACAATATGTGCAGGTTTTGAACTGGTTTATCGCAACAATATTTAAAAATACATTTTTTGTATTTAAAAACACATTTTAGTGCATGAAAAGCAATGCAAAATTGAACCAGAAGAGCTTTCTGAAATTTTATAAAAAAATAGTCAAAAAAGTTTAACAAAACTCTATCTTTGCACCCCGACACTGAGGTCGGGATTTCTCGCCTTCAGTGCATAGGAAAAATCGTTTAATGGCCCTCAAAACGCCTTTAACTTTTGACTTAGAACTTTTATTTAAAAAAAGCCCTATGCCCAAAGATAATTCCATCAAATCCGTTCTCATTATTGGCTCCGGCCCCATTATTATCGGCCAGGCCTGCGAATTTGATTACGCCGGCTCACAAGCCGCCCTTTCCCTGAAAGACGAAGGTATTACCGTATCCATCATTAACAGTAACCCTGCCACCATCATGACAGATAAGGTTATTGCAGATCACGTGTACCTGCTGCCGCTTGAACCTGAAAGCATTGAAAAAATACTACAGGAACAGCAGATAGATGCAGTACTGCCTACTATGGGCGGCCAAACCGCGCTTAACCTTTGTATTAGTGTTGCCGAGCAGGGAATTTGGGAAAAATATGGCGTTAAAATTGTTGGTGTTGACCTGGCGGCTATTGAAAAAACGGAGAACCGCGAAGCTTTCCGCCAATTAATGGTTGATATTGGTGTGGGTGTTGCTACTTCAAAAATTGCCAACTCATTTTTAGAAGGTAAGGAAGCGGCACAGGGGATAGGTTTCCCATTGGTTATCCGTCCAAGCTATACGCTGGGTGGTAAAGGTGCCGGTTTTGTACATAAAAAAGAAGATTTTGACGCAGCTTTAAGTCGCGGCCTGCAAGCATCACCATCACATGAGGTTTTGGTAGAACAGGCTGTTATAGGCTGGAAAGAATACGAGCTGGAGCTGTTGCGTGATAACAATGATAACGTGATCATCATTTGCTCTATCGAAAACTTTGACCCGATGGGTATCCATACCGGCGACTCGATCACCGTGGCCCCGGCCATGACCCTGAGCGATCGCTGCTACCAGGAGATGCGCAACCAGGCTATCAAAATGATGCGTGCCATTGGTAACTTTGCAGGCGGCTGTAACGTACAGTTTTCGGTTAACCCGGCCGATGAATCTATCATCGCCATTGAAATTAACCCACGGGTTTCACGCTCATCAGCCCTGGCATCAAAAGCAACCGGTTACCCGATCGCTAAAATTGCAGCCAAACTGGCTATAGGTTATAACCTTGACGAAATTGAAAATCAGATCACCAAAACCACCTCAGCTTATTTTGAGCCAACGCTGGATTATGTGATCGTTAAAATACCTCGCTGGAACTTTGATAAATTTAAGGGCGCCAACCGTGAGTTGGGTCTGCAAATGAAATCGGTAGGCGAAGTGATGGGCATTGGCCGCAGCTTTATTGAAGCCTTGCAGAAAGCCTGCCAGAGTTTAGAGATCGGTCGTGCCGGTTTAGGTGCCGATGGCCGTCAGAGCCGCAATTTGGAAGAGATCATGCACAGCCTGGAGCATCCAAGCTGGGACAGACTTTTCCACGTATATGACGCATTAAGTCTCGGCGTTCCGATCGAATCTGTACGTAAAGTTACCAAAATTGATCGCTGGTTCCTGAACCAGATCCAGGATGTAGTAAACCTGGAAAACGAACTGCGAAGATATTCATTAACCAACATCCCCGAGGAGTTCCTGTATACCTTGAAACAAAAAGGTTTCTCAGACACTCAAATAGCGTATATATTGGGGAATGTAACCGAAGAGGATGTTTACCAGCGCCGCAAAGCGTTGGGCATTAACCGGGTTTACAAAATGGTTGATACCTGCGCTGCAGAATTCCCGGCCAAAACACCTTACTACTACTCTACTTATGAAGGCGAGAATGAATCTGTATCGTCTGATAAAAAGAAAATAATTGTATTAGGATCAGGTCCTAACCGGATAGGTCAGGGTATCGAATTTGATTACAGCTGTGTACACGGCCTGCTTGCCGCCAAAGAATCGGGCTTTGAAGCTATCATGGTTAACTGTAACCCTGAAACCGTTTCGACCGACTTTAACATGGCCGATAAGCTTTATTTTGAGCCGGTATATTGGGAGCATGTACGTGAGATCATCGAGCTGGAAAAACCTTATGGTGTAATTGTTCAGCTTGGCGGGCAAACAGCCTTAAAGATGGCCGAAAAAATGCACGAGCATGGCATCAGGATCATTGGTACATCATTTAATGATATGGACATCGCCGAAGATCGCGGTCGCTTCTCGGATCTGTTAAAAGAGCTTGAGATCCCTTACCCTAAATATGGTGTTGCCGAAAGCGCTGAAGAAGCACTTGAAGTAGCCCATCAGGTTGGGTACCCGGTATTGGTACGCCCAAGCTATGTATTAGGCGGCCAGGGTATGAGCATAGTGATCAACGATGAAGATTTGGAAAAAGCTGTTGTTAGCTTGCTGAAAAACCTTCCCGGAAATCGTGTACTGATCGACCACTTCCTTGACCGTGCTGCCGAAGCCGAAACTGACTCGATCAGTGACGGTGATGATGTACACATTATAGGTATGATGGAGCACATTGAACCTGCTGGTATCCACTCTGGCGATTCATTCTCCGTATTGCCACCGTTTGATCTGTCAGACAATGTGATAAGCCAGATGGAAGAATATACTATAAAAATAGCCAAGGCATTAAACGTACGCGGCCTGTTGAACATACAGTTCGCGATAAAAAATGATCAGGTATATGTGATCGAGGCTAATCCACGTGCCTCACGTACCGTACCATTCATTGCCAAAGCTTACGACGTACCCTACATCAATATTGCCGCCAAAATAATGCTTGGCGTTAACAAGCTTAAAGATTTCACCATTGAACGCAAACTTTGGGGCTATGCCATCAAAGAACCGGTATTCTCTTTTGATAAATTCCCTGAGGTGAACAAAGAATTAGGCCCCGAAATGAAATCGACCGGCGAGGCTATCCGTTTTATACCTAACCTTCAAGATCCTTATTTCAGGCATTTGTACAAAGAAAAATCAATGTACCTGAGCAAATAAAATAATTAAAACATTAGATTGCGCATGCAGTTTAATTACCGATAACATTTACCTGCAGCCCAGGCTGCAGGTAATATATTGTTGAACTAAGTTAGTATATATTGAAAGCTAATTCGAATAATACACAGGCATTCAACCTGAATAATGTTGATCCTGAGGAGATAGGTGATGTTCTTGTAAAAATTGAAAGATCCTTTAATATCCGTTTAGACGACACATCCTGCAAGGATGTAAAAACCTTCGGCAAGCTTTGTGATATTGTGGTAGAGAAGGTAAAACAAACCAATAACGACAGCTGTACCACTCAGCAGGCATTTTATAAAATACGCAATGCCATTAACTCCACCATTTCACCCCCAAAGGAGTTAATAAAACCCCAAACCAAACTGGCCGACATTTTTCCCAGGGATACCCGCTTACAAGTGATCACTGAGATTGAACGCGAAATGGGTTTCAAGATCAATCTTTTGCAGCCGAAACAGGGCATTGTAGGCACATTTATATTTGTGCTCGCAGCATCGGCAGTTGGTTTCTTTTATCAGCCTGCAATGGCTTTTATTGGTGCACTGATTGCTATAACCGGCTTAATGCTTGCGGGTAAATTTGGCAAGGAGCTTAAAGTAAAAACCCTGGGTGATCTGGCCGAGAAAGTGGCCCGCGAACATTATATCAAATGCCGTCGTGATGCCTCAACTGTTAATCGTAATGAAGTAGCCCAAAAGGTAAAAGAGCTCTTCACTTCCGACCTATACCTGGAACCATCGGTATTAACCCGCGACGCTAAGTTTTAATCAGCATTAAAAGATAATACTAAAAAAGGGTGCCACCCTGAGCTCTGTCGAAGGGTAGAGGGCAGAGGCCTGCTCACCATGCTTCGACGGAGCTCCATGACAGCCTTGTTGGAAATTCAAAATTCATTATTCGATATTATTCCGCTTAAGTTCTCCTCAGGGGCCTACCTATCTACCAGTAATCCTTTTACCTCAAAGGTTAGTTTCCTTTTAGTATCCGTTTTTACCTTATGCTGTTTTTTGTCAATAACAGTATCGCCGGCCAGATGTTGAAGATCGTCGGCTATAAATTGCTTTTGGGCCACACCTTCAATAATCACTGTACGCCCGGCTAAATTATCCGGGATGTTTATACTGTAATTTTTAAAATGCGCGGTTATCACTTTCCCTCTGCCGGCATCCAGCTCAAACCAACCACCTTTTCCGCGGATCACTCTGATCACCCGGCCTTCAATAGTGGTACTGATCCTGGTTTTTTTCCCCATAAAGGTTTCCAGCTTTGCGGCACTCATCATGGCCTGAGTATTTGGTTTATCGCCATAAACCATACCATGGGGCAGCGGAACATGCTGCTGTGCAAAAGCAACAGTTGAAAGTAAAAGAGCAATTGGAAATAGGAGAGATTTCATGGCTATTGTTTGTTGATTTGTAACAATTATATAGGCAAAATGTTATCCGCCCTGTTAATATTATCTTCTTCATACTATGCTCATTCTAAAATATCTATTTAGACATCACAAAGGCCATTTTTAGACTACAAAAAAGGATTTTAATGCCATTTGTTAATATATGTTAAAACCCCTGCAGCTGAATAATATGCAGCTATGCATAGAGTTAATAAAGTGCTTAATAAACATACTTATTACTTAATCTATTAACACACATGAACAAAACTTCAACTAAATCATTCTTTTTTGCTGCATATCTGTTAGCAATTTTTTTCACAGTTACCGGATGTAATAAAAGCACAAATACAACCGGCACCCCACCAACTCTGGTAACAATGGATGTAACTACTACCGCTACCGGAACAGGCGCATATAGCGGTGGATTAATTACAACCCCTTTAACCGAAACCCTGACAGGCATTGGCGTATGCTGGAGTGCAAGTAATCAAAACCCAACTACTGCCGACTCTAAAACCGCGGACACAGTTACCGTTGAGAGCTATGCCAGTAAGATAACCGGCTTAACTCCAAAAACAACGTATTATTTAAGGGCATATGCCATTAGCGCCTCCGGAACCTCCTATGGTAATACCATACAGTTTACCACCAGCGCAGACGTATCGACCTTAGGGGGTACGGTGAGCACGGTTGCCGGCAGTGCGACTACGGGGTTCGCCGATGGAACCGGTTCAAGTGCGGTATTTGACAGTCCGCAGGGCCTAACTATTGATGCCGCCGGTAATATTTACGTGACTGACTCCTTCAATAGTGCCATTCGAAAAGTTACACCATCTGGTGTAGTAACAACTGTGGCCGGCGACGGAAGCATAGGTTATATTGACGGCCCAATTGCCAGCGCTAAGTTTTATGCGCCGCAAAGCCTGGTGGCTGATGCTTCAGGGAATATTTATATAGCTGATTTTGGCAACAATATGATCCGTAAAATATCAGCAAACGACACAGTAAGCACCTTAGCCGGAAGCGGTGATGCCGGCTATGCCGATGGCACAGGGAATAAAGCTACGTTTAACAGTCCACGCGGTTTGGCGCTGGATGCTCAGGGTAATTTATATGTGGCCGATCAGGGTAATAATCTTATCCGTAAAGTTACGGCTGCAGGGGTTGTAACTACCATTGCAGGTAAAACGACAGCCGGTTACGTTGACAATGCTACAGCTACCACCGCACAGTTCAATCAGCCCAATGGCATTGCATTGGACGCACAGGGCAATATTTATGTTGCGGATCTGCAAAATTACGCCATTCGTAAAATAACAGCTGCGGGGGTGGTAACCACTGTTGTTGGCGGTCTTAAATTATCCGCACTGATTAGCAATCCAGGAGCGCTTACTTTTGATGCTAAAGGGAACTTGTTTATAAGCGATCAAAATGGCCGTGTATTAGAGCTTACAGCCAATAAGGTTTTACTTTCATTAGCCGGAAAAACCGCTACAGCAGGATTTGCAGATGGACAAGGTACAAGTGCTTTATTTAACGCCCCACAAGGCCTCGCAGCTGATGCCAGTGGTAATATCTGGATAGCCGACAGCAACAATAACCGTATACGTAAGCTTGTCCCTCCGTCAGGAATATAGAATTTTGGGATTATTGGATTTGGGGATTTTGGACAAGAGGGACTGAAAGACGAAGATCTATTATCCTTACATACTAATAAAGGACGAAAGAACAGGGATGGTATAAAATCCTTTATCTATTCGTCCTTTATCTTTTATCCAAATTCCTATAGTCCAAAAATTCTCTAAATTATCCAAAAAGCAGGCTAAATACCTCTTCTATGCTACTTACTATCTTTATGTCGATATCATAGCGCGACAGATCCATCCGCTTTTTATCCTGCCCTGCCGCTGGAAGATTATATTTGGATATAAATATCTGATTAAAGCCCAGTTTTTGCGCTTCGGCAATACGTTGTTCTACCCGGTTTACCGCCCTTATCTCGCCCGATAAACCCAGCTCACCCGCAAAGCAGGTTTTAAAAGGTATCGGCATATCCTCATGCGAAGATATAATGGCCGCCGCCAAACCCAGGTCAATGGCAGGGTCCTCAACCCTGATCCCCCCCGTAATATTTAAAAACACATCCTTGGCGCCTAATCTGAAACCACAGCGTTTTTCTAATACGGCCAACAACATGCTCATTCGTTTGGTATCAAAACCAGTGGCCGTACGTTGCGGTGTACCATAAGCCGATGTACTTACCAATGCCTGCGTTTCTATCAGCATAGGACGCATCCCCTCCAGTGTAGCTGATATGGTGATACCGCTTAAAGGTTCATCGCGTTGTGATAATAATATTTCTGAGGGGTTGGAAACCTCCCTTAAACCCTCACCCAGCATTTCATAAATTCCCAATTCCGAGGCAGAACCAAACCTGTTTTTTACCGTGCGTAATATGCGGTAAATATGGTGTCTGTCGCCTTCAAACTGCAAAACGGTATCAACCATATGTTCCAGTATTTTTGGCCCGGCAATCATACCATCTTTCGTAATATGTCCTATCAGGAATACAGGGGTTGAAGTCTCCTTGGCAAAGCGCAGCATCTCGGCAGTACACTCACGCACCTGTGACACGCTGCCGGGAGTTGACTCAATATGTGAGGAATGCAGCGTCTGTATAGAGTCTATCACTACCAGATCGGGCTCCAGGGCCTCTATCTGTTTAAAGATGTTTTGGGTAGAGGTTTCACAAAGTACATAACAAGCCCCTCCGCCTCCTGCAGGGGGAGTTTCTGAATTTATTACTATTGAACCATTCTCTTTAGCTCCCCCTTGAGGTGGCTGGGAAGGCAGGGAGATTAACCGCTCTGCCCGCATTTTGATCTGCCGCTCACTTTCCTCGCCCGATACATAAAGCACTTTCAGATCGGGCATATTGAGTGCCAGTTGCAACATCAGGGTTGATTTTCCTATTCCAGGCTCGCCACCAATAAGCACCAATGAACCCGCTACTATGCCTCCACCTAACACCCGGTTAAATTCCTTATCGGGTGTTTGCATACGGTATTCTTCGCTAAAAGTAATATCAGCCACCTGAACCGGCTTATTGGCGCGCTGTTGGGTATTCGATGTCACTTTCCAGGTAGGTACCGATGTGGTGGTACCTTTATCAATAATTTCTTCAACAAAAGTATTCCACTGCTGGCATGAGGGACATTTGCCCAGCCACTTAGCCGATTCAAAGCCACAGCTTTGACAGAAGTACGCGAACCTGGTTTTGGCCATATCTAAATCTGCATATTACAGATGTACAAATATGCAGATTTATATGCTAATTTGAGATATAATTACTAATTAAATTAGCATTTATTGCACTAAATATTATACCTTAAATGCAATTTTGCAAAAGTTTAATTAATTATCAGCAAAGCAACTATCAGGAAACATAAACCTATCTTTAACCGTATCACTGTCGTGTTTCATACTTGATCAGCGTGGAGGTAGATTCAAAACACAATTGGCGATCGCGTTTTATAACTATTGTAACTCACCTTTATGAATAAATTTTTATCCGTTATTATTGGATTTGTGCTATTCAGCTTTGCAGCAAAGGCGCAGGATACAGGGAACAGTATTGAAATAAGTGGTACTTCGGGCATCAAAATATTTACACCTGATAAAAATTATCTATCAGGCCCCCTGCTTGGCGGAGAACTGGCTTATCACTTTAATATGGCGGATAATAAAAGTGATTACATCCGGATACTAAACATCAAGAGTATCGATGCAGTATTTTCTTATCGCAACATGAGCCGTGTAATATTAAACCACGATCAGGCAACTAAAGGCATCATCGGCAATACCTATGCTGTACTGGGCCGTTTAGAGATCGGTTTGTTAAAGATAAATCGTACTGAATTACTATTTACCCCGGGTTTTGGCTTTTTGTATGCTACTGAAACCCATTCAACTAACAGCCAGAACGTTATTATAGGCAGTCATATCAATTTAGCCACTCAAGCTGGCCTCAAGATATTTACGCCTATAACCCAAACAACCGCTATACAGGCAGGGGTTGAGGTTTTTCATTACTCAAACGGCGCAACCAAGCTGCCCAATAATGGGATAAATGCGTTTGCTTATACACTGGGCCTTGTACAAAAAATAAACCAAAGTGGCCCGGTAAATGACAATGAACAACAAACTGAGAATAAGCATTTTTTTGAAATTGGCGCTAATGTTGGCAGCCGGGGGGCTATAAGTAATAACAAGGGACTTTATAAAACAGGGTTTTACATGGGTTATAATTATAAATTTAGCCCCGTATTAAGTATTAAACTGGGTACCGATGCCGTTTACTATAACACCATTTATGATAAAAAAACCAATACAGAACAAAGCTTCCTGAATACTTTTCAGTCTTACGGTACATCCTATGACCGCTGGAGGGTTGGTATTGCCATAGGCCCTGATCTGTGGTTGGGTAAACTGGGTCTGATGACCGGCTATGGTTATTACTTGCACTACAACAGCTACTACCCAACCAAAACATACTGGACCGCCGGTTTTAAATACTTTATAACTCCTTACCTGGCACTACAGGCTAAAGGCTATGTTCATGGCACCGAAGCCGATTATGTTGGGTATGGCTTACTATTCAGGATACATTAATGATATGGAGAGGCTCCATAAACTCCTATAAACAAAATATGCAGCTATTTTAATAGCTGCATACTTGAAATCTGCATAGCTGCAAATCAATCTCTTTACAGTTTTATTTCTTCGTCTTTTGACGAGAAGAAACGAAACTCTGTGATCTGGTAAGCAGGGTTGCTTTTAACCTTGATCCATTGACCGTATTTTACAAACCACTTCATCTGGCGGTTGTAAATGCCCTTTTTAATATAAGCTTCAATATATGGATGTACACATAGGGTAATGCCCTTTTCGTTTTGCTCATCCAATATATAATTGAAGTTATTTTCGATATCATCCATCAGCAAAATGGTTGGCCTGATGGTACCTGTACCGTTACAGGTTGGGCACACTTCGCTGGTAACAATATTCATTTCGGGCCTTACACGCTGGCGAGTAATTTGCACCAAACCAAATTTGCTTGGTGGTAAAATGGTATGCTTGGCCCTGTCGTACTGCATTTCGGCACGCAAATAGTCAAATAACTCCTTGCGGTTTTGCGGCTTGTGCATATCAATAAAATCGATCACCACAATGCCGCCCATATCGCGCAACCGTAGTTGGCGGGCAATTTCTTTAGCCGCTTCTTTATTTACCTGATAGGCATTCTCTTCCTGGTTTTCCTTATTGGCTGTACGGTTACCGCTGTTAACATCAATAACGTGCAATGCCTCTGTATGTTCAATTACCAGGTAAGCGCCACCAGCCAGGTTAACTGTTTTACCAAAAGCGCCCTTGATCTGTTTATCAACACCAAAATGCTCAAATATAGGTTCCTTATGCTTATGCATCCGGACTATACTTTCCATATCAGGTGATATTTCATGGATATATGACCGAATCTCTTCGAACATACCATTATCATTCACATAAATATGCTGAAAATCGGGGTTCAATATATCACGGAGGATAGTTGATGTACGTCCAATTTCGCCTAAAACCTTTTTTGATGGTTCAACAGACGGCAGCTTGGTGATGAATGATTCCCATTTAGATATCAGGTCAAGCAGGTCTTTTTGTAATTCATCAACCCCTTTGCCTTCAGATACTGTACGGATAATAACGCCAAAATGTTTTGGCTTAATGCTTTCAACAACCTTCCGTAAACGATTTCGCTCTGTATTGCTCTTTATTTTTTTGGAAATAGAGATAGCCTCCGAAAATGGTACTAATACCACATAACGGCCGGCTATTGAAAGATCAGAACTTAAACGTGGTCCTTTGGTTGATATTGGTTCCTTAGCTATTTGTACCGGTATAAGTTGGTTTTTTGATAATATCTCCGAGATCTTTCCTCCTTTATTGATATCACTTTCCAGCTTAAAGCCGTCCAAAAGCTTCGATTGGTATCCCCCGCTACGTACTTGTTTGGTTAATTTAAGCAGGCTTTGTACCTGCGGACCAAGATCAAGATAATGCAAAAAGGCATCCTTCTCGTAGCCAACGTCTACAAAGGCTGCATTTAAACTGGGCATAATCTTTTTGATACGCCCCAGGTAAATATCACCAACAGTATAATTGTTGCTGATCTGCTCTTTATGAAGTTCTACGAGTTGTTTGTCCTGTAATAATGCAATGGTAGCCCCATTTGGGGATGAATCGATAATTAATTCTTTTATCAACTGCTACTCCATTTCTTAAAACGGTAAAAACCGCATGTTAATAAGTGGGTAAAAAACACTACTAAAGTTACCTGCTTCATAAAAAAGCAGGTAAGCTGCTTTAAAAAAAGCAGCTTATTTCTTTTTATGTCTGTTTTTTCTTAAACGCTTTTTGCGTTTGTGGGTAGCCATTTTGTGTCTTTTACGTTTTTTACCGCTCGGCATAATAATAATTTTTAATGTGTGATTAATTCTTTAACTCCTTGATGTATTCATCAATGCGCTGCCCGAATACAGGATCGGGCATCATTTCTTTACATTTTTGGTAAGCGTCAATAGCTTCCTTTTTCATGCCCAGTTGTTTATAGCTTTCAGCCAGGTAAAATGTTGGCTCCAGCTCTTGTTTTTGGGCAATTAATGTTTTAAACCTTCCTACCGCTTTTTCGTACTGGCCCGATTTCATGGCAAACATTCCTAAATTCAGGTTTGCATTCCAGTTATTCGGATCCTTTTTTACTACCTCAAGCAATAAGGCTATACCTTGCATCGGGCTGGCGCCGCCATTTACATAGGCAACACCTAATCCTGTTTTACCCACAAGGCTTTCTGGTTTTAATTTAAGGGCACTTTGAAATGCTTCTACCGCATTTGCAACAAATGCAGGTTGCAACAAAGTATCTTGTGTAAGTTTGTAAGCATCGTTAAAACGATTACCTGCATTTAACCAATCCTCCAGCTTGTTTTCCTTACGGGCCAAAGCCTGGTAATAGAAAGCTGCCGGGGCCGGCTGGTTAACATCATCCCACTGACTGGCTAACTGCTGTTGCAATTTTTGCTCATCCGCGCCTGATGCGTTTTTTAATTGCCCTTCAAGGTCGTTTATCTTTGCTGTTAATGCCGCCCCAATTGCGGTTTTAGCAGTTGCAGATACCATATCAACTGTTACAGCAGTAGCCGCTTTGCGGTTTCCTGTCATTACACTTGTTTTATCTGGTTTAGCCTCTTTGGGTTTTATTAAACCTTTAACGGGTAAATAGTACAAATAGCCCATAATCACAACTACGGCTGCACTAATGGCTATTTGTTTCTTATTCATGCTTATAAATTATTTGCTGTTTTTGTTACCTGTTTTAACTTTTTCAACAAAAGTTTTTGCTGGTTTAAAGCTTGGCACAAAATGCTCTGGAATAATGATGGCAGTATTTTTTGAAATATTGCGAGCTGTTTTTTTCGCTCTTTTCTTTACAACAAAACTTCCGAATCCTCTTACATAAACGTTCTCGCCGCCAACCATTGAGCTTTTCACTACTTTAAAAAATGCCTCAACTGTTTCCTGCACGTCTACTTTCTCTATACCTGTCTTAGATGAGATTTCAGTTATAATTTCTGCCTTAGTCATATCTGATTTACTTTTATTTAATATATAAATACTTAACTGTTTTGGGGTTGCAAAAGTATCGCTTTATATTTTAAGAGCGAAATATTTAACAGTTTTTTTTTTGCAAGTATGCAAAACGGACAATATCGTTACAAATTGCAAGCTAAATCGTTAAGGAGCAAGGATTTTTAGAGTAAGGATAAGGGATTGGGGGAGCAAGGATTTCGGGAGCAAAGAACAAGGATCAAAGACATATTTCTTACCTTCCTCTAAGGTCTAAAAATACCTTATCCTAAAATCCTTACTCCAAAAATCCTTACTCTTTGCTCCTCACAAAAGTCCTTACTTTTGCAGCCATGAATTTTACTGACGAATTGGTACAATGGTATCTTCAAAATAAACGCGACCTCCCCTGGCGCAATACTACCGATGCTTATGTGATCTGGCTTTCGGAGATCATCCTGCAGCAAACACGGGTGGAACAAGGGCTGCCTTACTTTTATCGTTTTTTAGAAAGATTTCCAAACGTAAGTAGTTTTGCCACGGCTCATGAGGATGAGGTATTAAAACTATGGCAAGGCCTGGGCTACTATTCCCGAGGCCGTAACATGCTTAAAACGGCCAAACTGGTGCAAGAGCAATACCAGGGCAAATTTCCCCAGCGTTATGATGAGCTCATTAAATTAAAAGGAATAGGCGAATACACTGCCGCGGCTATTGCCTCATTTTCGGCAAACGAAGCCAAAGCTGTTGTTGATGGCAATGTTTACCGGGTACTTGCCCGTTATTTTGGCATTGCTGAACCGATCAATTCAACCGGAGGTAAAAAAACATTCCAGGAGCTTGCCAATAATTTAATTAATAAGAAAACTCCAGGATTACATAATCAGGCCATGATGGAGTTTGGCGCCATGCTATGCAAGCCCAAAAACCCGGCTTGCGGTATTTGTCCGGTACACTTGAATTGCGTGGCTTTTACAACTAATGTCACCACTGCCTTACCTGTTAAATTAAAAACGGTAAAAGTGCGCGAACGCTTTTTTAATTACTTTTTAGTAACCGATGGCAACTCCATATTAATGAACAAAAGGGCCGATAAAGACATCTGGGCCAATTTATACGACCTTCCGATGGTGGAAACCATTTCACTTTTACCGCTCCCTGAACTGATGGATCATCCCGCGGTAAAAGAGTTTTTTGGCAATGACATCAAAATATCTGGAGATATTATACCGGTACAAAAGCACATACTTACCCATCAGCGCCTGAATATCAGGGTCATTAAAGTACAATCAAAGCCCATTAAATTAGAACTCAACTGGTTTTACGCTACAGTTGAAAACCTGCCAAATTTAGCTCTTCCAAAACCCATAGTTATATTAATAAAATATATTTTTAATTTATAAAATAATTTTCGTTATTTTATGGCATGTCAGGAATTAATAAAGTAATACTTGTAGGTCATTTAGGTAAAGATCCAGAAGTACGAATTTTAGAAGGCGGAGTATCCGTAACCAGTTTCCCTTTAGCTACTTCTGAAACCTTTAACAAAGACGGCCGCAAAGTTGAACAAACCGAATGGCATAATATTGTAATGTGGCGTGGCCTGGCCGATATGGCTGCCAAATTTTTACAAAAAGGTAAATTAGTTTATATTGAAGGCAAACTACGTACCCGCTCCTTTGAAGATAAAGAGGGTATTAGAAAATACACCACCGAAGTAGTGGCCGAAAACTTCACTATGCTTGGCCGCAAAAGTGATTTTGAAGGTGAAAACAGATCAAGCTTTAAACCAGAAGATCAGCTCAATTACCTGGATAACCCAACAAATGGTGATCAATCCTATTGATATCTGTACTGCCTGCAAAATGCCCGCTGAAATTACCAGCAGACATTTTTATAGTATGATTACATCACTGTAGCCTATAATAAAATGGTGGCACATAATTGGCAGTGCAAAGTTCATTAATACCACATTGATGATTTAAAATAAGCTTATTGCCACCGGTAACAGCTATATCGTAATCTATAGTTTTTAAGCCCTCAATAGCTTTAAGATCATCAATAGGAGCAGGGTTACCATCTTTACTCAGATAACTCAATATATCATAAAGCACTAATTTGGCACCGGTACGCTTGTATTTACCCGTTTCCCGGGCAAGTATACCCAGATCTTTTTTGGTGACGGTATCGATACCATACAATGTATGTTCATAAGACTGATCGCTTTTGAATTCGTAGGCGGATTTCTGCGTTGACAAGGGAATAATTGTCTGCCATTTTCCTATCAGGTTGTCGTTATTAGCTGCGTCTTTTTTACAAGCAGAGAACATAAACAACAACGCCAATATCAATGGGGTAAAAGCTGCGTTAAGATTGGCTATTTTTTTCATAAAACAGGATTTTGATAAGTATAACAACCTTTACGCCCCCTTAAACTATAATGATACAGTCATAACAAAAAACTCTCTGCACCGTGTCACAGGCGCAGAGAGTAAACTCAAAATTTTGCTGATACATTTACCTATCTGCCACCCGGCGGGCAGTGCTCTTTTAAATACCTGGTGAACAGTGTTCTTAAATGTTGTCCCGTACCCTCACCTTCAGAAATACTGTGTGTGCGATTGGGATACGACATCAATTCAAACTGGCGGTTATACTTTACCAACTCATTGATCAGCTCTTCGGCATTTTTATAGTGCACATTGTCATCGCCGGTACCGTGAATGTACAGCAGGTTGCCCCGTAGATTTTTGGCATACGTAACCGGCGATCCTTTGATAAATGCCGCACGGCCTTCATCATCAACGGGTACACCCATATAGCGTTCCTGGTAAATATTATCGTAAGTCAGCTGGTCCCCAACAGCAGCTACAGCTATACCCGTTTTATAAATATCCGGGTACTGGAACATCAGGTTAAGGGTTGATGAACCCCCACCACTCCAGCCATGAACAGCTATGCGGGTTGAATCAACAAATGGCCATTTTAAGATCTCCTTTGCCGCCATAGCCTGATCGCGGATGTTCACGATGCCTATATTTTTATAGATAGCCTTGCGCCAGGCTGTACCCTTTGGAGCCGGTGCGCCACGCCCTTCAACCGACATGTAGATGTACCCGTCATCGGCCATACTGCCTACATAAAGTCTATTATTGCCAGCGCCCCAGGTATCAGTAACCGTTTGCGAAGCCGGTTCGCCATACACCATAAATACCACCGGATATTTTTTATGCAGATCAAAATTGGTGGGTTTTTTCATCCAGCCATCCATTTCAATACCGTCAACCGTTTTAACCTTAAAAAACTCGGTCCTGTTCTTGGCATTTTTATCCAGTGTTATAGTGCTGCCACCGATATGCTTATGCTCGGGCAGGCTCACTACCTCGCTTACAGGCGGTGTATAACTATTGGAGAAATTATGCAGGGCAACCTTGCCGTTTGGCGATATATCATAACCGTGCGTACCCGGTTCATCGGCCGGTGAAACCCGCTCAGGTTTTGCTGCACCGGCAATTTTAATGCGATACAGATACTTCTGCGTAGCATTATCTGGCGAAGCCATAAAGTAAATATAACCGGAGGCTTCATCAATCAGGTTTATGCTGATCACATCGTAATCCCCTTTGGTTACCAGTGTTTCTTTACCTTCGCGGGTTACGCGGTAAATATGTTTCCAGCCATCTTTTTCGCTAACCCATAAAAACTCTTTGCCTTTATTTACCCATTCCCAACCCATGGGGTCACCATTGTTCCAGCGTTCTTTGCCATCAATCCAGGCATTGCTTTTTTCTTCACGGATCAGGCGGGCAGTACCATTTGATACGTTGCCAATAAATACCCGGCTTTCGGTTTGTGCCCTGTTCAGTTGCTCCAGGATAATTTCGTTGGAGTTCAATGTCCATTCCATACGTGGTATATAATGCTGTACGGCATCACCAGGGGTATTTATCCAATTAGTTTTACCGGTAGTAATATCCACAACGCCTACTTTGCATGAACTGGGATCCTGGCCGGCAACAGGGTATTCTACAGGTACCACGTAAGGGTATATAGAGTCGGTAGTATTCAGCATCAGGTAGCTTTTTATTTTGGTAGCATCTATCTGCCAATAGGCTATCGATTTGCTGTCTGTCGACCAGCGAAAACCATCGCGACAGCCAAATTCTTCTTCATAAGCCCAGTCGAACGTTCCGTTGATTAACCTGGTACTACCATCTGTAGTTAATTGCTTAACCGAGTCATCTGTCAGACCCTCCACATAAATATTATGCCCGCTTACATAGGCGGCCTTATTACCATCTGGCGAAAACTTGGCAAACATTAGCGACGATTCCGGCAGGTTTTTACCCAGTTGCCATAATTTTTTGGTATTGGTATCATATACCCAATAGTCGCCCCGGGTATCATAACGCCACACTTTTTTGGTATTGGTATTGATCAATAATTTTTGGCCATCGGCTGATACCGAAAACCTTTTTACGCTCAACGGGGCCTGCCCCTGCGGGGTAAGCATATTCTTACTTATCCACAAGGTTTTTTTGCTGGTATCGCGGGTATCCAGGATCCGGATACCATCACCGGTAATTTTGTAATACTGGTAACCATCCTTTGTCCAATGGGTTGGCAGCCGTTGCGCTTTTGCTGTGTACCCGCCCAAAATGAGCAATACAGCGGTAAGGAATAATGATCCCAAACGAAAAAATTTCATATACTGCGTGTTTTAATGAAGATTGCGGCGTTATTTTATAATTAAGTAAAGCCGCTGTAAATTTTGCATTAAATTAGCACAAATCAAGCACGTAAATTATCCAGTGTAATGAAAAAAATATTGCTATCTTTTGTTATTTGTTTCTCTCTTTTTACAACCGTTCAGGCCCAGCATACCGATCGTTCCAAGTTTATCAGGGACAGTCTTGACCTGTATATCAGCCGGGCTTTAACCAACTGGCGTGTACCCGGAATTGCGGTTTGTATTATAAAGGATAACAAAATAGTACTGGTGAAGGGCTATGGTATTAAAGAACTAGGGCTGCCAAATACCGTTGATATCAACACCCTGTTTATGATAGGCAGCAATACCAAAGCCTTTACCGCCACCGCTTTGGCTATGCTTCAGGCTAACAATAAATTATCCCTTGATGAAAAAGTAACCAAATATATTCCTGAGTTTAAACTGGAGAATAAATTTGCCGGCCAGGAAGCTACCGTGCGCGATCTGCTATGCCACCGGCTTGGTTTCCAGACCTTTCAGGGCGACTTCACTTTTTACAACACCAATCTTACCCGCCAGCAGGTGATCCAAAAATTGGGCGAACTTAAGGCTGTCTACCCTTTCCGTACCAAATGGGGTTATACCAACGCCGCTTTTTTAACAGCCGGCGAGATTATTCCCAGGGTAACTACCAAACCATGGGAGGTATACCTTAAGGAGGCCATTTTTGCCCCCCTGGGTATGACTAATACTCTGGCATTAACTAAAGATCTGCCTAAATCGCTCAACCGTACTGTACCACATACCCTAACCGACGGCAGGCTTGCCCCTATACCTTATTGCCAGTTGGACGGACTTGCCCCAGCCGGCGCCATCAGTTCATCGGCCAGCGACATGGGCAAGTGGGTAATGGCTTTACTAAACAATGGCAAAGTAGGCAACCGCCAAATTATACCCCAAGCAGCCATTATGGCCACCCGCGAACCGCAGGATATAGTAGGCAGCGAATACCATCTAAACGGCGAAAACAATTTTGAGCTATACGGACTGGGCTGGTTTATACAGGATTATTTAAACCACCGCCTGATTATGCACGAGGGTGGCGTAAACGGCTATTTATCATCAGTTACCCTTTCGCCGCAGGACAACCTGGGTATTGTGATACTCACCAATACCGATCAAAACCTGCTTTATGAGGCCCTGCGCTGGGAAATTCTGGATGCCTTTTTTGGCAGGCCCTATCATAATTACAGTGATGCTTACCTGAAAAATTATAAGGCACACACCACTTCCGAACAGCAAACTGAGCGCAAACTACGTGATACTGTGGCGCTTGCCTTGAAACCAGCATTACCATCAGCTTCCTACTTGGGCAAGTATACCAACAGCTTTTATGGCAGCATGACCGTAACCCAGGGCGAAAACAGCGACCTGGAAATGCGTTTTGAACATCATCCCACTATGTTTGCCAAATTGCAACCGCTGGGCGGCAACCGTTTCTTTGTAACTTTTTCTGATCCGGTTATGGGTAAGGCTATTTTTCCGTTCAATGTACAAAATGGCAGAGTTACCGGTGTAAAAGTTAAGGTAGCCGACTTTGTAGAACGCGGCGCTTATGATTTTAAAAAGGAGTAGCGAGTTGTGCATACTGAGTTTTGAGTGGCGCCAAAACTAATCGTCAAACACCCCTCAAAAAACTTTTTAAACCTTAAATTTTAACATTTTTCTGCCCGAAAACTGGCTAAAACAAGCTCAAAAACCGTTGAAAAAACCTCGTTTTAACACTTTTTAACAAATTCCAACTCGTTTTTGAGCAGTTTTGAAAACTTTAAAAAGTATTAAATAATTGATTGTCAAATAACCTATATATCAAACAGTTAGTTTTTTGGCTTTTTATTTCCGTAAACAAAGCGGCCCGGTTCTCTTTTTTACAAAGAACCGGGCCGTTTTGTTATATACAAATATAACGAAATAATCAGATAGATAGAACCGCTGTTATCATTAATAATAACTTCGGACCCGGCTAATTGGGCACAAAATCCCATTCCTGTTTTGGGATATTTTTTGATTGCTAAAAGTTTTGTAAGATGCTAAAACTTCAAATTAGCTTTAAGCCATTGCTGTACATCTTCCTGCATGGTAATTTCGGGAGGTAACTGGTCATGTATCAGTTTTTCCATTTTGTTACCGGTATTGGCAAAGCGGTAATCCCAAAGTATCATTAATTTATTGATCAGGTAAACTACCTCATTGCCCTCATCCTTAGTAAACGGCGTAGTGTCCGGTTTACCGTTTACCCGTGGATCGTTTTGATTATAAACACTCCATTTGTAATCGGTATAATGTAAATTTCTTCTTGAAAAAAGGATCATGAGTTCGGTATTTGTTTAAATATACGTATAATAGTTCAGATGCGGTTTAAAATCATCAAACGGCCAACTCATCCTGTCGTCTGCAATGTGGCTATCAACTAACAAACCACCACTCCATTTTTCACCGATTAATTTGTAATTTCAGCCCAGTATAATACTGATCTTCATGAAAAAAATATTTCTATTTACCGTTGCTGCTTTATTGAGCACTGCCGCTATAGCGCAGGATAAAATAAAACCTATTTATTATTCCATATCATTCCCCAATGCCGCCCATCATGAGGCAGAAGTGGTGATGACCATTCCACAGGCGCCTATGAGTTTACGTTTCCGGATGAGTCGCTCATCGGCAGGGCGTTATGCCACGCATGAGTTTGGTAAAAACATCTATAATGTTAAAGTAACCGCTATTGATGGTACAGAAATTCCTTTTACGCAAATAGAGGGCGACCTGTATGAAGTGGGTACCCATCCGGACAATATCAAAATAAGTTATACCCTGTTTGGCAACTGGACCGATGGCACTTATGCCAGTATTGATCCCAGTCATGCCCACTTGAACATGCCTGCCGCTTTTATGTGGGTGCTGGGCCAGGAAAAAAGACCTGTCAAATTTGAGTTTAATGACCTGGATAAATATGGCTGGAAGGTATCTACACAATTAAAACCCGAAGGCGCCAATGTGTACAGCGCGCCAAACCTGCAATACATGATGGATAGCCCTACCGAGCTGGCCAATTCCAAGGTAACCAGTTGGGATGTGACCAATACCGACGGCAAAAAAGAAAAAATAAATGTAAGTATCCATTCTGATGACGACCAGGCCACGGTGGATAATTTCGGCAAAATGGTTCAAAAGCTGGTACTGGAAGAAAAAGCCGTTTTTGGCGAACTGCCTGCTTATGATTACGGCGAATATACTTTCCTGACAGATGTTTACCCAACCGACTCGGGAGATGGTATGGAACACCGCAACTCCACCTGCATTGTTGATCCATTGAATAAAGTTGCCGGTAATGAGAACGACCTGCTGGGCATATTCTCTCACGAGTATTTCCATAGCTGGAATGTAAAACGCATCCGTCCAAAATCGTTAGAACCCTTTAATTTCGAGCATGCAAACATGAGCAGCGAGCTTTGGTTTGCCGAGGGCTTTACCCAGTATTATGGCGAGCTGCTGCTTGTCCGCTCGGGGTTTACGCCTCTTGATGATTATACCCGCACGCTGGCCGGCCTGGTTAACCAGATCCTGAATACACCGGGTGCTGCCAAATATCCGGCAACGCAAATGAGCCGTTACTCGGTATTTGCCGATGCCGGGGTATCTATCGACCCAAACAACAATATCAACGATTTTACCAGCTATTATACCTATGGGGGCGCCATAGCGCTGGCGCTGGATATGCGCCTGCGTGGCGAATTTAACCTTACGCTTGACGATTATATGCGCCAGGTTTGGTTAAGCCGCGGCAAGGTCATGAAACCATATACCATTCCCGATCTGCAGGCCGATTTGGCAAAGGCGACCAACAACCCTAAGTTTGCCGCCGATTTCTTTAAACGCTACATTTACGGTACCGACAAAAACAATTATGAGGAACTATTGAATAAAGCCGGACTGGTACTGCGTAAAATGCAGCCCGGCAAAGCATGGGCAGGCTCACTGGCTACCAATGCCGGTCGCGGCCGTTCGGGTCAGCAGCGTGCTGCCGGTGCCGAGGGATTACCTATCCTGTCGAGCACCATTATAGGTACACCGGTTTACAAAGCGGGTTTAGATGCAGGTGATATTATACTGAAAGCCGACGGCCAAACCATTACCGATCCAAAATCATTCTCGGATGTACTGGCCGGCAAAAAACCAGGCGACAAAATAACTGTGAACTATAAGAACCGTACCGGAGCACATGAAACCACCATTACGTTGGAAGAAAGCCCGTACTTTGAAGTGGTTACTTATGAAAAAGCCGGAAAACAACTGAGTAAAGAACAGGAGACTTTCCGTAATAATTGGTTACAATCAAAGGTTAAATAAGAACCTTGGCGCAAGCCCTCTCCAAAGAAGAGGGGCTTAAAATAAACTGTATAAAAGGGAGGGTGTCACCCTGAGCTCCGTCGAAGGGTTGAGCGCAGAGACCACACCACCATGCCTGTCTAATCGCACAAAAACTTACGAAGTTTTCAAAACTTCGTAAGTTTGAATCTATAAGCCTATGGTCGGTGTTATCACCGCACCATCACTAAAATACTCAAAATGAAAAAAATCGCCATAATAGCCACCCTTTTAGCTGCATCAACCTACAGCTTCGGGCAAGATGTAAACAAGCTGATTGACCAGGATGATGTAACCCGCATCATCAAAACCCTGAGTGCCGATGATATGCAGGGCCGGGCAACTTTTACACCGGGTATTGAAAAAGCAGCCAAATTTATTGAGGGCGAGTATACCCAAGCGGGCTTAAAACCACTGGCAGGCAATACAGGTTACCGCCAGAGTTTTACGATGATACGCTCAACGCCCATAAAAACAACCGCGGTAATAAATGGCAAAGCTATTGTACCCGATAGCGTTTTCACCATTGGCAGCGCACCCTTTACCTGGGCCAGCGACAAGGATGTACAGGTGGTAAACGTAACCGCCGACAAAAATTTCAGGCAGGAATATATGGGCGCACAAAAAAGCGGCAAAAAAACACTGATGATCGTCGATCCAAAATTCCAGAGTCTGTTTAACCGTATCCGCGATTATTCGTCAAGAGGCAACGTGAGTTTTAAAGGCAAAACGGCTTCTTCCATTTCATTTATATTAGGCAAGTTTGATAATATCAGTTCCTTTAATATCAGCTATGAAAACAAAAGCGAAGAATTGCCGCTGTTTAACATAGCAGGTATCATCCCCGGTAAAACCAAGCCTAATGAGTTTGTAGTTTTCTCGGGCCATTATGATCATTTGGGTATCATCAAGGCCATGGAGGGCGATAGTATAGCCAACGGTGCCGACGATGATGCTTCGGGCACTACGGCTGTAATATCTTTAGCCAAATACTACAAAAAATTAAATAACAATGCCCGCACGCTCATCTTTGTGGCTTTTACCGCCGAAGAGATAGGCGAATACGGCTCACAGTATTTTGCTACCCAGGTTGATCCGGATAAAGTGGTAGCCATGTTCAATATCGAGATGATTGGCAAGGCTTCTAAATTTGGTGAAAACTCAGCCTTTATCACCGGCTTTGAGCGTTCCAACTTTGGCACTATCCTGCAGAATAACCTCAAGGGAACCAAATTTGAGTTCCACCCCGATCCGTATCCCGATCAGGACCTGTTTTACCGCAGCGATAATGCATCCCTGGCAGAAAAAGGCGTACCGGCACATACTATCTCAACCGATCAGATAGATATTGACAAACTGTATCATACTGTAAAAGATGAATTCAGCTCACTGGATGTAAACAATATCACCTCTACCATCAGGGCCATAGCCTTAAGCTCACGCACTATTGTTTCGGGCAAGGATACGCCTACAAGGGTACCGAAACTGGAAAGATAATAGGACAGCAGGAGACACATGTGATGTGTCTCTACGTTTAATCATTGTAGAGACGCATTACATGCGTCTCTATTTTCATTTGATACCACATGAAACACATTCCCAAAATAGCAGTTGTCGGGCCTGAATCAACGGGAAAGTCAACCATGTCTGATTATCTGGCCGAGCATTATCATACCATTGCCGTGCCCGAGTATTCACGGGAGTATTGCGCCGCGCTTACCGGGCCTTGTACCTGGCAGGATGAGATCAACATGTTTCAAGGACAACTGGCGCTGGAAACCGCTTTACTACCCAAAGCCAATGGGCTCCTGATATGCGACACCACTTTTTTAACCGTAAAAATCTGGAGCGAGCATATGTTTGGTCAGGCACCGCAGGAAGTACTGGACGAACTTCCCAAACATCCTTACGATTTTTATTTGCTGTTAGATATCGACTTGCCCTGGCAGGATGACCCTTTGCGTAATTTCCCCGAATTACGTGAACACTTTATGGCCGTATGGCATCAGGAACTTACCGCGTTGCAGGCCTGCTACGTGGTCATATCCGGCATAGGTACCAATCGCTATGAAAACGCGGTGAAAGCTATTGATAATTTCTTGACCGTTGATTTAAGATGATTACACTGATGTCGTTGATCTTATTTAGAGCGTATATCTGGATTAGGAATATCTCCTTTTACTATGTTAATAAGCGTTTAAACAAATCAACGACATCAGTGTAATCATCTTAAATCAACGGTCAAGAACGCCTATTTGAAAAAAAAATTATTATTCCTGTAAATTATTTTTCATGGTGATGCAACGTTGCAAAAACTGATGCGTCATTTAATCTGAAACCTGATCAGAAATTTGGAAGCCATATATGTAGATAAGCATTATAACCTGGTGGTTGAATGCAAACAGGGAAGCAAAAAGGCCAGTTACGAGTTGTACCGGTTGTATTCTAAAGCGATGTTAAACGTCGCCTTTAGGATCGTGGGCAATATTGCCGAAGCTGAAGATGTTTTGCAGGAAGCTTTTCTGGATGCTTTTAACAAATTAAGGGATTTCAGGCAGGATACTACATTTGGTTTATGGTTGAAACAAATTGTGGTGAACCGCTCTATCAACCTGTTGCGCAAGCGCAGACTGGAACTGATTGAACTGGAGGGCGACCATCTGGAAAATATACCGGACGAAGAACCTGAAGATGATGAAGACATACAATACCAGGTGGCTTTGGTAAAAGAAGGCATGAAACAACTGCCCGATGGTTACCGTGTGGTACTGTCGCTTTACCTGCTGGAAGGTTATGATCATGAAGAAATAGGACAAATATTGAATATATCAGAAAACACCTCAAGAACACAGTTTTTGAGAGCTAAAAGAAAATTAATGGAAATTTTAAAAAGGAAAGGAACAGAATTATGAGCAAGCGATTTGAAGATTTCATTAAAAACAACCGCGAAGAGTTTGACGAGATTGAGCCATCGGCCGATCTGTGGAGCAAAATTGAGCAAAGCCTCAACATGCCGGAGGAGTTGCCAAAAAAGCTGGAAACCAAAACTTTTTCGCTTGCTTTCGTACTTCGCGTCGCCGCATCGGTAATTGTTGTCATGGGCATCGGTTTCGGAATATACCTCCAAAGCCAAAAAGGCGCAAAAACCGTGGACCTGGCCGCCATAAACCCTGAGTATGCCAAACAGCAAATGCACTATGCATCGCTTGTTGAAACAAAACTTACTGAGCTGAAATCGGTTGCTAAAGCCGATCCGCAGCTGTATAAAGAGTTTAGCGCCGAAATAGCCAAAATGGATTCTACCTATAAAAGGCTTAATGCCGATTTAGCCACCAGCCCCAACCAGGAGCGTGTTTTACGTGCCATGATCCGGAACTTGCAGGTACAAACCGAGGTGCTTAATCAGCAATTGAGTGTAATAGAACAATTCAATCAAATGAAAAAAGACCAAAAAGATGAAATCAAAAATATTTAAACGGTCGATGTTTGCTTTAATGGCCCTGTTAGCCGTTAATACGATCAGTTTTGCACAGCAAACCCCTGCGCCGCCGGTTCCGGTTCCCGTGCTTCCACCTGCACCCCCGATGGCTCCCTTAAACAAATTGACGCCACCCGACAGCAAAGACTTTCAGTTAAAAATGAAGGATCTGCACATTAAAATAAAGGACCTGCAGGTACGCATGAACAAACTCAACATGCAACACCAACTGCAGATGAATCTTAAACTTAAAGGTTTTGACAAACAGTTTAAGCATATTGACCAAAACTTTAACTACAAGTTGAATGACAGTGCCATGAACCTTGCCTGTGATCTCAGTAATAATATAGCGCCGCAGATAGCTTTAGGTTTTAAGGAATTTGATACCGATTTTAGCTATAACACTGATACTGACAAGCAGCATGATGATGGTGTTGAAAAGATAAAAAACTATAGCAAAAGCTATTCAATAGGTGGTAACGATGTGATTAACCTGGACAACCGATTCGGCAAAATAACCGTGAATACCTGGAACAAAAGCGAGGTAAAGGTTGACGTACAGATAAAAGTGGGCGCCAATGATGACGAACTGGCGCAGAAACTATTGGATAATGTCACCATTAGGGATAGCAAAGATGGCTCTGGCGTTTATTTTAAAACCAGTATCAACAATGATGACAATGGCAGCTCATGGTCGTTATTTGGCGGCAAACGTAACAATGTGCGCAAAATTGAAGTGAATTACACGGTATATATGCCATCCAAAAATCCATTAAACGTAAGTAATAAATACGGAGCCACCAGTCTGCCGGATTTGGATGGGAAATTAAATATTAATAACTCTTACGGCAGCCTGGTAGCCAAAAACCTAAGCAATCCGGGTAACCAGATCACGGTTAAATACGGCAGTGCCACCATTGGCTCGCTTAACGGTAGCGACCTGGACGTAGCTTATGGCAGCCTGAATCTGGGCGAATGTAATAAGTTGAATGCCGACATCAGCTACGGCTCGGCAAAAATTGGCCGCATCACTACTTCGGGTAACATCAATGTAAAGTTCAGCGGCAACCTGAATATTACCGAGGTAGATAAAAATGTAAAGAATTTAGCGGTAAACTCCTCCTACTCCAGCGTTAAACTGGGCATCAGCAATGAGCAAAACGCCGATTTTGATGTAACCGTACGCTATGGCAGCTTTAATTACGGCGGTCATGATATCAATATCACCAGCAAAAGTCCAGCTGATAACGATAGAGGTTATAACCCTACCAAGAACTATAAAGGCCATTTGGGTAAAGGCTCCAACGATAAAAACATAACTATTAACACCAGCTACGGCAGCGTAAGCTTTGACTAAAAAGAGTCAAGAGATGAGAGTCAAGAATTAAGAGATTCAGCAAGAAAAAAATATGTCATTTCGCAGCACGAAGCAATCGCGAACTACGCATATTCACTCTGTATAGCATGCGATTGCCACGCTATCGAAAAGATATGATTGGCCTTGATTCCTGACTCTTAACTCCTGATTCTAAATTCTTGCTTCTTCACAAACACCTTAATATTTTAACATTGAGCGCAAGCCTCTGCCATTTTCGGCAGGGGTTTTGTTATTTTAGAGGCAAACAATTTAGCCTGCTATGGAAATTTTTGCGAATGCCGAATCCTGGATATCACTCGTCACCCTTACTTTGCTGGAGATTGTTCTGGGCATTGACAATGTGATATTCATCTCTATTTTATCTGACAAGCTGCCGGCAAACCAGCAGGCTAAAGGCCGAAGGTTGGGTTTAGGCATGGCCATGATCACCCGGGTATTGCTTCTATTGTCCATCAGCTGGGTCATGACACTCACTGCTCCTTTGTTTAACCTGGCACATATTTTCAACGTTACGGATGCTGATTGGGTGGAAAAACTGGCCATATCCGGTCGCGACCTGATCCTGATCATTGGCGGCTTGTTCCTGATCTATAAAAGCACGGCCGAGATCCACCATAAAATTGAAGGCGAAGAAGAAAGTGCTGAAAAGGTAAAGCGGCACAGCTTCTGGGGTACCATCGTCCAGATCATGCTACTGGATATCGTTTTCTCGCTCGATTCTGTAATTACCGCTGTAGGTATGGCCAGCCATGTCGAGATCATGATACTGGCGGTTGTTATCGCCGTAGGTATTATGATGTGGGCCTCAAACGGCGTGGCCGGGTTTGTGAACAAGCACCCAACGGTAAAAATGCTGGCGCTGTCGTTCCTGTTGCTGATAGGTGTTTCGCTCCTAGCCGAGGCTTTTGAGCAGCATATTCCTAAAGGATACATCTACTTCGCCATGGCATTTTCGGTACTGGTAGAGATGCTGAATTTGAAAATGAAAGCAAAAGCGGTGAAAAAGGGAGCAAAGATTATCGGAATAAAGAACAAAGATTTTTAGAACAGGGATAAAAGGAACGAAGAGTAAAGTTTATGGAGTAAGAAGAAAAGTCCTTGCTCCTTACTCCATAAATCTTTACTCCAAATCAAAATACCCTGCACAGCAAACCCTTCAAATATTCCCCTTCGGGAAAGGAGGCTCTTACGGGGTGATCTTCGGGTTGGTGGAACTGGTAAATAAACTGCACTTGTTTACCGGCATCCAGCGCGGCCCATGCAATTACTTGTTTAAAGGTTTCCATATCCATGGCACCGGAGCAGGAATAGGTAGCCAACAGGCCGCCTTCGTTCAGCAGCAGCATGCCCAAACGGTTCAGATCTTTATAAGCCCTGGAAGCCCTTGTCAGCGCAGAGCGCG
Source organism: Mucilaginibacter sp. RCC_168 (assembly GCF_041355315.1). Taxonomy (NCBI): domain Bacteria; kingdom Pseudomonadati; phylum Bacteroidota; class Sphingobacteriia; order Sphingobacteriales; family Sphingobacteriaceae; genus Mucilaginibacter; species Mucilaginibacter sp. RCC_168. The sequence continues at coordinate 142,244 of NZ_JBFUPN010000005.1, forward strand.
AGGGAGCGTACTTTGGCGGATCGAGTACAATAACATCAAACTTTTCGCCATCATCCCTGAATTTGCGCAACTGCACATTCACGTCAGATTTTATGGACGTATGTTTATCAGCGTCCAATTTGTTTAAAAGGATGTTCTCCTTCAACGTTTCAATAGCCAATGCCGAACTATCTACACTGGTTACCGACGACGCACCATTTTTTAAGCTATTGAGCGTAAAACCGCCGGTATAACAAAAACAATCCAATACCTTTTTCCCTGTAGCATAGTTGGCTACTATATGGCGGTTATCGCGCTGGTCACAATAAAAGCCCGACTTTTGGCCTTCGGTGATATTGATGCCGTAAACAATATTGTTCTCCAGCACTTCTACAATTTCAGGCGGGGGATTACCAAAAAGCACTTTATTTTCGGCCTCGGCCAGGCCTTCGTGGGCCCGTGAGGAGTTATCGCTTTTATCGGATATACTTTGGGGATTCAGCAGCTTTTGCAGTTCATCAATAATTACCGGCATCACCCGCTCCATACCCGAAGTAAGCACCTGAACAGCCAGATGACCAGCATATTTATCCACAATTAAGCCCGGCAAATAATCGGCCTCGCTGAAAACCAGGCGACAGGTATTGGTTCCATTTGCTAATACATGAGCCCTGCTTTTAATGGCCGTGGCCAGTTTACGGCGAAACCAGTCATCATTAATTACAACGGCCTCATCCCACTCCAAAAGGCGCAGGGCAACCCGCGATTGATCGTTATAAAAACCATAGGCCATAAAATCGCCTTTTGCATTAAGCAGCCGTACCACATCGCCATTGGCGGCTTTACCCTTTACTTTTTCAACAGCGCCTGAAAATACCCAGGGATGTTTTTGCAAAACAGCTTTTTCTTTACCTTTATTTAATAGCACATCAATCATAGCCGCAAAGGTAATAAAAAGCTTAAGGCTGAAAGCCAAATGCAAAAAGCTTGTTACTTATGCCTTTGAACTGATAACCTCATTAAACTTTCATAAATTTTATTACTCCAATACAATATTTCCCGATTAAAAACATTTGGTATCTTAGTATCGAAAACATAACATGAGAAAGACTTACTTATTTTTAGCCACCATGCTATTGGCATGTGTAAGCTATAAAAGCGATGCTCAGGCAGTACCCCGTATCCCTGAGGCCAGTTCTACACAAACCATTATCCAGGATTTTGGACTGGGCAAGGTTACCATTACCTACTCCCGGCCTAATGTTAAGGACCGTAAAATATTTGGTGGCATTATTCCTTACGGTGAAGTTTGGCGCACAGGAGCTAATGCCGCAACTACCATTACTTTTACCGAAAAAGTGATCATTGAAGGTCATGCAGTACCTCCTGGTACCTATTCATTATTCAGTATCCCGCAAAGAGGCGAGTGGACCATTATCCTGAACAAAACAGCTAAACAATGGGGCGCTTACAGTTATAAGCAAGCCGACGATCTTTTACGCTTTGATGTAAAATCAATCCGTGTAAATGAAAAACGGGAAACATTTACCATGGCGTTTGCTAACTCTACAACCCGGTCGACCGACCTTTACCTGGTTTGGGATCATACAGCCGCTGCAATCCACATGGAGACCGATGATGATGCTAAGATCATGGCCAATATTGACGAATTGATGAAAGGCGACCGTAAACCTTATTATTTTAATGCTATCCAGTGGTATTATGAAAATAACAAAGATGTGAACAAAGCCTTAAGCTGGGTAGCCGAAGCCGAAAAAGAAGAGCCTAAAGTACCATGGTTTAAACTGTGGGAATCGCGCTTGTTATTAAGAAAAGGTGATAAAGCTGGTGCAATAGCCGCTGCCGAAGCCGGCATCGAGCTTTCAAAAGAAAGTAATGACGACGAATACCTGCGATTGAACCTGGAAGCGCTTAGTCAGGCCAAAGATTAGTTATCAGACAACAAACTATAAAACATTACAGGCCCGGTTCTATTTGACCCGGGCTTTTTTGTTGCATAAATTTATTGATGAGGTATGCCACAATCATCACTAAGAAACATCCGATGGGGTTAAGCCACAAATAAGCCACTGTTTTACTCAGGCCTAAATATAATATGCCCCCCTCGCTAACAATAGCGGCAATAAACACGGGGGTTCCGCTTATCCGTTTCATATAAAAAGCAACTATAAATACCCCTAATACGGTTCCGTATATATAAGAGCCTAACTGGTTTACGGCCTCCAGCAAGTTACCCAACTTGCCGGCATACAAAGCCATAATTACACATACCACGCCCCAAAACACGGTTGAAATACGAGATACCAGCAGGTAGTTTTTGTCCGACGCATCCTTATTTATGGTGCGTTTATAAATATCGATCACGGTAGTTGAGGCCAGTGAATTAAGGGCGCTTGCTGTTGACCCCATAGAAGCCAAAAATATAATGGCTATCAGCAACCCAACCAGTCCGCGGGGCAAGTACTGTTTTACAAAGGTCAGGAATACGTAATTGGTATCATTATCATCGGCATTTACATTGTTCTTTTTCATGAGCGCAATGGCATCCTGCCGGATGATGCGCGACTGAATATCAGCTACTTTTAAAGCATCTTTCGCATGATCTATCTCATCCTCATTTTTGCCGTCAATAGCTTTTACCAGGTCATTGGCTTTTGCTTTGCGCTGTTCAAAAGCCTGGGTGTATTGCTGATCGAGATAATTATATTGGGTTGCATAGCCGCTTTGCTTTACCCGGGCTACCTCGTAATTATTAAAGAACATGGGTGGCCTGTTAAACTGGTAAAAGGCCAAAACCAGTACACCAATCAACAGGATAAGAAATTGCATAGGGATCTTGATAAGCCCATTCATAATAAGGCCCAGCCTGCTTTGCCCTACAGAGCTGCCCGTTAAATAACGTCCAACCTGGCTTTGATCTGTACCGAAATAGGATAACTGCAAAAAGAAGCCGCCTATCAGACCGCTCCATACGGTATAGCGGTTACTCCAGTCAAATTTCCAATCTATTACGTTCATGTGGCCCAGCTTACCGGCTATTTTCAAGGCACGTGTAAAACCCACGCCCGATGGTAATAGATTAACCACCAGTATACCGGCCAGGAACATACCGGCAAATATGATACTCATTTGCAGCAATTGGGTGTATGATACTGCCTTGCTACCACCATAAACGGTGTAAAATATAACCAGCCCGCCTATAAAAAGCGTGGTATAAACCGTGTTGATATTTAAAATAGTTGATAAAATAATGGCCGGCGCATAAATGGCTACCCCGGTTGACAGGCTGCGCAGCACCAAAAAAAAGAAAGAAGTAAGTGCCCGGGTTTTCAGATCAAAGCGTTGCTCCAGAAACTCGTAAGCAGTATAAACTTTAAGTCGATGGAAGATAGGCACAAAGGTTACACACAGCACGATCATGGCCAGCGGTAACCCGAAGTAAAATTGCACAAATCGCATTCCATCGGAATAAGCCTGACCAGGTGCCGAAAGAAAAGTAATAGCGCTGGCCTGAGTAGCCATAACCGAAAACCCGACATGATACCAGGGTAGCGAGCGGTTACCCACTAAAAACTGATCGATATTTTTATTGCTGCCGCTTTTCCATACGCCATAAACTACTATGGCCAGCAGCGTAAGACCTAAAACTATCCAATCGGGTAAACTCATTCAAATGATTTTGTAATGAGCCAAAATACTAAAATTAAAAAAACCAGCCATACAACTACAATGCCGTAAAACTGGTTCCAATTTTTTATAAATGAGGGCAGATCAGGATCAGGCCTTTTCACCACGGCCTTTAACCAATACAGTTACAAAGAAACCGGCGGTTAATAAGCCCAAAACACCACCAATGGCTATCCAGGTAAATCCTTTATCAATTATTGCTCCTATAAAAAGCCCGGAAACTAAGCCAACAAGATAAAATACAAAATCAAGGCTTTTTTCTTCTTCTTCGTGATGTTTCATATTACTGTTAATTATAACGTTTGCAAAAATAGATGATTAATTGATTTTTACCAATAAATTATTTCAGTATAAAAGGGTTGGCGAAAAAAAGAATAAGGGTGTCATGCTGAGCTTGTCGAAGCATGGTGTGAAGGCCTCTACGCAGCCCTTCGACAAGCTCAGCATGACAGGCTCTTTTTTTTGAAATTTCAAGATTCCCTCCCCGCGGGAGGGGTGCGGTTGGTTGGTGCGCAAAGGCAGGGAGGGGTTTATACTGCATACAGGAATTTTGCAACGCTTATTAACCCCTCCCTACACCCTCCCGTTGGGCTACTGTGTGGACACATCTTTTAATGTGCCCTGTAGGGGCTGAATGTCGGTAGAAGAAGGATCAAAAGAAATTTTTACGTGCCGTAGGTACGTCACTTTTTAACTTCGTGGGGCAAATAATAATGCATTAATAGACCCTAAGTCGGTTAGTGTAGTACCTATGGCACTAAAAGAGGTTAACTTTTATTATTGCTACCGACATTTTGCTCCTCTGGAGCAGCTTTTTTTAACTATTAGTGCATTGAAAAGATGTGTCCACACAGTAGCCCGTTGGGAGGGAATCGCACATACCCAGAGTGACCTTTACTTTACAACGATTGCCCTTTCGGCTTACTCAATAAATTCACAAACAAGCGGTAAGCACCTGGTACGCCGGCTGGCAACTCCCTGAAAAATGCCAGGGAAGTATATACAAACCGACCTTTGCCGTAATCACCAACTATTAACGATCCATTGTTAGGCTGCTCACCTTTATCGTTCATTTGTAAAATGGCTTTGTATTGCGGATCAATATCACTTACAAAATACAGTCCACGCTCCTGGATCCAGCCTTTAAAATCGTCCTGGGTAATTTTATTTGGATAGTTAAGTACCGGACTTTGTTTATCCAGTATAGTTACTTCTGCATTCTCGTCGGTAACCCTTTGATTCACTACCCGGAAAGGATATGGGCCGATCTGTTTTACCACCAGGCCTGAGTTATTATTATACTGTACCAATAAATTACCGCCATTTTTAACATAATCCATCAGTCGATTTTGCTCATAGGGCAGGCGTTCGTTCACATTATAGGCACGAACCCCGGTAATAATGGCATCATATACGGAAAGATCGGCATTCATGATCTCGCCTTCTGAAAGCAGATGTACGTCATAACCTACCTGGCGCAAGGCTTCGGGCATCAGATCGCCGGCGCCTGTAATATAAGCCAGCTTTTTACCTGCAATTTTCAGGTCGAGGTTTACCAAGCGGGTTTCGGCGGGTGGGAATAGTGTAATAGCCGGCACATGATCATACCGGATACGACGCAAAGCCAGTGAAAAAGTTTTCCCGTTCACCGTTACCAGGGCTTCTAAATTATTGATCCGTGATTTATTATCCGTTGGTGCAACAGTAAAAGCTACCGTCCACTCGTCATTTTTATTTTTCCCTGTAAATTCAATTTTTTTGGGATCGATCTTCCAGCCGTCGATGGGTTTCAGGCTGATATTGCCGCTGGCCTCAGTAAAGCTTTTTAATTTTACCTGAACCACTTGCGACTGTAACGAATTAAAAATATAGTCCTGATTTTCGATATTGGCGGTCACCGGCGGTGTAATTTCCAGCGGCTGATAAACCTCGCCCCTTACCGGGTCTACATATTTATATAACAGCCTGCGTTCAAAATGCACCGGTTTGCCTTCAATAATAAATTCAAAATCAACCTTGGGCAGGTCGGGGTTTTCGGGATTTCCGGCCAATGTTTCATCAGGTAAATTATAGGCGCCTATACTATGCGGGGTTTCCAGCCAGTAAGGTTGTGTTAATTTATCGGCAGTACCGCTTTGCTCAAATGTTTGCTGCTGATTGGCCGGGATCACCTGGCTGTTCAAATTGGAAACATTATTTTGAAACCCTATGCTGTTGATCTTTACCCTGTTGCTATACCTGTCAACCACCTGGGCACGCACCTGGATCTTATCGCCAAGGGCATATGTTGGTTCCGTGGCGTAAGCCTCAAACCATAAGCCCGAACAGGCGGCAATCAGCTCGCTCAATTCTTTTGTTTTTTGGGTCCGCCAGTATATATCAGAAACCTTTTCCACCTTACCCAACAACTGTACTAAAGCTGGCACTGACTTTTCTGGAGCTTCGGCATTAAAATCCCTGTTGATGATGCCGATGGCCGCACCGATAGGTTCGCCGTCTTTTACCCGTTTCCAGGTAGTATTAACGCCATCCATCAGGTCGTTTTGTGGAGCATCACCCAAAATGGTTTTAAAATATTCATAAATTTCACCGCGTTGCCTGGCCGAGCCAAAACCCTGTGTTTTATGGTTACTACGGCTTTCGGCAGCAAGTTCGCCATAGCCTTTCCCTAAAATGGGGTTATAAACACCTACATTAATTTTAAACTGATCGGCCGCGGTAGTGTTTATAGTGCCAAAGCTAAAAGTATTCCAAAGCAGGCGTTTGGCTTGCCAAGGCTGCACATATTTTAACTGTTCGGGATAACGTTTAGGATCGGCCGCTGCCGTAAATGCTTCCTGCGCCAGTATAGCCGATGAGGTGTGATGGCCATGGCCGCCTTCGCCGGTTGTGGGGAAACGGCATATCATCACATCGGGCCTGAATTTGCGGATCACCCAAACCATATCACCCAACACCTTATCCTTATCCCATATTTTCAGTGTTTCTTCAGGACCTTTGGAAAAGCCAAAGTCATTGGCACGGGTAAAAAACTGTTCGGCACCGTCAATGCGGCGGGCGGCCAGCAATTCCTGCGTGCGTATCAACCCCAAAAGTTCACTTTGTTCATTTCCAATCAGATTTTGGCCGCCATCGCCTCTTGTGCAGGAAAGGTAACCAGTGCGGTAATGCTTTTCCTGGGCCAGATAAGCCAGCAAACGGGTGTTCTCATCATCGGGGTGAGCGGCTATATACAACACGCTGCCCAGTGTATTGAGCTTTTTAAAATTTTGCTGTATAGCGCCCAGATCGGCCGGTGGCGAGGTTTGTGCTGATACGAAGGTTGAAAGGTATAAAAAGATGGTAATGAGGTTTATCCGCTTCATGCTGGCAAATATATTTGAAAGATGGAAATTTATTATCTTTATATCAATAATATAACATTGCATAAATATGGAATGCGCTATATTTCAACGGATAACAGGCAAACCATAATTGCTGCAATAACATTGCATAAATATGGAATGCGCTATATTTCAAACGGATAACAGGCAAACCATAATTGTTGCAATAACCTAAATTTCTGCTGATTAGTAAAACAAATCTGTCATTCATGAGTAATCTTAATCAAGTGATTAGCTTTTTGGCCCGGATCGCTATGCTTTAATCAATCGTTTGATTAATTTTGTGCCGTTAAAAGAAAATGGACAAAGATAAGATAGATAAAAAGGACCACATTCTGGACGTAGCCGAGCGCGTGTTTTCAGAGATGGGTTTTGACGGCGCTTCCACCCGTATGATCTCGGGCGAAGCCGGTGTAAATATGGCCATGCTCAACTATTATTTCGGTTCAAAAGAAGGCTTATTCCTTGCGGTTATTGAACGTAAGATCATCTCGTTTCAAAACATACTGCAAATTTTAGGTAACGACGAAAGCATCAGCTCCTGGGGAAAAATAGAATCATATATCGAGATCTATGGCGACCGGGTAGTGAACAACAACTGCTTCCAGAAATTGCTCTATCAGGAATTGACCATGAACCGCCGCACTGAGCTTGCCGAAACCATACGCAATATGTTGATGAAAAGTGTATCTGAGCTGTTCAGGATAATACAGGAAGGAATGGACAATGGTGAATTTAGTAAAGATACCGACATGCAAATGGTAGTGGCCACGCTTTATGGAACCAAAAACTTCATCATGAATACCCCGCTGATGTCATCAACCATGCTGGGTGTTGATATACAGGACGAAAAAGTGTTGGAGGAACAATTTAAGCCCCGTATCAAAAAATATTTAAAAACCCTATTAAAAGCGTATTTAGTTAATGAAAATGACAACTCTAAATAAAAAAACCAACCACCTCTCACTGTTTAATGCAGTGCACCCTTTCTGCCTGTATGCTATTACGTTTGTAATAACAGCTTTGCTATTTGTGGGAACCGCAAATGCGCAGGACAGAACTATCACCCTGGATGAGGCTATAAAACTTGGTCTGGAAAACAGCAAGACCTTAAAGCTTTCACAATCAAAAATTGACCAGGCTATTTCTGAATACAACCAGGCTAAAGACCAATCGTTGCCAACCGGTAAAATAAGCTATGGCTACAATCATGCTGAAATTCCGGCAAACAGGCTGGCTTTAGGTCCCGAAAGTTTTAACTTACCCAACCGGGCCGACGCTTACCTGGGCATATTGACCTTGAATCAAACTATTTTTGAAGGCAATAAGCTTAAGTACGCCCGTCAATCAACAGACCTGTTAACCCAGGTTGCCCGTTTGGATGCGGTGAACGATAAAGATCAGATCACTTATGACATTATCAGCTCTTATTACAGCTTGTATAAAGTATTACAAAGCAAAAAAGTAGTCGCTCAAAACTTGGCCACCGTTGACGCGCAGATTAAACAGGCGCAAAGATTTTTTGAACAGGGATTGGTAACTAAAAATGATGTGCTACGTTTTCAACTGCAAAGATCAAACATTGAGATAAACGGTGTGGATCTGGAAACAAACCGCCGCATTGTTAACTACAACCTGAATGTATTGTTAGGATTACCGGAAGGCACCCAGCTCAACATTGACCAGATAACTGAAGCCGACCGGCAAGTTGCTCCATTTAGTAATTACCTGGATACCGCAATGAGCAACAGGCCCGAGCTGCAACAGTTTGACCTACGCACTAAAGTAGCCGAAACCAACATTAAAAGCATCAAAGGCAATACGTTGCCTACGCTGGTAGCATCAGTTGCTGGCTATTATGTAGATGCCAATATCAACCCTATCCCTAAAAGCGGTAACTACATTACACCGTTAACAGGCGGCTTAACCCTGTCATGGAGCTTTAGCTCATTATGGACCAACAAAAACAAGGTTACCGAGGCTAAGATTGAGCGCGAACAAACTGTGATCAATAAAAACATTATGGTTGATCGTATTAAGGATGAAGTGAACCAGGATTACCAGAACTATACTTCGGCTTTAAACAAGATTAAGCTTTTACAGGTAGCTATTGAGCAGGCCGGTGAGAACAATAAAATATTGGAATCGAAATATAAGAGCAATATATCATCAGCCACAGATCGTGCTGATGCCGAAACACTACTTTATCAGGCCCAGATCAACCTGGAACTGGCAAAAGCCGATGCTGGTTTGGCTTACTATACCTTATTAAAATCAACTGGAAAAATTAACAAACAATAATACTAAACCAATCAATACTATATACAATGGCAAAGGAACACGAAACACAGGAACAAACACCAAAAAAGAAACCGAATAAAGTTATCCCTATCATATTAGGTATACTACTTGTTGGAGGTATCATTTTCGGTATCAAAGAATATATATATTTCGGTAAGCATATTGATACCGACGACGCACAGATTGATGGCGATATCAGCCCGGTTGTTACCCGCGTTGGAGGCTATGTTGATTCGATCTATTTTGAAGAAAATACTCACGTAAACGCCAATCAGGTATTGGTTAAGATAGATGACCGTGACTATAAAGTTAAATTGGAGCAGGCACAGGCTGCACAAGTAGGTGCAAGCGCCGGTATCAACGTAAATCAATCACAGATCTACGCTAACGAAGCTAACTCAGCAAGTGCAAGAGCGCAGGTTGCCTCAAACGCCGCCCGTTTAGATAAAGTACAAAAGGATTATAACCGCTATGCCAACCTGGTAAAAGATGGTTCTGTAACCCAGCAGCAATTTGATCAGGCTAAAGCCGATCTGGATGTGGCTAAAGCTACTTTACGTGCATCACAAGATCAGTACAAAGCCGCACAGGAACAAATTGGTACTACACGCAGCGAATTAAAAGTTACCCATACCGGTGTAACTCAAAAGCAAGTGGATATTGATTTTGCTAAGCTGCAATTAAGCTATACCACTATTAAAGCACCGGCTGCTGGCCTGGTATCTAAAAAAAGCATCCAATTGGGTCAATTGGTGCAGGCAGGACAAACACTGTTCTCCATCATTAATGATAACAGCCTGTACATTACCGCCAACTTTAAAGAAACCCAACTGAACGACATGAAAAGTGGTCAGAAAGTTGACATCGAAGTTGATGCTTATCCTGATCTGAAACTGGAAGGCGAAGTTTACAATTTTTCGCCTGCTACAGGGGCAAAATTCTCTTTACTGCCACCAGATAACGCCACCGGTAACTTTGTAAAAGTTGTACAACGTGTACCTGTTAAAATAAAAATAAAAGCTGATAAAGCAACTCTTGATAAATTACGCCCGGGAATGAGCGTAAAAGTATCTGTAATTAAAGGATAATTGAGGATTTGGGATTTCGGGTTTAGGATTTCGGATTTATTATTCTGTTAATTCTTTAATTCTGTAAGTTCTGGTTCTGATTTAAAGTTTAGGAATTTAGAATTTAATGTAATATGGCTGAAACAGGCTTTAAAAAATGGATCATCACAATCACGGTAATTACGGCTTCGCTACTGGAGCTGATTGATACCACCATTGTGAATGTAGCGTTGCCCAAGATACAGGGTAACCTGGGGGCAACTCTTGAAGACGTTGCCTGGGTAGTTACCGGTTATGCTGTTGCCAACGTAATCGTACTTCCGATGTCGGGTTGGCTTGGCAATCGTTTCGGGCGTAAAAATTATTTTATAACATCAATTATCGTTTTTACCATCGCTTCATTCTTATGCGGTAATGCTACAAGCCTGGGCGAGCTGGTATTGTTCCGGATCATACAGGGTATAGCCGGGGGTGGTTTGATATCAACTTCGCAGGCTATCCTTATAGAAACCTGGCCGCGCGAGCAAATTGGTACAGCTACCGCGTTATTTGGTTTAGGCGCGGTAGTGGGGCCAACTGTGGGTCCTACCATAGGTGGCTATATAACCGACCACTTAAACTGGAGCTGGATATTCTATGTAAACATCCCCGTAGGTGCCATAGCTGCGTTTTTTGCCTACACCTTTGTGCGCGAAACACCGAAGGACGAGAAAGGAAAACCTGTGGACTGGTGGGGGATTGTGTTCCTGGCCATATCCGTTGGTAGTTTACAAACCATCCTGGAAAAAGGCGAAACTGAAGATTGGTTTGCTACAACCTATATCACAGTGCTCACTATTACCGCCATATTAGGCTTGATCCTTTTTATATGGCGCGAAATGAGCATCGATTACCCGATAGTAAACTTTGCTATATTAAGGCACCGAAGCTTCGCGGTAGGTATGTTCACTTCCTTTATACTCGGATTTGGGCTATATGGGTCGGTATTCGTGTTCCCGGTATTTTGCCAGAACCTGCTCGGCTTTACGGCCCAACAAACGGGCGAGATCCTGTTCCCGGGTGGTTTATGTACCATTATCATGATGCCGTTTATAGGTAAAATGCTTAATAAAGGCATCCCTGCCCAGTTTATGGCAACGGCCGGTATGTTCCTGTTCTTTGTATTTACCACCATGCTCAGCAATTCAACGCTGGCCGTAGGTACAGGCGACTTTTTTATACCACTGGTTATACGCGGTGTAGGTATGGCTTTATTATTCGTACCATTAACTACGCTGGCAATTGCCGATCTGAAAGGTCCCGAAGTTGGACAGGGAACCGGCTTAAATAACATGATGCGCCAATTAGGCGGTTCGTTTGGTATTGCCACCCTTACAACCATTATTCACGTTCGCCAGGGATTGCACCGCAATAATCTTTTAACCAATATTACATCAACCAATCCGGCGTTTACAGATCGCTTTAATGCCTATTTGCATGGTTTTATGGCTAAGGGACATTCATTGATTGATGCTACCCGCATGGCTTATGGAGCTATAGAAGGCGCCGTTACCCGGCAGGTATTGCTGTTAACTTATGATGATGCCTACTGGATATCTGGTTTAGTGATGTTGTTCTCGATACCGTTACTGTATCTGCAGCCATTTAAAAAGGCTGTTAAAATGCCGGTAGACGCGCATTAATAAAAACGATAAAAGCCGTTCCTCTATTACCAGGAACGGCTTTCCCCAAAAAAAATTAACAATTAAAATTTAAGTACTGCCTCCCGTAAACACTTTGCTTTATGAAAAGATTCTGCAGATCCAGGGGGCGTTTAATCTTAGGTATAAATTTAGAAGTTTTTAATTAACAAACGCAAATTTAATTAAGCATTTAAGCATAATTTATGAAAAAGGCATGAAATTTTTAAATCTCATGCCTTTTTTTATTAAATCCTGACTTATTCGTTCAAAAAATCACTTTACCGGCAGATGTTATCAGTGATGCGATACGCACAGCGTCAAAAATACGCTCCTCAGTAGTGGATAATTTTATCAATGAGTCCTCATGCGCGTTCACACACATCTCGCAACCATTAACCGCGGATATGGCGAGGCTCATTAATTCAAAAAACTCCTTACCGGTTACCGGCTTCATCATCAGCTGCATGCGGATACGGGCCGGGATCTGGGTATATTTTTCTTTCTGCGTAAAATGTCTGAACCTGTAGAATACATTGTTCGAGGCCAGTAAAGAAGCGCAACCAACGGCTTCTGCTATTTCTGCAGCGTCGGCACCCTGTTCCTGGGCATACCTGGTAAAAAACACGGTAAGCGGTGTGTTATTATTATTAACCGCGGTGCTTAGTCCTAACAAGGCACACTCTTTAGTACTTAAGTGGGCCGATGTAAGGGTGCTTGTAAAATTCAGCTTCAGGTCGCGCAGATAACGTGATTCGCCTTTTTCAAGCAGGGTGAGGGCCTCTGTTCTGTAGTTTTTATCTATTCCAATACTTTCCAGCAATTCCTGGATCACTTCGGTGCTTTCGTTCATATTTTTTGTGCTTAAAGCTAAAAGCCGAAGGCTTAAAGCGGGTTGTTTTGAAAGCTTTCGGCTTTATGCCTTAAGCTTTCAGCTTGTATTCGGCTTAAAAAAAATCCCCGCGCAAATTTTTGCACGAGGATATGTAATATAATAGGGGTATTAAACAGTAAGTGTTTCTTGTCCTTTTTCCCAGTTGCAAGGGCAAAGCTCATCTGTTTGTAAACCATCAAGTACACGTAAAACTTCTTTTACATTACGGCCAACGCTTAAATCGTTAACAGATACCCAACGGATAATACCTGTAGGGTCAATAATGAAAGTAGCACGGTATGCAATCTTTTCGGTTGGTTCCAATATGCCCAGATCTTCTGCTAATGATTTTGAAGTATCAGCAAGCATCGGGAATTTCAGATCGCGCAGATCATCATGATCGCGTCTCCAGGCAGCATGTACAAATTCAGAATCTGTAGAAGCACCAATTAAACGGGTTTCACGATCACGGAACTCACCATAGTTTTTGTTGAACTCAGCAATTTCTGTTGGGCACACAAAAGTGAAATCTTTTGGCCACCAGAACATTACAGTCCAAACGTTATCGTCGTTCACCAGGTACTCAGAAGTTAGTGTTTCAAACTCTTTACCTTTTTCAAGACTTACTACAGCGGTTTTAGAAAATTGGGGGAATTTTTGTCCTATCGTTAACATATTAGCTATTTTATTATTATTTATGCAACAAATATACGCTTTTTAAAGAAAGCTATTAATTCTAAAAATCTATGCGGTATCAATTTTCTCTATATATGACCTATATCATATAACCCTTTCCTATCCGCCTGATTCTCACCTGTTCTCAATGATCTTTTTCAATTGAAAAAAATATTTTATCTTGATTGTATGAAAACTAAACCTGTCATAATAATAGTAGTTGCTGCAGTTAAGTTGGGTGCCTAATTTGATATTAGTCGAGTTAATGCCCCCTAACTCCCTGAAAGGGGAACGATAATACATATCGCTCCCCTTTTAGGAGGCCGGGGGACTTACAATATAAACTTCGTGCTCAGGAAATTGGAATCGCTGCCGTTCACAATTTCGTTGATAATTTGTTTATTGGTTTCGTTCAGTTTGGTGGCAACCAATGAGCGGATAGAAAATGCCCGCAGCGCGTCAAATACCGAAAGTGTACCCTCGGCACTGTCCTTACGACCTGTAAATGGAAACACATCGGGCCCGCGCTGACATTGACTATTGATGTTTACACGGCTTACCAGGTTTACAAACGGATCGATCAATGATGAGATCTCCTGGGCATCGTTACTGAATATACTCACCTGCATACCATGCGGCGAATCGATCTGATATTCAATCGACTCTTCTATCGATTCAAACGGAATTACAGGAATAATCGGACCAAACTGTTCTTCGCGGTATAGCTTCATTTTTTCGTTCACCGGGTAAACAATAGCCGGGTAATAGAATGAGGCAACGCTTTCGCCGCCGTTTTCGTTGATGATTTTTGCGCCATGAGCTATAGCATCATCAACCATTTCTGTCAGCGATTCGGCCTTATTAGGCTCGGGCATTGGAGTAAGTTTTACGTCCTTATCCCATGGCAGGCCAAATTTTAGTTTAGATACAGCCTCGCTCAGTAGTTTTAAAAATTCATCGGCTACATCTTTATGCACAAATATTACTTTGATGGCTGTACAACGCTGTCCGTTAAATGACAGGGCGCCTAAAACGCATTCACTCACGGCCAGTTGCAGGTCGGCATTTTTGGTAACAATAGCCGCGTTTTTGGCATCCAAACTTAATACCGCTCTTAACCGGTTTATTTTAGGGTGACGCTTTTTCAGATCGTTAGCCACTTTACTGGAGCCTATAAAGGCCAGCACATTTATTTTGCCGGTTTGCATCAGTCCTGGGGTAACTACCGCACCACGACCATAAACGGTATTCACCACACCTTTAGGGAACGATTCCTGGAAGGCCCTTAGCAGGGGATAATGTAACAGCGTACCATGCTTAGGCGGTTTAAATAAAATGGTATTGCCCATAATAAGGGCAGGGATAAGGGTTGTAAAAGTTTCGTTAAGCGGGTAGTTGAACGGCCCCATACAAAGCACCACACCCAGCGGCGAACGGCGGATCTGTGCGATCAAGCCCTCGGCCATTTCAAAGCGGGATGATTTACGGTCGAGCGCCTTCAGGGCATCAATGGTAGCGTTGATGTATTCGATGGTACGGTCAAATTCCTTTGCCGAGTCGCCGTATGATTTACCGATCTCCCACATCAGGAGCTTTACCACCAGGCTGCGCTGTTCAATCATTTTATAGATGAAACGCTCCATGCATTTTATCCTGCCATCAATGCTCATGGTAGGCCATTCGCCGCGCCCATTGTCGTAGGCGGTAATGGCTGCCTCCAGGGCATCGTTAGCTTCTGTTTCGGTGCAGATAGGATAAGTACCTATTAGCTTGCGTTTAAACCCATCCGGGCCGGGGAAACAAACAGGCGAATACACTTCGGTCACAGGCCCGTTCCAGGGCTTCATCTCTCCATCACACAGGTATTCGCGCTGATGCACTTCTGATATTTGGAATTCGGCCGGTATCTGGCTTTCCTCCACAAATATCGAACTGATCTGATCTTGAAAACTCATATTATATTGGGGTTAGATTTTCATAAAGGTAAAAAAAGCCAGCTTTCATTAGCAAACCTTTTTAGAGATGATATGCATTATTACCAATTTCATAATTTAAACCTCAACAACGGTGTATTAATCTATCTATTTATCAAAAGTGATGCACATAAAAAGTTAATCCATCAGTAAAACCCGAAAAATCTTTTTTTAACTCTCGCGAAACAACTTTTATAGAATCATGATATCTTTCTACGTCCAGATAATGAAACACGGGCTTATACTTAGCCGAAATATCTGGTGTTATCTCCTTACGGGACAATGGTTGATGAGGGCCGCCCCCACCACCAATCACCAGGAAATCTTTACCCTGCTGGTTAAAATGTTCAAAATTGTGGGAATGGCCCGACAGGAAAAGAATCCCCTTTTTTGAATTCACAAAAGCTGGAACAAACTTTTGACGTACCCACTCTGATGGAGCCACCACCTTGCTGTTAGTATAAGGCGAATGATGGCACCCAACGATCACCCATTTTACCGCCTCGTCTTCATCCAAACGATGCATGGTATAGATGTACCAATTATCCTGCTTCTTTATGAGAGAATCAGGCATTTTATTAAAATTGGAATTCAGCAAAACCACCGCTACAGAATCAACAATTTCTACATAACCGGCAGGGTCATGCACAGGAAACCGCGACTGAAACCGAGTCGCTCCTTTGCGTGCGTTGAGCATGAGCTCATGATTACCAAGCAAGGCATAAACGGGGATATGATTTTGCCTGCATGCCCGGAGATAGGCATCCATTTTTCGCCACTTGCTGTTTTGGTAACCTAATGATACCACATCGCCCAGTATAAATAAACTTGAAGGATGGGTATTCATAATGTCCTGAAAAATGAACTCTGTCGCCCTGGTATTGTGATGCAGTTTACGGATCACATGCTCGATCAACAGAGGGGCCTGGGTATCGCTCACAAAAGCTATAACAGGCTTTTTCTCCTGGGCGCGAATTGGAGTTACAGCACCCAGCCATAGAATATATACGCAGAAGTTACGCCATTTGAACATGCTATGCCACTGTATCTTAACAGGATACCCTTTTGTGAAGATACCAAATTAAATACAAATCCGTGGTCTAATGGCAAGCCCGGCTATGCCGGGCTTTTAAGCCGATTCTTTATATAAAACCATACCGGCATGGTAAAATACGTTGCCATCGAAATCGCCGTCGGCGGTAAAGCCGGTATCATCCAGGTATTCGATGTGCCTGCCCCTGATACTGTAAAAGCCGGTGTAGGCTACCTTCCTATTACCGCGGGCCTCAACATAACGGCCGTTTGGTAATAACTCATGGCGTATGTAACCATCACTTGTTACCCAAACGCCTATATGTTGATCCTTTTCCATATTTATGCTATTGCTGTTGAGGTTGTTAATTCTTTCCAGTTTTCCAGATCGCTTTGAACAGCGGCTATTTTTTTATTAGCCAATTCATAAGCATCGGCACCTAAAAATAAATTGAGTGGGGCTTCCGGCGCATTGGCGATCCTGATCATAGCCTCCGCTGCCTTTTCGGGATCTCCTACCTGCTGCTGATCCATGCTGTTTTGATGAAAATCCTGAATATCGCGCACGTTTTGATAAGCAGCGATAGGGTTCTTTGGAGTGATCAAGGACCCTTCCGACAGGAAATTGGTACGAAAATAGCCTGGCTGCACTATTGTTACCTTGATACCAAACGGCCTTACTTCTTCGGCCAACGATTCCGAAAAACCATTCACCGCGAATTTGGTAGCGCAATAGATCCCGAAACCGGGAAAACTCCCGGTAAAGCCTGCGATTGATGATATATTCAGGATATGTCCGGATTGTTGCTCACGCAGATAAGGCAATGCCTTCCGGATTACGTTTAAGGAACCAAAAACATTTACTTCAAAATTATCACGCAATTCGGCGTCTGTTAATTCTTCCAGGCCACCAACCAAGCCATAGCCGGCGTTGTTCACTACTACATCAATTTTACCAAAGGTGCTAATGGTGAGCTCTATTGCGTTTTGTACGCTTTCTTCGTTTTTGATATTCATTACCAGCGGCAAAAACTGCTCGCTTTGGCTGCCTACGGCCTTAGTCAGGTCGCTCAGGCTTCTTGAGGTGGCCGCTACCTGGTAGCCTTCGTTTAATAATCTTTTTACCAGGCTAAGTCCCAGGCCTTTGGAGGCGCCGGTTACAAACCAAACTTTTTTATTGCTCATTTTTTGTTTTTTTAATGTTTTATGGATAGATACAGGGTTGGGATGAGATTCTTATTTAATCTGCAAGTCGTGCTCAAGATCTGTTGAACAGGTAAGCTCTTCCCACTGGTGGATCTCTTTATACAGTGAATCCAATTTAGTTAAAGCCCGGTTATAAGCATCGCCACCTAACAGCAAATACAATGGAGGATTTTCCTCGCCCACAATTTTGATGATAGAGGCAGCAGCTTTTTCCGGATCACCGGCCTGCTCGCCATCCATCTTTAGGTATTTGGCATGCGTTTCACGCACATCTACATAATCAGCTATCGGGTTTTCGGTCATGCTTAGTGAATCCGGTGTCAGGAAACTGGTCCTGAACGCGCCCGGTGCAACTACCGTAACCTTAATACCCAGGGCTTTTACATCGGCTGCCAATACTTCAGACAGGCCGATCACCGCGTATTTAGCGGCTCCATAGATTGCCCAACCAGTTCCAGGGGCAATACCCGCAATAGATGATATATTGATGATATGCCCCGAACGTTGTTTGCGCAGATAAGGCATTACAAATCTGATGACATTGAGGGTGGCAAATACGTTTACGTCAAATGCTGTGCGGGTTTCTTTGTCGGTCAGCTCCTCGATAGCGCCGCCTATACCATAACCGGCATTATTGATCACTACATCTATCCGGCCAAAAGTTTCATTGGTATGCTGCAGGGCCAATGATACACTGGCTTCGTTCACCAGATTAACCTGTAGCGGTAAAAAGTTATTATTGTTTGGAGTGTTAACTGCTTTTATTAACTCCTCTTGATTTCTGGAGGTGGCGGCAACAAGCTGACCAGCATCCAGTAATTGTTTCACTAAACTGAGCCCAAATCCTTTGGAGGCGCCAGTAATAAACCATACTTTTTTGTTGTTGTCCATTTTTTGTTCTAATTGATAGAACAAAGGTAGGGTGGCAGGCAAGCCTGTGCATTACGCGAATCAAACCAATGGTTACGAAATTCAAACAATTTGAATTTTACTGGGTGTTTTACTTTTGCTTTGGGGAGAATTATATAGCGGGTTATAACAAATATAATGAATTGCGGTTAGGAAAACAAATGCAAGGTTGCAATTCAAAACCACATATCGCAAACGACTCACCCCACCTGCGCTTCGCTGGGCGACCCTCTCTGTTGTTTCGCAGCAAAGAGGGTTAAGAAAAATATTTACGCACGTCATTGCGAGCGCAGCGTGGCAATCCCCAATTAGCGGGGCCGCTCTGTAAGTAGGGGATTGCCACGTCGTTCCTCCTCGCAATGACGCGTGGAGACCAAGGGGCGTGACCACATCAGCTAATCTACTGTGTTTAGAATTAAACATTCCTAAATGACGATGGCGTGAGCTGGGTTTGTTTCTTAAAAAAGTTATTAAAGTGCGTTGGCTCTTCAAAACCCAGGCAATAGCCTATTTCTGAGATGTTCCAGTCGGTGTGCTTGAGAAGGGATTTGGCTTCGCTGAGCAAACGATCGGCAATATGATCGGTAGTGGTTCTGCCGGTGGTTTCGCGGATTGCACGATTAAGGTGGTTTACGTGTACCGAGAGCTGTTGGGCAAAATCATTGGCCGAACGCAGGGAAAACCGCTGTGCCGGGTTCTCTATCGGAAACTGACGTTCCAACAGTTCAGTAAATACCGAGGTTATGCGGCTTTTGGCATCGGCGTGTTTATATACGTTTTCTGATGGCTGCGTTTTGAGCGCGTAATAGGCCATTTCGGTCACGTAATTGCGGATCAGGTCGTATTTAAAATCATAATCCGAGCTTATCTCATCCATCATTTTGGTGAACAATCCGGTCACATAGCGGTCCTGATCATCATTCAGGGCATATACCGGCTTAGCGCCCAGGGCAAACATGGGCAGTTCGCTTAAACCGCCCCGAAAACGTTCGGTAAAGAAAGCCTCCGTAAAGATGCAGAAGAAACCCGTACGGTCATCAGACATATGCTCAAAGGTATAAGGCACATGCGGACTAAAAAACATCAGCGAAGTGCCCGACAGCGTAATGCTTTTATCGGCATAGTGAATAATGTTTTCACCACGCATCAAACTGATCTTATAAAAGCTTCTGCGGCTATAAGTAACTGGTTTAGCGTTGGGGCCAATACAGTCCTCTATCCTGAAAACGTTAAAGTGACCTATGTTTTGCTGCAGGTTATTGGGCAGCCAGTCAAATTTATTTCGGTAAAAATCTTCGAGTGTTTCTGTTGCCATACCCAAAGTTACAAAATTCAAACACAGGCACAAATCAGCATTGTCTACTCAAGGTCATTTTGACCTTATATTTTAACAAATTCTACCGATTTTTGGCCTGTTTTATCGCCAGAATTTGTTCAGAAACTACCCGTTTAACACTTTTTAACAAATTTTAACACAGTTTTAGTGAGGTTTTGATGAGTTTGGATCAGGGTCAGGATATTTTAGAAATCACAAACCGACTGTTTGATATGTCGTGAGATTACTCGTTTGCGAAACCCCTTCCTCCCCTTCCCGAGGAATCGCATGGGCCCTGCTCTGTGCAAGTAGATAAGAATGTCATCCTGAGGAACGAAGGATCTTCTTCAGGAGGGAAGCCGGCGGTATTCATAGCGAAGAAGATCCTTCACTGCGTTCAGGATGACAAGTTTATTTTGCTATAGCACAAAAAAAGAGACGCATGTGATGCGTCTCTACATTATTCTTTGATTGATTTCAGACTGCAATTATTCCCGTTCTTCCAGATCAGCAGCTGCGGCTTCATCTAAAAACCAGAGGGTTTCGCCGGCGATGGAATCGATGAGTTGGGCAGGGTATTCTTCAATATCCTCAGCATCTTCCAGTACATGGTGTACGGCAGTGGCTTTACCTTCGCCATAAACCAGGAACGCGATATAGCGGGCCTCGTTGATCAATGGTGCGTTCAGCGTAATGCGCCATACCTGCTGATCTTCCAGCCAAACTTCTTTTACACCCGGTTTGGTATCATGCAATACCGGTGTATGCGGAAATAAGGAAGCCGTGTGTGAGTTATCGCCCAAGCCTAATAATACCAGGTCGAAGCTTGGCTCATCCTCGTCAAAAAAGGTACTGATCAGAGTCCAATATTTGGCCGCTGCCTCTGCCGGTTCAAACGTGGTATCAACAGCAAATATATTGGCTGGACTGATCAGCAAAGGCTCAAACAGGGCCTTTTTAGCCATCAGGTAATTGCTGTCCTTATGATCCTGTGGTACGTTACGCTCATCGCCAAAAAAGAAAAATACTTTTTCCCAATCCAGTTGGTCGGCATAGGAGGTAGATGCCAGCAGCTCATACAGCTTTTTGGGTGAACTGCCGCCTGATAATGCCACGGTGAACTTACCCCTCGCATTGATGGATTCGTTACCTATTTTAACAAAATAATCTGCCAGGGCGGTTAGTACTTCGTCCGCAGTATTAGAAATATTCAGTTTCATATTTTATCTTTTATATCCCAAGTTCTAAGCTGTGCTGTTCGAAGTCTCCCGACTTCGAACGATTATGCCTGTAGTTTGCAACTACAGGCATAAATCATTTTATATTATTATCATGTAGTCTGAAGACTACGAGCATAGTCGTCCGAAGTCAGAGACTTCGGACAGCGCAGTTGTGAGTAGAGAGTTGTGAGTGGTTGTTCTGTATGCTTTCTTTTGATAGAACTCAAAACTGACCACTCACAACTCACCACTCTCATTATTAACTTTTTTTCCCATTTACCGGCAGGGTGAACCAGGTAAATCCGTCGCGGGCAATTAGTGCTTCGGCGGCTTCCGGTCCCCATGAATCGGCAGAATAGTTAGGGAAATTCAGGCTCTTTTTATTTTGCCATGTGCTCAGGATCGGCATTACCAGTTCCCATGCAGCTTCTACCTGGTCGCCACGCATAAACAGGGTCTGATCGCCCAGCATGGTATCCAGTATCAGTGTTTCGTAAGCTTCTGGCGCCTGATTGGTATAAGTACCTTTATAGTCAAACACCATATCCACAGCGTTTAGCACCATATCAATACCCGGGCGTTTGGCCTGTACCTGCAAACGGATGCTCATTTCGGGCTGTATGCTGATGATGAGCCTGTTTTGCTGCCAGCTTTCGGCGGCTTCGGTAGGAAATATCAGGTGCGGCACATCCTTAAACTGGATGGTAATAACCGATGATGATTGGTGCATGCGTTTACCTGTACGCAGGTAAAACGGAACACCCTGCCAGCGCCAGTTATCAATAAAAAACTTGATAGCGGCAAAAGTTTCGGTGTTTGATTCCGGATTAACTTTGGGTTCTTCGCGATAGCCGGGAACTTCCTTCCCTTTCATCCAGCCGCTGCCATACTGGCCCCTAACGGCCGAGTTACGTACATCTTCCGGACCAAACTTGCGCATGGCCTTTAATACGTCAACCTTGCGGTCGCGCACTTCATCGGCATTAAAGCTTACAGGCGGTTCCATGGCTACGTGGCAAAGCAATTGCAGCAGGTGATTCTGGATCATATCGCGCATAGCGCCCGATCCGTCATAATAGTCACCGCGTTCTTCCACGCCCAATTGCTCGGTAACCGAGATCTGTACGTGTTCAATATAGTTACGGTTCCACAGTGGCTCCATAATGGAGTTGGCAAAGCGGAAAGCCATAATATTTTGAACGGTTTCTTTACCCAGGTAATGGTCGATACGATAAATCTGTGATTCGTCAAAGATGCCAGACAATAGCTTGTTCAGTTCTTTGGCAGTTTCCAGATCGTGACCAAACGGTTTCTCGATAATGATCCTTACGCGTTTTTTATCGTCGGCCAGTTTGGCTTTTGATATGTTCGAGGCGATGATCGGGAAGAAATTTGGCGCCACAGCCAGGTAAAACAGCACATTGGCTTTAGCTTTCCAGTCGGCGTTATGTTTTTCGATACGTTTGCCAAACTCTTTGTAAGTTTCAAAATCATTGGCATCCGATACCTGGTAATAGATATTTGCCTGAAACTCGGCCCATTTTTTTTCATCTACCTTACCGCTGCGCGAAAACTGGTTGATATCGTTATGCAAATTCTCGCGGAATTGCTCGTCGGTAAGTTTGGTACGACCGGTACCTATAATGGAATATTGTTTTGGCAGCCATCCATCTAAAAACAGATTATAAAGGGCCGGCGCAATTTTCCGTGAATTTAAATCCCCTGTGCCACCAAAAATGATGAATATAGTAGGATCTGATTTAGTTTGTGTGCTCATTGTTGTTTTTTCTTAGTATCAAGTAGTTAGTATCAAGTATCACGACTTTTTTCAGGTGGCGAGGCTTTTTTGCAAGCCATATACCATTTTCTGTATATCTGTAATTATCGTACTGGTTTCTTCCAGCTTTTCCTGGCTTATATAGTTAAATCTTTAGCAATAATCAATTGTGTCTCTAACTCAAAGGAAGATCCTAATGCTATACTTAAAAAGTGGTATAGCTCTTTATCCGACCTTCTTCCGCAACCTTCGGCAATATTAGAAGGTATTGAAATAGCCGAGCGTATCATTTGAGAAATCAATCCATATTTTTCTTCGGAAGGTAAGGTTTTGCATAGTTGAAATACTATTTTCGATATTTCGATCCCAGCTTTCCATACTTTCAGTTCTTTGAAATTATGCATTTCCTGTCTTGATACTTGATATTAACTCTCTTTATTTATTAGTATTTGATATCAAGTAATTAGTATCAAGTATCAAGATTTTTATGAACTATAAATGCCATTTTAAGAGTCTTGATACTTGATACTAATTACTTGATACTAACTATTCAGCTGCCCATTGTGTATGGAAGGTGCCTTCTTTGCCGATCAGCTCATAGGTGTGCGCGCCAAAATAGTCGCGCTGAGCCTGGATCAGGTTTGATGGCATCCTTGCACTGCGGAAAGCATCAAAGTAACTTAATGACGCGGCGTAGGCTGGTGCAGCTACTCCGGCAGCAATAGTTTTTGATAATACTTTTCTGATGCCCGGCACCACGCTTTCCACTATGGATTGTACGTTTGAATCCAACAGCAGGTGTTCCAGTTTGGCATCTTTTTCATAAGCTTTGAAAATATCGTTCAGGAATTTTGAACGGATGATACAGCCGCCTCGCCAAATCTTGGCAATTTCGCCCAGGTGCAGATCATATTTATATTCTGCCGACGCGTTTGACAATAAATGCATGCCCTGCGCGTAGCTAATGATCATGGTGAAGTAAAACGCCTGCTCCAAAGCTGCTATCAGCTCGTCTTTATCAGCATCAAGCACAATTGGGTCTTTAGCGTACAATGCAGCAGCTTTTTCGCGCAGTTGTTTGTATTTCGACAGGTCGCGCATAGCTACGGCGGTATCAACCGTAGGGATAGGAGCCTGCAGATCCATAGCCACTTGCGATGTCCATTTACCGGTACCTTTGGCACGGGCTTCGTCCTTAATATCATCTAACAATAAATGATCGGTGCCCGGAGCTTTGAATTTGAAAATATCCTTGGTGATATCCAGCAGGAAAGATTGCAGACGGCCTTCGTTCCACTCGGCGAAAATTTTACCGATCTCGTCGTTGTGAAGTTTCAAACCTTTTTTCAGGATCTCGTAGGTTTCAGCTATCAGCTGCATAATACCATACTCGATACCGTTATGCACCATTTTAACAAAGTGACCAGATGCACCCGGACCAATATAGGTTACGCAAGGTACGCCATCAACTTTGGCGGCAATAGCCTCAAAAATAGGCTTCATTACGTTGTAGGCATCTTTATCACCACCCGGCATCATGCTCGGGCCGCGGCGTGCACCTTCTTCGCCACCAGAAACACCCATGCCAAAGAAATGCAGACCAATGGCTTCCAGTTCTTCTACACGGCGGTTAGTATCAGTAAAGTGCGAGTTACCACCGTCTATCAATATATCGCCTTTCTCCAATAGCGGAGTCAGCTCTTCAATAACGCTATCCACAATTTTACCGGCCGGTACCAGCATCATGATGGCACGCGGTGTGGTTAAACTTTGGATAAATTCTTTTACATCACTAAAACCTTTAGCGGCACGGTCGCCAGCCTCTTCGTTAAGTGATGCTACCTTGGTGGTATCTTTATCATGCCCGGCTACTGCAAAACCGTGGTCGGCCATGTTCAGCAGCAAGCTGCGGCCCATAACACCCAGGCCTATCATACCGAAAGCATATTTATTATCTGTTGTGCTCATCTTGTTAGTTTATTGTTCATTTGTTCATTGGTTCATTCGTTAGCTTGTTGGTTCATTCGTTAGTTTATTGGTTCATTTGTTCATCAGTTCATTGGGCCTTTCCAATGAGCATTTAATAAACCACCCACCAATGAACTAATGAACCACTGAACTAATGAACATTATTCTCCTTTTTTAGATCTTCTAATATTTTTTTGGTGGTCTCGAAATCGGTATGCTGAAACGCGCGGATTCCCAGTTTCTGGGCGGTGTTCACAAACATCATACGGTCGTCAAAATACACGCATTGCTGCGGCGAAGCCTGGGCAACACCCATGGCCAGCTGCCAGATACCCGGATCAGGCTTGCGCATTTTTACTTCGCACGATGATACAAAAGCGTCAAAGCACTCATGCAGTTTGAACTTTTTAACCCGGTAATCGTTCAGTTCCTTGCCTTCGTTGTTTACCGAAATGATGCGGAAACCGCAGTCTTTTTTCCATTCCTTAAGCCAGGCCAGTGTATCGCCCAATACAACCGACTGGGCATACATAAACTCCTTAAAGTCTTCGCGAACAAAATCGCGCGGATGGTTAAAAATTACGGTATCCAGGTACTCGTCAAGTGTGATACTGCCAATTTCGTATACGTTGAAAATGAAATTATGCAGCTCGTTCACTTCAGCCTGATCGAGCCCGAATTTTTCGCAGGCCAGCTTACGCGAGTCGCGCCCCCAGCCGTTGGTGAGCAAAATGCCACCAACGTCAAAAAAGAGGATTTTAATATTTGCAGCTTCCATGGAGCAATTAGCTTACTTTGCTTTTTTGCTCCTCAATAGCATTCAATAATTTTTCAAATGGCTTGTTGAATTTCTCGATGCCTTCATCTTCCAGCTGCTGGGTGATAGCGTCCAGATCAATTCCAAGACCTTTTAATTTAGCCAAAGTTTCGGTGGCTTTATCTAAACCGGTTTCTAATGTATTGGCAGCAATACCATGATCACGGAATGCCTCAACAGTTTCCAAAGGAACGGTATCCACAGTATCCGGACCGATCAGGGCCTCTACATATTTGGTGTCTTTGAAAGCCGGGTTTTTACTGCCGGTACTTGCCCAAAGCAAACGTTGCGGCTGAGCGCCTTTGGCAGCCAGTTTTTTCCATCTTTCAGTGCTGAACACCCTTTTGTAAATTTCGTATGCTTTTTTAGCAGAAGCGATAGCCACTTCGCCAACCAGGTCTTTTTCGCCTTTAGCTTCCAATAACGGATCAACAATCACGTCGATACGGCTCAGGAAGAAACTGGCTACTGACGCGATATGAGCGATCTCATGACCGGCAGCCAAATGATCCTCTAAACCAGAAATGTAAGCTTCGGTAACAGCCTCATAACGCTCTAAACCAAATAATAAGGTTACGTTGATGTTGATACCTTTAGCGATCGACTGCCTGATGGCAGCTAAACCAGGCTGTGTACCCGGAATTTTGATCATCACGTTGTTACGGTCAACTTTTTTCCAAAGTTCTTCGGCTTGTTTGGCGGTACCTTCGGTATCCAAAGCTAAAAACGGAGAAACTTCCAGGCTCACATACCCATCAACTTTATTTGATTCGGTATAGATGCCTTTAAACAGATCTGTTGCCTGTTGAATGTCTTTTATGGCCAGACCAAAAAACAGCTGTTCGTTGTCGTCGGTAGCTTTTGACAATTCAGCAATATCGTTATCATAATCTGAGCTACCGGTGATGGCCTTTTCAAAAATGGCCGGGTTTGAGGTTACGCCTCTAACGCCATCTTCGTCTATCAGTTTTTGTAACTTTCCGGATGCCATGATCTCCCGATCAATAAAATCAAGCCAGATGCTTTGTCCGAAACTATGTATTTGCTTTACATTATTAGTTGCCATTTTATTTGGTTGTTTTAAAGTTCACAATTCAATTTATGAGGTAGATGTATTTTTGTGCAGATGGCGGTTTTACCTCCCAAACCGCCTGCATTTATATTGATAAGTAAAGTTCCTAATTTATATTGTAAAATAGGTAACCTGAGTATCATTTAGCTCGTCCCCTGTTGTTTGTGTCCTCACAAACAACTATTCAGATTGCTCAAACGCGGGTTGTTTGTGAGGACACAAACAACAGGATAATTACCCATGACACCCTTTTTCTTTTCAGAGTCCTTATTCCTTGCTCCAAAAATCTTTCATCCATCCCCTACGTATTCGATGCCATCAAAATTTGCAGGTTATATCCTATAAAAAGCCCGCTTTCAATAACGCCGGTGATGGATTTGATATCCCGCTCCATTGTACTGCCAATCTCATCAAATTTGCAATCCAGTATCATGTTGCCGTTCTCGGTAATTACAGGTCCGTCTTTACCCTTTGCCGGGCGCAGCAGGATGTTGTTGGCGCCTAATTGCTGCAGTTCTTTTTCTACATACAACAAAGCTTGCGGAAACACTTCAACCGGAACGGGAAAATTCGAACCTAATTTAGTTACCATTTTCGAATCGTCAACAATAATATAGCTTACCTTGCTTGAGCTGATGAGCAGTTTTTCCTTAAACATAGCCCCGCCGCGCCCTTTGATCAGGCTGTTGTTGGGGTCTACCTCATCGGCGCCGTCAAACAGCCAGTCGGGTTTGCTTTCATAGAGGCTTGTTAAAGGCACGCCCAGCTTGCTGCAAAACATGGATAGCTCCAGCGATGTAGGGATGGCTTTTACGTTCAGCTTTTCTTCCCTTATCCTTTTGGCAATAGCAACAAGGGCCAGGTACGCGGTTGAACCCGAGCCAACGCCCAGGATATCGCCATCCTTTACCTTCGCGGCAATTTCATCGGCCACCTTCTGCTTACCGCTGATGTGGGTGATCTCCGACGACCATTCCAGGTTCTTGATTAAATTGCTATTCCAATCCATTTTTTTAGATGTGAGATATGAGATATGAGATATGAGATCGGGACTTCAAATTCTTCAAAAAGAAAAAAGTCTCATATCTCATATCTAACATCTCAAATCTATCTTATAAAAGCGCTTTAGCGCGGGCTACTACGTTATCAACTGTAAAACCAAAGTGTTTGTACAGGTCTTCAGCTGGTGCCGATTCGCCAAAGGTGGTCATACCCAGCATATCACCTTCGTCTGTAGTGTATTTATGCCAGCCCATTGGGGATGCCATTTCTACAGCTAAACGCTTGCGGCTTGCTTTTGGTAATATTTTTTCTTTATAAGCAGCATCCTGTTTCTCGAACAGCTCCCATGATGGCATACTTACCACGCGGGTTGAGATACCTTCGGCTTCCAGTTTTTCCTGGGCCTGCATAATCAGGGATACTTCAGAACCGGTAGCCAGCAGGATCAGATCCGGACCTTTGCTGCCTTCGGACACAATGTAGGCGCCTTTTTCCAGATCACTTGCTTTACCATATTTATCCTGGTCAAGGATTGGTAAGCCCTGGCGGGTGAATATCAATACAGTTGGGCCGCCTTTTTTCTCGATAGCTACGCGCCATGCATGGCTGGTTTCATTGGCATCAGCCGGACGGATAACGGTTACGTTAGGGATTGCGCGCAACGTTGATAAGTGCTCTATAGGCTGGTGAGTTGTACCGTCCTCGCCCAAACCGATACTATCATGCGTATAAACAAATATCGGGCTGATCTTCATAATGGCTGCCAAACGGATCGGCGGGCGCATGTAATCAGCAAATTGCAGGAAGGTAGCGCCAAACGGCAGCAAGCCTTTTGTTAACGACATACCATTTAACGCCGAACCCATGGCATGCTCGCGGATACCAAAGTGGAAGTTACGGCCATGCCTGTCTTCGGAAGTGAATGAAGTATATTCTTTCAGGTTGGTTTCTGTTGATGGAGCTAAGTCAGCCGCGCCGCCGATCAGGTTGGGCAGGCTTGGAGCTATAGCGTTCAGCACCTTACCAGATGCCTGGCGGGTTGCCATTTTAGGGTCTGAGCCTTTAAATACCGGCAATTTATCTGCCCAGCCAGCTGGCAGTTCGCCTTTAAACGCGGCTTCGTACTCGGCAGCCAGTTCTGGATATTTGGCTTTATAATCAGCAAATAATTTGTTCCATTTTTCTTCTTTGCCTTCGCCTTTCGCACCTTTTTCGTGGTAGTATTTGATTACTTCATCTGGCACGTTGAATGATTTTTCAGGATCGAAACCAAAGAATTGTTTAACCAGCTTAATTTCATCGGCACCCAGCGGCGAACCGTGTGAACCGGCAGTACCTGATTTATTTGGGCTGCCGTAAGCGATTAATGAACGAACGCGGATCAATGATGGTTTTTGTGTTTCTGATTTAGCGTTGATCAGCGCCAGCTCTAAAGCATGGGTATCATTTACATCATTTACTTCCTGCACCTGCCAGCCATATGCACGGAAACGGGCGCTTACATCTTCGTTAAAGGCAATGTCGGTACTGCCTTCAATAGAAATGTGGTTATCATCATACAGATAGATCAGGTTACCTAACTGCAAATGGCCTGCCAGTGATGCTGCTTCTGATGTTACACCTTCCATCATGTCGCCATCGCTGGTGATCGCATAAATATTATAGCTAAAAAGGTCGAAACCTGGTTTGTTGTAACGTGCTGCCAAATGTTTTTGCGCAATGGCAAAACCTACGCCATTGGCAAAGCCTTGCCCAAGCGGACCGGTAGTAACATCAACACCAGGAGCCAAACCATATTCCGGGTGACCGGCGGTTTTGCTGTTGAGCTGGCGGAATTGTTTGATATCATCTAAACTCAAATCATACCCCGTTAAATACAAAAAGCTGTACTGTAATATACAGGCATGACCTGCCGAAAGGATAAACCTGTCGCGGTTTGCCCAATCAGGATTTTTAGGGTTATAGTTTAAAAATTTTGACCATAAAACGTGACCCATCGGTGCAAGCGCCATCGCGGTGCCGGGGTGACCAGAGTTTGCTTTTTGTACTGCATCGGCCGATAATACCCGTACGGTATCTATCGCCAATTTTTCAATGTCCTTAGAATTTTCCATTGTTAATTCGGTGTGTATGATTTTATTTAGTTGGTGTTGCTTTTGTAATTTTACTCTCCGCGTCAGACAGCCACAGTCTGGAGCCGCCTTTTATACCGTCGGCATTGGTCACTATCCTCATGTTCTTATCCAGCTTAAAAGTAAGCTTGTCTGAATTGCCGCCGCCAATATATAAAGTATCGTAATTGAATACGGTTTTTAAAATCTCAAAAACTTTTTCCATCCGCTTGTTCCATCTTTCCTTGCCATGTTTTTCCAGCGCTTTTTCGCCGATGTATTCATCATAATTTCTATCGGTTTTAACAGGCAATTGCGACAATTCCAGGTGGGGCAATAAATGGCCATCCATCAGCAAAGCGGTGCCAAAACCGGTACCCAGGGTTATCACCATTTCCAGCCCCTTGCCATCAACCACACCCAGGCCCTGCATATCAGCATCATTTACTACCCTGGTTGGTTTACCTAAAGCCTCGCTTAGTTTTTTTCTCAGGTCAAAATCAGCCCATAATTTAGTATTCAGGTTAGGCGCCGTTTTGATGACACCATTTTTTACATATCCCGGAAAACCTACCGATATATAATCATAAGCCGGAAAATCCTTTACCAGGGTTTTGATGGCCTTTATTACATTTTCGGGGCTGGCGGGCGCAGGGGTTACAATTTTATCGTAATCCATTTTAAGCTCACCCTTTTCGTTCAGGATGGTGGCTTTGATATGTGATCCACCGATATCGATTGAGAGGACTTTTAGCTTGGTTGGCATATTGTTTTTCATTATATAGATTTAACCGGATTTTAGGTGCACCTGACAATCAATTTGACCACCTGGTTTCCCCCGGGCACGTAAATATCACATTTTTAATAATATCTGATTGTTAAATATGCAATTAACGCAAGTGTAAGTAATACAATAAGCAATCAACATTACAAGGGTAAAGTTAGCGTTGCTTTTTACTTTTCAAACAGAAAATCAAAGTATTTTTACTCAAAAATTGCAAAAACGACATAAAACCCGCTTCCATTAAGAGTTTTTCAATAAAAGATGACTTTGATTAGCTTTTTTTAGCAATTTATCAAACGATTTTATCGTTTTTCCTGACATTAAACACACAAATCATGGGTTTTTTTGACCAGGAAGCCATATATCTTCAATTGTAAAGGCGCATCAAGCGTATGATGTTGTTTACCTTGCTCTCGTTTGCAACAAGCGCAAAGATTGAATAGAAGCAACCTACCCTTGTCATCCTGAACGCTTGAAGGATCTTCTTCACCATGTATATATCTCCGGCTTATCATCCGAAGAAGATCCTTCGCTGTGCTCTGGATGAAATTTTTTCCTTCCTATCTTGCGATAATATGCAGCCGTGCGGAAACTGCTTTTTTACCCTGTTACGCTTACTTCCTTTCGCCTGGTCCAAAAGTAAATTGCGAAGCAAGCAGATACAGCGGCTATAACCGCCCCAAATTCGTCGGCAAAATACTTGGTTTGCGCGTTAGCAACTGTTATCGGGGTAAAAAAACTTTGAATAAAAAGATTATGGCTGGCATGCAGCATGACTCCGGTCCACAAACTATTTGACTTTAGTCTAAACCAGGCGCAAATAAAACTCATACTTACTACCGCTACCGTAAAGCAAGTTAAGCTGTACCAGAAGGGTGTGCCGCCGTTATAGCTTCCCCATATAATTAAAGGATAATGCCATACAGCCCAGATAAATCCACTGATCAAAGAGGTAGAAGTGAAGCCGCTAATTTTACTGAGTTGAGGCACCAGAAAGCCCCGCCATCCTATCTCTTCGCCAAGTGCCGTAGACATGCTTGCAAAAAAGCCCACGACACCGTTAACCACGAAAAACAACGGAATAAAAACACTGACGGAAAGATCACTCCACCCCAGTGACTGCGCGGCTTCTTTGATGAACTGTTTATTATAGAATCCGCCCCATCCCATCATCCAGATAATGCCATAGCTGATTGCCGCATAGATTAGCGGCACAAAATAAGCCCATACCTGATATTTTGGTTTTCCCCATTGCCACGCCAATCTTGTAAAGTCGAGTTTGAGTATTTTACACGTTAGGTAAGTTGCCAGGGCAGGGCACCACATAATACCGTATCCATATATACGCCCGCCGATCCGGCCTGTACCCTGGTGCAGGGTCAATATCCAAACAATAGCACTGAGCAATAAAGTTAGTAGGAGATATATAAAAATCGACTTCCTGATTTGTGGTTTAGTTTGACTTAATTCCATCCTCAAATATAAATAAGTACGCTAATTAGGAAATAATGGTGATGTCACAATTCCGCTGTTAACAGCAGCGTCCTGCTTGTGGCAAATTGGTTATTGCTAATCTCAGTACCCTTTTTTGGCGCAAGTCATGTATAGCGACTTTGTGGCCAAAGGCTGACTTGTGACTTCTATACCTTGTCGAACCATAGTGGGCAGGCCTCTACGCACGAGTCTTCGACAAGCTCAGACTGACAGGCCTTGACCTCTTAACTCCGATAACTGCTGAAAATAAAGCTACTTGCTTTTCGGGTGTTATGGCAGTTAAAGCATTGTTCTTTTGTGGGATACAGGGCCTTTGTGGTTACACTATCGCTGTACGTAAACTCTTCGTATCCCCAGCCGCCTGTTTCGCTAAACCGCGAGCTGTTTTTAACCATGATGTCTATCAGCTTTCTTTTGCCTTCGTAAATATCCCCATTTTTTTGAGGGATGGATTCCAGTACGTCAAATACAATGATAGCTCCATCGGCAAACCGGCCTGTTTTATAACCATCCAGCGCTTTTGAATTGGCGTAGATATGATGAAACCCAGAATGTGACGCGAAAGCGGGATTATTGACCGCCGTTTTCACATGCGTCCAATTACGATAACCTTCCGGGATCAGGATACCCTCCGGGCTTTTCTTTTCGGCCCGGGTAAATGAATACATCATAATGACTACTAAGCTTAGCAAGCTTACTATAAGTACTTTTTTCATAGGTTTGGGTTTAATTGGCTCTATCAAATCTACAAATATTTGATAATAAACACATTATGCCAATATCACCTTTAAAAAGCATTATAGCGAATTAGGATAACCACAAGCGCTTACGGCATCGGGAGACCTTAACCATCGTCAAATATTCATGATGCTCTTTGTCTCTTCCAAAAAGCGCTCTATCTGCTCGCTTGATTTTAGCACTTGCAACATCATGCTCGCCTGTTGCTGAGTATCAGGTATGCGATAATACAGATGTATTTCTGTACCTGTATACACCGAATTGGTACTTTTACGTATGGTTTGGAAACCGGCAAAATCATTAAATGAGATCGTTTTGTTACCCCACCCTAAAGGGCCTGTTCTTTTAATAACCCCGGCTCCTGTATCAAAAACTATGGAGGAAAAAGCGGCGTGCATAAATCCCAGGCCTATGCCCGCACAAACCACAGTAACCAGTACTTTTTGCAGGATGCTTGCATCTTTCATCCAGGGATTGACCAATTCATGAATACCAAAAGCCAAAAATAAGATGCCAAAAATAATGAGCCCTGTTTTTCTTTTTTTTATGGTGAAGGAGCCACCTGTATGGGTATAATATTTATAGGAGGTAATAGGTTGCGGCGCGCTATCAACTACAGAACCATACTGATCCAGATAGCCGTGTACAACCGGTATTACCTGCTCTGCAAAAGCCTGCGCATTGGTATCGGTTTTTTTAGTGTAACCCGATGAAACGAGGATACCTTTACCATACCTGTTTTTTTTTGAAAACAGCCTGTAATTATAGCCCCCTGTTGTAGTAACTACATTAATGCCAAAAAGCGCGCTCATGGGCATGGTTTTAACGGGGATAAATCCAAAGAGTTTTTTTTGCATAGTACCCCTGGAACCATCAAACTCCACATAGGTATTTCCGAAAGCGAAAAATAACACGGGTATTATGACAAGGAAAATAAAAAAGGGAATGGAAACAGCTGTGTCGCCGTGTACGTTTATTATATAAAGCACCATAATTCCCGCAAAAACAAGGGCTACAACTGCCGCGAGTATGTAAGATACTCGATGGGGATATACAACTACACGATTTGCATCTATGATCCATCGTGTTTTAGTAAGTGATTTAGGAGACATCATCGGTTTAAGTTTTGTATCATCTTAAACATATTTTCAGCTTTTCGGTTTTGGATTTTTTCTGAAAGATCAGCTTTTTTAAATGCTTAGTTTATTCTCCCCTGCTTTAACCGGGTAACTTTTACCTTTCCATACAAACACTCCCGATGTGTTTGGAGGCAGGCTGATCCATACCAACCACTTACTTTTCTCCAACTTGTATTTTACCGATAACTTACCGTTGGGGTGCGGAATTTCACCGCTTACGCTTTTCAGGTCGCCTAAATGGGGCTCTATTTTTACCTGGTTAAAGCCCGGTGCATAGCTATCCACCCCTAATATTGTGCGGTAAAACTCAATATTCGGACTGGCACCCCAGGCGTGGCAATCGGAGCGGTTATGTTCCAGGTCGGATATTTCGGCCCAGGTGGTAAGGCCCATATCGATGTTCTTGCGCCATATATCCAGCCATTGCAGGTAATCGTTTCCAAAACCTCCTTTTATTAAAGCCTGGTGCAGGTAATATTTAAAATAGATAGTGCATTTGGTGATGGAGGTATCGGTAAGCATCTTTTTGCATACTGCCGTTGCATCGGCATTGGCCAGCATACCGGTTAATACCGCCAGCGTATTGGTATGTTGCGAAAACAGTTGCTTGTCCTCCGTATCGGCATATAATTGCCTGCCGGCATCCCAGTATTTATTTTGAATAGTAATTTTTAACTGTGCGGCTTTCGCTTTATACATTTCGGCAAAAGCAGCCATGCCCATTTTAGATTCCATTTCGGCGGCCTGGTTATAAGCCCACATCAGCTGCAGATCCAATACCGCCGAATGCCCTTCCTTGCTTTGCGGGGCCTCGCCAAAGTTCCAGCCTTTATCGCTTACCCAGTCAACAAAAGTCCAGTAAGGCGTATCTTTCAGCGAACCATCGGCTTGTTGATATTTGTTAAAGAAAGCCAGTACAGACCTTACCCCCTCCAGCTTATCTTTTACAAAGGCGCTGTCGGGCCGGTACATCCAGTAATCATGCAGCATACCGATGTACCATAACGAAAAGGTTGAAATGATCTGCGGCGAAAATGACGGATGGCGGCTCAGCGTTACCCCCTCGGCCACTCGCGACTGATCCATCTGGTTGATGGCATTGCGGGCCAGGCGGTCGTCGCCACTGTTATAGTAGGATACCAGGGCTTGTATACGTGTATCACCAACGTATTGCAGCTGCTCGTAGTAGGGGCAATCGGTATAGGTTTCGCCGGCACAAAGGCGGGCGGTGCGCCAGCCAATGTCCAGTATCTTTTGCATTTCGGGCTTGCCGGTTTCCAGTTTAGCGTTCAACTGGAATGGATAACCGGTGAATGTTCCGTAAATATCATCAATAACCAAAGGCTCATCACCGGTTTTAACCTGCAGCTGGACGTAGCGGTAAGTGCGCCAGGCCAGGGTAGTAAATGTTTGACTGGCAGAGCCATCAGAGATGATACTATCCCGCCGACCTGCAAAAACTTTGCCCTCCACATCATTCCGGTTACCTTTAACTATACCATGATCTAAACTGTTGAACATAGATTCGGCATAGGTTAGTTTGATAGCCGTATTTTTCCCTTTGCTAAAATTAAGCGTAACAAAGGCGTTGGTTAAATAAGTTTGATCGAGCAGTAAAGTAGCCGAAACATTGGCGGGTATGGTGACTGTTGTTTTTGCTGATGGAAAAGTTTTTGGAACACTTATTCCCTCTGCTTTGCGAAGCACAGGAATACGCTGGTATTTGAGTTCCATTTGCGGCAGGGACGAGGGGACCAGCATCCAGCCAAAGGCATTCACAGTACCTTTAGGGTTACCAAAGTCGATTTTAATGGCATTTTTCCAGGAGCTGTCGTCAAAGCCAACAGCGTTCCAGTTTTTGATGGCGGCGTTCATATCTACCCATTCGCCCGGACCAGCAACGTAATAAGGATGATAGCCTATACCGGTAAGTGGCCGGTAAGCTTTATCGCGGACGCATTTCCAGGTTTTATCGGTGTTCACTCTTTCTTCGGCAGCGGTATTTCCCTGCATGATGAAACCCGTGCGGAGAGAGATCTGTGCCTCAGGGCGGTAATCGCCCTCGTTCCAGACCAGGGCGGCTATACTGTTGTTGCCCGCCTTAAGGTACGGAGCCAGGTCGACGGTTTCGTAATTCCAGTAATAGGTATCACAACGGGCTGGGCCGAGGGATACCAGCGTTTGGTTTACATAGAGCTTGTACCGGTTATCGGCCGATACATGTATAATAAATGAGGCGGGTTTGGCGCTCAGGTTGATGTTTTTCCGGAAATGATAAACACCGTAATCTTTTGCAGGTTCATCGGGCGCGGTGATCCACACGGCTTTCCAATGGCCGCCATGCAACAGCGATGGAGAAATGGTTTGGGACCAGGCTTTCGCCGTGATCAACAGCCAACAGAGTAACAGGAAGTGCTTTAAAAATAGCTTCATTATAAGGTTTTAATATGGTGTTTACCAACCAGGGAGACGTTATTACTTGTATTGCAAGCTAAAATAGTTAATTGATTTAGCATATACATTATTTATATGAAATGTGATTTTTTTCATAAATCATCTATCTTTAACCTTTTACTAAACCTCTGCCAATGGACATTTTAACCATATGTATACTACTCCTGATTATATTTTTAATAGTAAGCAACAAAACGGATACTAACCGTAAGTTGAGCGATATTGATAATAAATTAGCTGAATTAAAACGTTTAACAGAGGTAATTAAGCTTTATAAGTCGTTTGAAGAGCCCGGCAAAAAAGCGGAGGAAACTAAACCCTCTACTACCGAAACACCACCGGTTGTTAAGGTTGATGAACCGGTAAATATCCCCCAGCCGGAGCCCATTGTACAGCCCAAACCAGAATTTATTAAACCCGATCATGTTGAGCGGCAGTCTGAGGTAATATCTGATAGTCTATCCGCCATTCGCCGACCGGTTAAAACCGGAGATTTTTCTCCGCCAAAATCTAAAGAACCGAAACCGTCCTTTTTTGAAAGCCACCCTGATCTGGAAAAATTCATCGGCGAAAACCTCATCAACAAAATTGGTATTGCCATACTGGTTTTAGCCATTGGCTTTTTTGTAAAATACGCCATTGATAATGATTGGGTAGGCCCGATAGGCCGTGTGGGTATCGGCGTTGTATGCGGGGCTATTTTAATAGGCATTGCCCATCGCTTGCGTAATAGTTATAAAGCGTTTAGTTCGGTACTGGTAGGCGGCGGTTTAGCCGTGTTTTATTTTACTATAACATTGGCTTTTCATCAGTTCAATCTGTTTAGCCAAACGGTTGCCTTCATTATTTTGATCGTGATCACCATTTTCGCTGTACTGCTATCCTTGTTGTATGATAAGCAGGAGCTGGCCGTGATTGCCCTGGTAGGCGGCTTTGCCAGTCCGTTTATGGTAAGCACCGGCCATGCCAATTACGATGCCTTATTTATATACCTGCTGATACTGAATACCGGCTTGCTCATCATCTCGTACTTTAAAGCCTGGCGGGTGCTTAATATCATCAGCTTTGTATTTACGGTTATTGTTTTTGCATCCGTGTTGTACACGCTTACTGCGCCAAGCTATCATATCGGCTTTATTTACGCCAGCATTTTTTATGTGCTGTACTTTATCATCAATGTGGCGCATAACGTTAAGGAAAATAAAAAATTCATCGCTTCTGATTTCACTATCCTGCTCAGTAATACCGCTCTGTATTTCGCGGCCGGCTTATACCTGCTTACGGTGATGAAAGAAGAGCAATTCCGGGGCTTGTTTTGTATAAGCCTGGGTGTGGTGAACCTGGTAT
This sequence comes from Mucilaginibacter sp. RCC_168, assembly GCF_041355315.1. Taxonomy (NCBI): domain Bacteria; kingdom Pseudomonadati; phylum Bacteroidota; class Sphingobacteriia; order Sphingobacteriales; family Sphingobacteriaceae; genus Mucilaginibacter; species Mucilaginibacter sp. RCC_168. The sequence goes on from NZ_JBFUPN010000005.1 coordinate 180,268, forward strand.
TATCCTATCTGCTGTTCCGTAACCGCAAGGTTGATACCAATATATTGTACCTGCTTATTGGCATCACGCTTACCTCTATTTCGCTGGCTGCACCTATACAACTGCATGGCCACAGCATTACTATTTTCTGGGCGTCTGAAACCGTGTTGCTATACTGGCTGTATCAGCGTTCATCTATCCAGTTAATGAAGCTTACCTCTTTACTGCTTTGGGTGGCCATGCTGCTAAGTCTGCTGATGGACTGGTACCAGATATACGTAGACAATAACTTAAACCTTACCATTATTGCCAATAAGGGTTTTATAACTACCCTGGTTGCGGCCATAAGCTCGTACCTGCTATCGGTACTGGTAGGCAAGGAAGAATCGCCGGCAGTAAAAGGGCTAACTGTCGACCGCCATGTTTTCAGCATAACGGCCCTTGCGCTTTTATTTTTAAGTGGCTTATTTGAGGTTAACCATCAGTTTGTAAATCATTTCCCCTATACCTCACTTAATATATTATACATGATGCTGTACACGCCCGTGTTTGTGTATACGTATTACCTGGTATCGTTAAAAGTAAAAGCCCTCCATTTTAATGAAAAAATAAGGCTGGCCATACTCATGATATGTGTTACGGTTTACCTGGTCTTAACTCCCGAATTTTTCGCCTTGCAACGCCTCATACTGGAACAGCAAAAGATACCTGCCGGACATTTCATGGCGCATTGGATAGCGGCCATTTTTGTTGGCTTGCTATTTTACCGCATCATTCGCCTCAGTCAGAAAAATCTGGATTCGGGTATGAAAGTGTTCTTCACCTGGCTTATCAGCGCGGCAGTAGTATTGTTTTTAAGTTTGGAGATAAGTCTGCTCAGTAATTTGTTGTTTTATGGCAATAACCATTCTATCAATCGTATCGAAACAGTTTACATTAAAACCGGGTTGCCTATTTTGTGGGGACTGTTATCCTTTGCCCTCATGTGGCTGGGGATGCGCCATAAGTTAAGGGTGATGAGGATAGTATCATTAAGCCTGTTTTCGTTAACGTTGCTTAAATTATTCTTGTTCGATATTAATAACATACCGGTGGCCGGCAAAATAGCGGCGTTCTTTTGCCTGGGCATCATACTGCTGATAATATCGTTCATGTACCAAAAGGTTAAAAAAATTATTGTTGATGATGAAGCCAAACCTAAGGATGAATAAAATATTAACCGTCACAGCGCTATTTTGCGGACTGGTGCTATCGGCATCCGCACAACAAAACTTCAAATACCAGGCTGCCCTTCCAAAAGTTGATAGTACCGGTTTTTACCGGATCACTTTACAGCCCGCTTTTGTAGCCAAAGCCAAAGCCGATCTGTCAGATGTCCGGATAGTTGATGCCAAAGGTAATTTTATACCTTATATACAGGCGGGCAGCCTGCCCCAGCGGAATCAGAAGAGCTTTGTGCTATTTAACCAGATTGACGCGAGGTTGAGTACCGATACCGGCACCACTTTTATTGTAGAAAATAAAACAGGCCTGGCGCTCGACCGTCTATGGATAAAGCTGCAAAACACAGCCGTACAGCGCAAAGTAAATTTAGTTGGCAGCGACGATCTGAAACAATGGTTCGCTATTCAGGAAGAGATCCCTTTGCAGGAAGCGGTGGTAAACAGCGAGGGCACTTATATGCAATCGCTCTCGTTCCCGGCAAGCAATTACAGGTACTTTAAATTGCTGGTAAACGATAAGAACAAAGCACCCATCAAATTTTTACAAGCTGGCATATATACGGAGTATGCAGCTACCTTAAACTATGCGCCAATTTCGCCGGTTCAGTTAACCCGTGTGGATAGCAATAAAACCAGCTACATTACCCTAAAGCTAAACGACAATTACCAGGTTAACAAACTGCATTTAAACATAACCGCTCCGAAATATTTTAAGCGTGATGTATCTGTTTACCAGGTTATCGGCCGCGATAAGCAACTCCTTAGCGAGGCCGAACTAAACTCCGCCAAAGGCACCGACCTGCTGATTGCCGCTAAGTCTAATCAGTTGATCATACAAATAAACAATGGCGATAATCTGCCTTTAACCATTAGCAGCATAGATGCTTACCAATCGGCCGAGTCGCTGATCAGCTACCTGGATGATAAACAAAGCTACCGTTTGCTGACCGGCGATCAATCGGTACAGGCGCCAGAATACGACCTTAAATTTTTTGCAGACAGCATCCGTGACAATACTCCGCAAATCAACCATGAAACGGTTAGCCAAAACGCTGCCTATCAAACCAAACAACCTGCCAAAGCCGGTCGTGATTATACGGTGTTCATTTGGATAGCTATTGTGGTAGCAGCAGGTTTACTGCTGTTTTTAACCTTGAAGATGACCAAGGAGGTGAAGAAAAAAGCGGAAGAATGATTGGTAGTCTGAAGACTACGGACATAGTCGTCCGAAGTCTGAGACTTCGGACAGCGTGAGGATAAGTAATTAAAATTTATATGAATAATCGCGTAGTTAAAAAGCTTGAGTCGGTTGGAGGAATTGAAAGGAATCTCTTTTGTTCCTACGGTAGACAACAGAGGGAGGATTCATTTCTAAATATAGAAACAATATTTAATTCGCCCTTGCCGCAATCTTATAAAGATTTTTATATAAAAGTAGGTGCATTTTCTTTTTTAGAACTTGTTTGTGCAAAATGTATTGATGCAAATCGAGTTATGGTGAAGGGAAATAAAGTAAACGTTGGTGATTTTTATTGTATTATCGGAAATGGTAAATCGTCAACAGATAAAGCTCTGTCAACTTTTCAAGAACAATTACCCGCTGGACTGTTACCAATTTGCGATGGTGAACTTGGAGACATTATATGTATAAGCCTTCGAAAGGCAGATTATGAATATATTTATTACCTCCACCACGAAAGCCCACCGGGTAACGATTTATTTTTAGTAGCAAAAAGTTTTGAAGACCTTATAATGAGTTTAGAGATTTATAAAGAAGCGAGCGGTGACGATGATTTGGTAAAAAAAATGAAAATGGAATTGAGCCCTCAAATGATAGATCTTCTAAAGAAGTCAGGGTACGGGCCTAAAGAATAGACTATTTGATTCACTATTTATGAATCCCTAAAATCCCCTCCCGCGCGATTACCAAGGGCTGAAAGCCCGTGGCAGCGGGGAAAAAAGCGGAAGAATGACCGGTAGTCTGAAGACTACGGGCATAGTCGTCCGAAGTCTGAGACTTCGGACAGCGCGGGATGGCCTCTACGCTATTGCTGTTGTCACTCTCTCACCCCTTTATACTCAAAATATCATGCACCGCGTATTCCGCTTTTTCATATTGAAAGGTAAAGCCGGAATCGAGCAGGCGTTTGGGTTTTACCCAGCGGCTTTTTAATATCAGCTCGGGTTCGGTGCCAATCACTATGGCTCCGATATCCAACAGCCATTCGGGTGCAGGCAGACCAAATGGCATGCCATAGCTTTTGCGTATGGTTTGCATCATATCCGCATTTTTTATGGCGGCAGGCGCGGTGCAGTTAACCACTCCTTCAATTTCGGGATGATCAAGCAACCATTGTGTGCTGCGCGCCACATCCTGTTCATGCACCCAGGCAATATATTGTTTACCGGTACCTTGTTTGCCCCCAAGCCCGAACCTGACCAGGTTAAGTAAACGCGGGAAAACACTATCGCTGCGACCCAACACAATACCCATGCGCAAAGCCACCTTACGGGTATGCGGTGTTTCGCTTTTCAGAAAAACCTCCTCCCATATTTTACATACATCTATAGAAAAACCATAGCCCACTTCACCGGTTTCCTCATCCTGCGGATGGTCTTCTGCATAACGGTATATCGTAGCAGAGGTTACGTTGATCCACAATTTTGGTGGATTGCTCATTTTATGTATGGCATGACCAAGCAATTCGGTAGGCAAAACTCTGGAGGTGATGATCTCGGCTTTGTTTTTTTCGGTATAACGGCAGTTTACATTTTTACCACAAAGGTTTATCAGCATATCGGCACCGGAAAGTTGTACCGTCCAGCCGTTTTCGGCCTTACCATCCCAAACTACCGTACGGATGTTATCGATCGTTTTAGCCTGTTTACGGGCCAGTATGATCACTTCATTTGCCTTGTCTTTATAATAATTCGCCAATACGGTACCCAAATAACCGTTACCACCGGCGAGTACAATTTTTTTATAGGTTTTCATTAGTTCAGGTTTAAGATCAGTGCCAACAAAATAATACGGTATGCAACCCAGGTAATGGTCAATGTCCAACCCAGGTTTAATAACTTAGTTCTGCGGATGTGCTCCAGAAACATTAATCCGGCCACCCCCATAAAATACAAGGCATACACCTCAGACCCAAATTGAAGCCAATGGTTTATTGCCATCGGAATTAAAAGCAGCAAACCGCCTGCCAAAGATATCGTCATCATGTTGCCCAAATAGGTCCAGGTTTGCCGGCGATCCCAAAAGCTCATCACCGCTCCCTGAAAAATGATCTGTCCGCCGCATATCATATACTCGCGGTAAGCATTACCCAGGGGTATCATCGGGCTCAGTAAATGCGCGTAGGCGGTAAGCGTGTAGCCCACAATAAACCAGGTGAACAGCAAATAAGCTATCCGGTAGTGCAGTTTAAACGTCGGCTGATATGCAAAGCCGTCGCTACTTTTAGCCGGTGGGATAATAACCCGGCGGTTATATGATACAAAAGCGTAAAGCTTACTCATGAGCCATACAAACGGCTTAAATGTAAACAGCGGCGCGAATACCGGCCAGGTATTGCCTATAATTTTAAACAGGCTTTTGATACCATAAGTAACTTCGCCGGTTTTAAGGTTGACGAGGGCAATTTCATCGGCAGCACGCTGATGGTCGTACACCGGGCAGCTATTTTCGGCTACATGCTGGTAGGCCTGCCGGCCATCACCGGCCAGCATACCGGTTTTAACAAAAGCCTGGGTATATATACTGCACATGGGGCATTCGGCATCAAAAAGTACCACATGATCATTTAGCGTTTTCATACTGCTATAATTTTATGTTCAGAGACGATTCAATAACACAAAATTACTATTTATTTTGAATTTTCAATAATTATTGAAAATATAATTAAAATAATCATTTCTTCAATTTCTCTTCCTTCCTCACGCTGTATCCTCATCTTGGTTATGTCTTATTAAGGCTCTTCGTTTGTTAACAGGAAAACGCGGGGTGGAGGGACCTAATTAATGAATTATTGATTTAGTGATTTTTTCAGAACCTCAATTAAAGGAATTTCAGAATTACCACGATTTAATTACTGGGTTAGTGAATTACAGAGTTGACATTATAAGGATTTCTTTTCCGTCAGCAGAACGGCCTTATTAATTATTGAGTTGATTTTCTTGATGCTAATAATGGCGTTGCCTCCGGCTCGCGCTATCCACTCATACGCGCCACAAGGCATTAGCCACAGGCCGGTATCGCTGCTATCGCTAACGCGGGTTAATTATTGAATTAGTGAGTTAATAAATTAGTGATTTCTGAACCTTGATTTTCGGATTAAAGGATTACCATGATTTATTTTCCCCGTCAGCATAAGCTTCGGCCGAAAGCGGGCAGAACAATGATGGACCGTGCGAATGCGGGGCATAGCAAGTTTTTGCTGAAGCATAGGGAAATGTGCGAACAAAGTGGGGCAAAATAATTGCAACCCTGGTTCTGTCCGCTTTGCAGGGCAAAGGTCTTGTGCGGTAAAGAAGCCTCTCTGCTGAAAGTCGTTATTCGCAGTTATCTATTTTATTAGTGCTCATTATCTCACTACGTTCGGTCTGGTTACTTTGTGGCTACAAAGTAACTGGCCCTCCCGCGGCCAAGAGCGGGTATACTCTCTGCATGGGCACCGGAATAAGTTGTTTTTGAGTATACAACCAACGGGAAAGCTTGTTGAAGAATAGGTCCTTCGCTCCGCTCAGGATGACAAATCTAAACTTCGCACTTACAGTGTTTTTATTCCCCTCCTCTTGCAATTCCAAACAATCTTATTAACTTTGAAAATCAAAGCACTTTCAATGGAAGAAAAAGACGTTCACGCCGAGCTCAGCTCCATCCGCGACCTGATGGAGCGTTCGGCCAAGTTCATTTCGCTTAGCGGCCTGTCGGGCATTATGGCAGGTATTTATGCCCTTATTGGCGCGGGAATTGGTTACAACCTGCTTAAAACCGGTGATTACGAACGCGATAATATCGTATCTATCGCCGAGTTATTTTTGGTGGCTTTCGCTGTTTTGATTCTTTCTATTGGCACAGGTATTTGGCTATCCTACAGAAAAGCCCGCAAAACCAATCAGCCGTTCTGGGGTACAGGCAGTAAAAGATTGTTAATCAATATGGCTATTCCATTGATAAGTGGTGGCCTGTTTACTTTTATTCTCATTTATCATGGTCATTATGGTATTGTTGCTCCGGCCACGCTCATATTTTATGGCCTGGCTTTGGTTGCCGGCAGTCATTATACCTATTCGGGTGTAAAGAGTTTGGGGATCATTGAGATTTTATTAGGTTTGCTCGCCGCGCTGATACCGGGGTATGGCCTGCTGCTTTGGACTATTGGTTTTGGCGTGCTGCATATTATTTACGGCACTGTAATGCACTTTAAATACGATTCGTGAAAATTTCGTTAGATCAGTTTGATAAAGCATTTGAAAACCGCATACGCCTGCAGATCATGAGTGTATTGGTTGCTAATGAAAGCTACGACTTTAATTCGCTTAAGGAGTTGTTGGACCTTACCGATGGTAACCTGGCCTCGCACCTGAAAGCGCTGGAAAAGGAAGCCTATATGGAGGTACAAAAAAGCTTTATTGGCCGTAAACCTAACACCCGCTACTCCGTTACCGAAAAAGGCCGTACCGCCTTTAAAAAACACTTGCAGGCGCTGGAAAACCTGATTAAACAGCAAAAGTTATAACTTTATTTTCCGCTCACTTCTTTCAGCATAAAATCCAAAGCCGCCTTATCGGGCAGCGTAGTTGCCGCTGGCTTTTCGCTCAGTATCATGATCTGGTTACTATGTGTATTATAGGTGGGCCACGCGGGCAGGCCCTTACCATTTGGGTTGCCCGTTTTGGCGAAGTTCACCCAGTAATTTGATATGATAGAGGCCAGCTGATGATCAACGGGTTGCCATGGGCGGTTTAAAAATTGAAGGTTATCATAGGCGTAGGCCACTTCACCGGAATGGAAAGCTCTATACTTTACAAAATCGGCTGTGGCGGGCAGGCGGCGGGTAAAGCGATAAACATATACTTTTGCCTTGCCCTTTTCACTTTGCACATTGGCCCAGGTATAATTTTGTGTTCCAAACAGCCGGTCGCGGTTTATCCTGATCTGCGAGGTTGTCGCATCGGCGTCAGTATTCGCAGGGTAAAGCTGTATAAAAGCATTTGACCGGATTCCGTATTGTTCCAATACTTCTGCCCTGTAATCTGCTGCGTTTTTGAGTTTGCCTACAAATGCATCGTCCTCGTTCCAACCGGTGAGCAGCGGTACGTCGTTCTGCTTACTTTCGGCAAAAATCCGCGCTATACTTTGAGGTAATACATAACCATCAACAATGGGATGATTTTGCTGACCTTTACCCACCAGTTCGGCTGCCGGTTTTGCCCTTAATTCGGCAATGGAATTAGCACCCAATGCCTGCGCTGTTTTTACACCATTAGCTTCAGCTCCAGCCAGTTCAGAGTCTTCCTGACCGATAAAACCAGCGCCGCTCTCGGCAATAGCTTTTTGAAAAAGGCCTTTTCCTAAGGGGGAGGCCACCAGGTAATTGACACTTATGGAACCGGCAGATTGTCCGGCAATGGTAACATTATCCGGATCACCGCCAAACGCTTTGATGTTCTGTTTGATCCATTTTAAGGCCGCCAGCTGATCCATCAAGCCATAATTTCCGGATGCATTATGACCAGATTCTTTACTCAGTTCCGGATGGGCCAAAAACCCAAATATGCCAACACGGTAATTGATCACCACAAACACCACCCCTTTTTTCGCAGTGGCCTCGCCGTCATAAATGGGTACGGCTGCACCTCCCGTCGAAAAGCCGCCACCATAGATATAAACCAATACTGGTCGTTTTTCTGCAGATGACCCGGCTCCTGTCCATATATTTAAGTACAGGCAATCCTCGCTGATGGGCTCATCCGGGATCAAAAACTCATGCGTGTAAACACCAAACTCGCGAGGCTTAGGCTGCATGGGGCTGGCCGAAAAGGCAGTACATTGTTTCACACCTTCCCATGATTTTGCCGGCTGTGGTGCTTTCCACCGCAAATCGCCAACCGGCGGGGCAGCGAAGGGGATCCCTTTAAATACATGCACATCTCCTGCAACATTGGTACTGCCCGAAAAGAGCCCTGCATCGGTTTTAACTATGGCCAGATCGGCTTTTTGAGCCTTGACTAAAGTGCAGTACAACAACATTACAGATAATAACAAGCAGTTTTTCATAATCATATTTTAAGGGTTACCATTAGCTAATTTATGGTTTTACACCCGGTCTTTTTATATTTATCCGTACAAGCATTATAAATATTCATTTTATAAACTTGTCGCAAACTACCCTGTAAAAAGTCTTTTTTGCCCGTTTTACGGTTGACATTTAGCCTTTATTTTTACTCATCCAAACTAATCATTATGAAAGTAGTAAGAGTACAATACACCACCACGCCTGAATTTGCACCGATTAACCAGGCAAACATTGCCGGTATTGTAAAGGAATTAAAAGAACTTAACCACCCAGGAATTAAATACGGCTGCTGGTTGCTGCCCGATGGAAAAACATTTATGCACTTTGACCAATTTGAAAACGAAGCTGCTCATGAGCTGCTGACATCTTTAGCATCGTTCAAAAAATTTGATGCCGGGCTTTGGGCCAGCGGCCTTGAAGTTGAACCAGTGCTCGAGCTGCTTTCCCCGGTTGCATCTACCGAAGAATTTTGGGGATAAAATAAAGTTTCCTGCAAAGGCACCTTTGTTTGAAAGAAATAAAAGGATCGTCATTTCGAACGGGGCACGAGGAGAAATCTTTTGCAATTTGCAATTGAAACCCTGCACTACGCAGAAGATTTCTCCTCACCCACCACTTTTTTCCATCGCTGTTTATCGAAATGACATGGAGCATTCTAACTAAGGCTTTACACCCCCTTTTTTATACTTCGCCGTACGGGCGTCATTGATAACGCCTTTCCAGTTCAAACCAAAACCAAAATCGTAGGTGTTACCCTGTTCGTCCACATAGCACTTCATATCATGAGGTACATCTTCAAACTGTTTTTCAACGGTGTGCATATCAGCGGGCATTTGCAGCGGTAACAACGCTGATGGCTCGCTGCTACCCGTTAGTATGTCTAATGTCGCTTGTCCCTGTACGCCAAAATCAACCACAATGGCATTGGCATTTTTTTCGAACTCCGAAAACACCATAGGGTTAGCCATATTAACCGAAACAATCACCGGCTTGCCTTTCATTTTGGTATAAGTGTCATTTACCATAGCCAGATCAGTCACATTGATAGCTGTTGCCGATTTATCTTTATAGGTACGATTGGTAAATTTTTCCAGCGGATCGCCGCCGGCTATACTGGTCGCGCGGGCATCGGTCGCAGTATATTTTTGATATTGCAAGCTTACCGGCACATAGCCGTTGCCGCCATTTTTGGCATCGTCGCTATTATAACCACCGCCACTATTAGGGCTATTGATAAACACCAGGGCGTAATCGGCTTCATCCGGGTTTTCGGTCACCTTAAAATATTTTTTTACCGTTTCTATATTTATCGGGTATTCCAGCTTTTCTGGGGTTTGCATACCCAGGAAATTTTTGCCTGCCGGGGTAAATTGTTTGGGCACATATACCGTTTTGTTTTTGGTAAGCGGTAACACATTCCCCTTGTTTTTCAGCAGTACAACAGATTTCAATTGCGCCTGGTAACCGGCATTCATAAAATCGGGATTACCGACGATACTTTTTGATGCCTGCGGATCGAGGTATGGATTTTCAAAAAGTCCCGTCCTGAACAGGTTACGCAGTAAGCGTACTGCCGACTGCTCAAACCTTGCCCGCATAAAGGTTTCGCCATGCTCTTTTACACCCATCTGGTATGCGGCTACCACTGGCGCCACTTCGTTGTTACCACCAAACTGGTCCACACCGGCCATCAATACTTTATAATGCCGCTGCGCCACCGAAAGTCCTTCCACACCCCATGATTTGCCCGACAAAAACTGATCGACCGCGGTTTCATCGCCGGTCACCAGCCAATCGGTACATACCACGCCATCAAAATGATATTTCTTGCGGAGCAGGTCGTTAATAATATAGGAGTTATAGTTATTGGCAACATTCTCTTTATTCTTTACATCCTGGTTAAAGGATATGGTATAGTAAGGCATTACCGATGCGGCCATACCGGTTTTACCCTTCAGCTTAAAAGCACCTTCGGTAAAGGGGATCAGGTGTTGCTTAAAATTGTTGCCCGGATAAACCGCATACTTGCCATAGCCATAATGCGCGTCGCGACCGCCTTCACCGGCACCACCACCAGGCCAGTGTTTTACCATGGCATTTACGCTGCCGTATCCCCAACCGCCAGTAATTTCCTTATCGCCAATGGAAGTTTGAAAGCCATCTATATACGCACGCGCCATATCCGCCGAGAGCTGCGGATCTTCACCAAAAGTACCGCTCACCCGCCACCAGCGCGGATCGGTAGCGATATCTACCTGCGGCGACAGCGCTGTAGCAATGCCCAAAGCCCGGTATTCCAGGGCAGCGATATGACCAAAATCTTCCACCACTTTGGGATCAAATGTAGCAGCGAATCCTAATGAACCCGGCCACATCGAGATCGATCCACCAGCACCTGCGTTAAACTCGGCAGTAGCCACAGTACCATGTCGCGGGTCGGAGCTGTTATTGTTGGGAATACCCAATCCTAAACCCTCCACAAAGGCCTGTGCGTTATTATTCCATTGCGCGGCCACCTCCGGGCTTTGTACCGAAGTAATGAGCACATGCCGTACATTATCTTTTTCCAGGAATTGCTTTTGCTGATCAGACAGATCATAAGGCTTGGCGCCGCTTTCGGCAAATACCTTACCGCCATAGGTTCCTGCGAAAGGCCCGGCAGGAGCGGCAGGTATGGGCTGATGTTTACTGTATAACATTAAACCGGCAATTTGCTCAACGCTCATTTTTGACGCCAGATCATTCGCCCGTACATCAACCGGCAGGCGCCAGTCTTCATATTTATCCAGCTTACCGTTCTTATTCAGATCTTTAAAGGCCAGGCCGTCCACTGTTAATATTTTTACGCCCGATGTGGTGGAATAGCCCAGGTTCTGCCCGCCCGTATTAGTTACCCAAACAACGTCGCCCGATTTCTTTTCTGTCCATTTGGTTTGACCAATCGCTACGGTTGCAGGCAGCAGACCCAATAAGGCTATGAATTTAAATTGATTCATCATGGAGTTAAATAGTTTATAGGAGATTAATTTAAAAATACTGCGCTATCCGATCCTCTGACTTCGGATAGTGCAGTGTTGCAATGGCGGTTTCTTATCTCTTGATTCTAACTTCTTGACTCTATAAAACTTACAGCGCTGTCCGAAGTCTCTGACTTCGGATGTCTATGAAGGTAGTTTGCAACTACCGTATGATTCCCCTCTTATATCTCCTGTAGTCTAAAGACTACAGGCATAATCGTGCGAAGTCAGAGACTTCGAACAGCGCTGGGACTTCGAACAGCGAAATAATATGAGTTCATCTTATCTCTTGATTCTTACTTCTTGACTCTATAAACTTACTCACAGTTTCAGTTCCTTGATAGTTTGTTCCGGCATCAGGGCTTTGTTCACTTTCTCTACCGTAATATCCTTGGCCAGTTTAAAGGAAGCCTTTTCTTCGATCATTCTTGATGACGAACCTACTTTCACTTCGTATTTACCTTCATCTGCTATCCAGGCTTGCCTGTCGGTATAAAAAGAAGCCAGGTCGGCAGCCTTGATCACAAAACTCAACGTTTGCGACTGACCAGGGGCCAGCAAGCGGGTTTTACCAAAAGCTTTCAGTTCATCCTCGGGTTTGTCCAGATCTTTTTTAGGAGCGGCAAGGTATAGCTCCACTACCTCTTTCCCCGCCACATTGCCCGTGTTTTTTACGGTTACGGTAGCAGTAATACTATTGGTAAAATTGGCCGAGCTCAGTTTCAGACCGCTAAACTTAAAATTAGTGTATGACAAGCCATAGCCAAACTCATAAGCGGGTTTAACTTTGGCCGCGTCGTAATAGCGATAACCTACGTAGATCCCCTCTTCATAAACCACTTGCTCGGGTTTATCGGCAGGTGTTCCGGGGAAATTATTGGCCGATGGCACATCCTTATAATCAACCGGGAAAGTGGTAGCTAATTTGCCCGACGGATTTACTTTACCGCTCAGCACATCGGCAATGGCATTACCCGCTTCCAGACCAGGTTGCCAGGCCAGTAAAATACCGTCAACCTCGTCGCGCCAGCTGGCTACTTCAATTACGCCGCCGATGTTTAACACCACGGTCACTTTTTTACCTTTGGCATGAAAAGCGCTTGCAATGGTTTTTATCATCGCTTTTTCCGCGTCGGATAAGTAAAAATCATTCTCCAGTTTACGGTCAGCGCCCTCACCGGCATTTCTGCCTATCGTAATCAGGGCGGCATCAGCGCCATTGGCTTCATCGGCTACAATACCGGTCACATCCATTTCTGGGATAGGTGCCGGGTGATCAAAAAAGTTTTTAGGCTTAGGCTGTTTTAGCTTCATTTCGGCCAGGTAAGTGGTATAGCTTTTTGATAGTTTTTCCTGCAACTTATAACCGGCATTAGCCAAACCCTGCATCAGTGATATGGTGTACGCTTTATTAACATCGCCGCTCCCGGTACCGCCTGCAATAATATCGTAGGAAGTATTACCAAACACGGCTATCCTTTTGGCTCCTTTTAAAGGCAAAGCATGGTCGTCATTTTTTAGCAATACCATACCCTGTGCCGCGGCCTCGCGAGCTACTTTGGCATGGCCTGCCAGATCGGGCTTATCAGAATATTTGTATTTGGTGAATGATGGCGATTTGATAATGATGTTCAGGATGCGCTCCACATTGGCATTCAACTGATTAATATCCAGCGTACCATTTTTAACCGCGGTCACAATGGCGGCTGATTGGCTCGGGCTGCCCGGCATGATCAGGTCATTACCTGCTTTCATTTGCGCTACAGGGTCGGCACCGCCAAACCAATCGGTCATCACAAATCCTTTAAAGCCCCATTCCTTTTTAAGGATAGTGGTTAAAAGATCGTGCCTTTGCGAAGTAAAAGTCCCGTTGATCTTGTTATAGGACGACATCACTGTCCAGGGTTGCGCTTTTTTCACCGCTATCTCAAATCCGCGCAAATACAGTTCGCGCATGGCCCTTTCACTTACAATAGTGTTGATGCTGTTACGGTTAGTTTCCTGGTTATTGGCCGCGTAATGCTTGATGGATGTGCCCACGCCGTTTGATTCCACACCGTTTACAATGGCAGCCGTCATGCTGCCGGCAATCAGCGGGTCTTCTGAGTAATACTCAAAATTACGGCCACCCAGCGGGTTCCGGTGGATGTTTAAGCCGGGGGCCAATAGGATATCCACTCCGTACTCGCGCACTTCGTTGCCAAAGGCTATACCTACTCTGTTCACCAGTTCGGTATCCCAGCTTGATGCCAGCAGGGTTGCCACCGGGAAGGCGGTAGCATAGTATGTTTTTGATTTGTCGCCATTGCGTATCGGTTCTATCCTTAAACCGGCAGGCCCATCAGACACGGTCATAGATGGGATCCCTAAACGGGGAATGCCATGGGTACGACCAGCAGCGCCGGGCACTTTCTCGGGTATATTGTAAGCATCCGGATCAGATGGGGGCAGTTTGAACCCGCCGATATCGATCGGCTCATTCATCTTATCTTTTGATGGCGGCGGCATACCGGGCATTTTAAAGCCCATGCCTACTACCAGTTTCGATTTTTCTTCCAGCGTCATAGCAGCTATGATCTGCTTTACGTTATTGGCACGCAGTTGCGGCACTTGTTTGCTTTGCGCCTGCACAATAGTGTGGAAATTGCCTGCAGCGCATGACAGCATCAGTGCAAGGCTTAATTTATAGCTTGTCCTCATAAAATTTAAAAAGGTTTGGAGTACTTATTGGTTATAAATGTCTTATTAACAGCAGATAACAATCATTGTGTCAATAATACACAATACTATGTATTAACTTTTATAAAACCAAATGTTGCGGCCTGTAAATAAATTACGATACCAGGCCGTGGCCTATAAATGACTGTTCTGTATCATGCTAAATCCTTTTTTAAACTTTAATTTATTTTTGATTTAGTATTTAATTCCTTAATCTTGAATAGACCTAAGTGCGCCCCGCTTATAAATGAACTTTAAATAGAAGACGCATGTGCTACGTCTCTATATGATGTTTTTTATAACGGCGCATTACATGCGTCTTCCCTGACCAATTAATATAATGATGCTTATGAACAGAACCAAAGTAGCCATACTTGGCGCCGGTTTTATTACCGATATCCACATGGAATCATACCATCGCTTTATACCCGAAGCCGAAGTGGTTGCCGTGTACGCCCGCAACCCGGATAAAGCCAAAGCCTTTGCCGAAAAATACCAGATACCCCAGTGGTTTGATGATATTGATAAGCTCATTGCCGAATCAGACTGTGAAGTGGTGGATATCTGCCTGCCCAATTACCTGCATGCGCAGGCTACCATCAAAGCGGCCAATGCCGGTAAGCATATCATTATTGAAAAACCGCTGGCCGTAACACTGGAAGAGGCCGACGAGATGATAGCCGTTTGCAAAGCCAATAACGTAAAGCTGATGTACGCCGAAGAGCTCTGCTTTGCCCCAAAATATGAGCGGGCCCGGCAATTGGTAAAGGATGGCGCCGTGGGCGAAGTTTTTATGCTGAAACAGGGCGAGAAACATTCGGGCCCGCACAGCGATTGGTTTTATGATATTAACCTGGCCGGCGGCGGCGTTATTATGGATATGGGCTGCCATGCTTTGGGTTGGTTTAGGTGGATGCTTAATCATGCCAAAGTGAGTAATGTATACGCCACCATGAGCACCGTATTTCATAAAGGCCGTACCAAAGGCGAGGATAACTCCGTAATTATTGTGGAGTTTGAGAACGGCGTGACAGCTGTAGCCGAAAACAGCTGGGCCAAACATGGCGGCATGGATGACCGTTGTGAGATTTACGGCACCGGGGGCGTAATTTATGCCGACCTGTTTATGGGCAATGCCGCAGTAACCTACAGCCGCGAAGGGTATGGCTATGCTATGGAGAAGGCAGATACTTCCAAGGGCTGGAGCTTTACCATTTTTGAGGAGGCCTTTAACCAGGGCTACCCGCATGAGCTCAAGCATTTTATTGATTGTGTTCGCCATGATAAAACTCCGCTGGTAACCGGCGAAGATGGCCGGGCTGTACTGGAGATCATTTACGCGGCCTATGCCTCGGCGGGACAGGGCAAAAAGATACACCTGCCATTCTCGGCTCAAGTGGCCAAACCTATCGACCTTTGGCTAAACCATCAATAAGCGCCATGAATATACAGCGATATAAAGATTACGATTCGTTATCATCCGCGGCGGCTTATTGGGTTTGGCGGCAGATAAAACAGAAACCCGGTTCATTGATCTGTTTCCCTTCGGGCGAATCACCTACCGGGATGTTTAAGTTCCTGGTGCAATATGCTAAAGCCGGAAAAATAGATTTTAGTCAGACTCATTTTGTGGGTTTGGATGAATGGGTGGGTATGGATAAAAATGATGAAGGCAGTTGCAGCCATTACCTGCATCAACATTTCTTTTCAAAATTAAAGATAACGCCAGCGCAGGTGAGGTTTTTTGATGCAAAGGCTGCCGATCTTGATAGAGAATGTGAGAAAATGAATAAGCACATCAAGGATCTCGGTGGGTTGGATATGATGATCGTGGGCATTGGTATGAACGGGCATATCGGACTCAATGAGCCCGGCACAGATTTTAATATCTATGCGCATCATTCTGCATTAGCGCCTGTAACTATCGATGTAGCCAAAAAATATTTCACACAACAACCGCAATTAACA
The DNA here is from genome assembly GCF_041355315.1 of Mucilaginibacter sp. RCC_168. Lineage (NCBI taxonomy): Bacteria > Pseudomonadati > Bacteroidota > Sphingobacteriia > Sphingobacteriales > Sphingobacteriaceae > Mucilaginibacter > Mucilaginibacter sp. RCC_168. The sequence continues at coordinate 196,477 of NZ_JBFUPN010000005.1, forward strand.
GAAGGGATCACCTTAGGCCTGCGTCATTTAGCCGAAGCGCGGACACCGTTACTGATTGCCGCTGGCGCGAAAAAGGCAGGCATTATAGCTCAGGCCCTGAACGGCCCGGTAACGATTGATGTGCCTGCTTCTATCTTTCAAACCCTGCCCAATGCGCAAATCTTTTTAGATCATGAGGCAGCAGAAAAGTTAAATAAGGAGTAAGATGTAGATAGACCACACAGCAATATATATAAAATCTATAGTATAAAAATCAAATAATAGTTTTTAATTATAACTCATAAAGCCCATGTCAAAGCCACCAGAAAAATCACAGCAAACAGCAGATCATTTAGCTTATGATGCCATTGTTATAGGTTCGGGCATTAGTGGTGGCTGGGCTGCCAAGGAATTATGCGAGCAGGGTTTAAAAACGCTGGTACTGGAACGCGGCCGTAATGTAGAGCACAACAAAGACTATCCAACCGCTACCATGGATCCCTGGCAGTTTAAGCACCGCGGACAAATGGCCAGGGAGTTTCTGGAAGAGAATCCGCTCATCAGCAAGGCGGCAGGTTTTGGTGAAGACACCGCGCATTTTTTTGTCAAAGATAAGGACCATCCTTACATCCAGGAAAAACCCTTCGATTGGATCCGGGGTTATCAGGTTGGCGGTAAATCACTTACCTGGGGGCGTGCCTGCCAGCGCTGGAGCAAATATGAGTTCACTAATCCCGAACGTTTTGGCTATGGTATAGCCTGGCCTATTGGCTATGATGATGTGGCGCCCTGGTACTCGCATGTGGAAAAATTCATTGGAGTTTGCGGTAATAAAGATGGTATTGAGGCCATGCCCGATGGGGAGTTTCTGCCACCGTTTGATATGAATTGCGTGCAGGAGGTGATCAGCAAAAAGATTAGTGAAAACTATCCCGACCGCCACCTGGTACACGCGCGCTGGGCTCACTTAACTAAACCCGATCAACTCCACCTGGATCAGGGGCGTGGTAAATGCCAGGCCCGTAATCTATGTATGCGTGGCTGTCCGTTCGGCGGTTATTTTAGTTCGGTAAGTTCTACACTACCCTGGGCTAAGCGTACGGGTAACCTCACAATCAGGCCATTTTCTGTGGTACATTCTGTTATTTATGATGAAAAGCTGGGCAAGGCTACAGGTGTTAAAGTGATAGATACCAACACCAAAGAGGTGATAGAATACAAGGCAAAGATCATTTTCATGAATGCCTCCGCGCTGAACACCAATCTCATCCTGCTGAATTCAACCTCAGCACGTTTCCCTAATGGCCTGGGCAATGATAACGGACTATTAGGCAAATACGTGGCCTTCCAAAACTACCGGGCATCAGTAACGGCCAGTATGGATGGCTTTCTGGACCGGTATTATTTTGGCCGCAACCCAACAGAACTGATCCTGGCTAATTACCGTAATCTGCACCGGCAGGAAACCGATTACAAAGGAGGCTTTACTACTTTTATGGGTGCGTATCGTAACCAACACCCAACCGAAAAACCTGCAGGTGAAATTGGCGGCGACTATAAAGATTCCTTAACCGAACCTGGAGGTTGGCAGGTATACATGTACCTGCAGGGTGAAACTATCCCCAAAGAAAATAACCATGTGCGCCTAAGTAAAGACCAGAAAGATCAATGGGGTATCCCACTGTTGATCACCTCTGTGGAGTATGATGATAATGATGAACGCATGATCCAGGATTTTTTAACCCAAAGCGCCGAAATGCTGGAGAAATCAGGCTGCAAAAACATCGAAAAACATGAAAACAAACAAGCACCCGGACTCGACATTCATGAAATGGGCGGTGTGCGCATGGGTAAGGATCCCAAAACCTCGCTGCTTAATCAATGGAACCAATTACACCAGTGCAAAAATGTATTTGTAACCGATGGCGCCTGTATGACCAGCACCGGCAACCAAAGCCCGTCGATACTGTATATGGCTTTAACAGCACGGGCGGCTAACTATGCGGTGGAAGAGATCAGGAAAGGGAATTTGTAGCTAACATCAGATCGAATTAAAGATTAAAAGCAAGGGTGTGTGCGATTCCTTCCCTCGGGAAGGGGCAATGTCATTAAGTTAAGAAATTTTTGCAAACCCTATCGGGGTTAAAGCTTTGTAGAAAAAATGTAGGTTATCAAATCAGTGCCGTAGGTACTATACCCAGGTTGCATACCTACGGCATGCTAAATGATTGTTGTTTGTTTTCTACAAAGCTTTTACTCCTATGGAGTATCCTTAACTTAATGACATTGCGGGAAGGGGGGGTAGGGGTTTCGTAAGCATGACAGGGTTTCTATCGCACGTATAAACCCCTCTCTGCCAAAACACAATCCGGCGCGCCTCTCCTGTGGGGCTACTGTGTGTACACATCTTTTTGATAAACCCCAGAGGGGTTTAATGTCGGTAGAAATAGAATCAAAAGAAGTTTACGTGCCGTAGGTACGTCACTATTGAACTTTGCAGGTCAAATAATGGCGCATTAAGAGACGTAAACCAGGTTAGTTGAGTACCTACAGCACTAAAAGAGGATTGAATTTTATTATTTCTACCGACATTTTGCTCCTCTGGAGCAGCTTTTTTTAACTATTAGTGCATTGTGTACACACAGTAGCCCGTGGGGAGGGAATTAAAAACATTATTTTACAAACGCAAGCCAAGCCAGGTAGCCTACCCATACCAGTATATTGGAGTAAACACCGGCCAGCACATCATCCATCATAACGCCGGTGCCACTGGGCAGGGCTTCCATTTTGCGAATGCCCAGGGGTTTTACGATATCAAAAAAGCGGAACAGGACAAGTCCGCCGATCAGGGTATACAGATTCATGGGTACAAACACAACGGCTATCAGCATACCGGCAACCTCATCAATTACCACCCGCGAACTGTCTTCGCCCCATTCAGGTTCCACTTTGTTGCTTACGTAAACACCCAGCAGGGTTACTACAATGGTGATCACAAGCAGGTACCAGGGGTTTTGTAATACCGGGCTTTGCCATAACAACCAGATAAATCCACAGGTTACTATAGCTGCATAGGTACCGCCACCTTTTAAAAAGCCGATACCAAATATGGAGGCGATTATTTTATTGATGTTCATCTTTTATTGGTTCATTAGTTCACTGGTTCATTGGTTCATTGGTTTTAACGGTATAAGCCAGCATTGTTGCCGATTTAATACTAATGAACCAATGAGCTAATAAACCAATGAACATCTCTATTGCTTATCCAGCACATCTTCGGCTGCTTCGGCTACTTCCGGTTCGATGGTGTGCCTTTTGGGAAAGTTGAATAAGAGCGATGTGAGCACCGGGATAATAAATATCCCCACGGTAAATACCGAGGTGAAGATATCGGCCTTTTCACTCTCCATGAATTTGGAGAAAGATGATGTTTCATTAAAGTGTACATACAATGATGCGGATAGTTTAATCCCCAACACGCCGATCACGATAAAGGCAACGGTCTCTAAAAAGGTAAATTTCTCCATTAGCTTTACAAAGGCCTGAGCAACAAAACGCATGGCCAGTATGCCGATGAATACCCCAATGTATATCAACACCACGTGGTCTGTAAAGGCCACGGCCGCAAATACGTTATCGATAGAAAAGGCCAGGTCCATCAGCTCTACTAAAGCTACGGTAGCCCAAAACACGCCAAACACGCCCACGGTTGAGCGGTACAGCCAGTTCTTGCTTTTATCCACCTCTTCTTCTCCGCCATCGTTATTGGCTGCTTGTATTTTCCCCTTAAAGTAGTTAAAGCTCAGGTACAGCAGATATAAGCCGCCGATAGGTTTTAGCCACCATATTTTTACCAGCCAGGCCGCTAAAAACAAACATACCCCACGCAATACATAAGCGCCTATGATACCATAGCGCAGGGCTTTTTTACGTTGACTGGGTGGCAGATCCAAAACCATAGTAGCCAGCACCGCGGCATTATCAACAGAGAGCAAGCTCTCGATCACGATCAGGTTTAAAATGATGAGCAAACCGGCTTTAATATCGGGGCCCAGAATGGTGTGTAAGAAATCCATATAACAGGTAAGGAATAAATTTTCGGGTTAAATAAACTAAATTAAATCGGTATTCAGCATGCTTTTTAAAATATTGGCCTGCACATCAATATTGCTGATGTTTTCCATAAAGCTTATGTCCGATATCTTTTTATAATTATCAGCCAATAGATTTTTGATCTCGGCAGGCATAAACGCTTTCATGGCGGCGGCATTACCCTCCAGCTTATCGTTTTTATCCCGCAACTCGTGTACCAGTTTTTCCTTTTTCGACATATTATTAGTCATGTCGATGCCGGCGATCTTCGCAATATCCAGGAACACGAACAGATTGTCGGATAGGGAATAGATAAAGTACCGGTCGTCGTTCACAAACTTGTATACTTCGGCCACTTGTGTACCGGCCTTTAAGCCGCAGTAAAACTCGGTTTTAAATTCATACTTGCACAAAACGCCCATCAACTTGCGCTGAATGGTGGCATACTCATCGGTGTAAACGTCCTTATCGTTATAGGCTGTTATCTCCTGCAATAGTTCGGGTGCAATGGGATAAAAAAAGTCGGCCGCGAACCGGGAGCTGAACGCGTTAATGTTTTTTGAAAGCGGATTATCGGTCGAGTTATCAGATAGTACCTGGAACAACTTCCGCAACGACAGATTGACCTTTAGCGCCTGCCGTTGTTTTTCGAGGTTGAAATTAGCCAGCGTATAATAAGGATCGTTCAACCTGTCGATCATTTCCTTATTGATCTGGATCTCGTCAAAAAGCAGGCTTACGTTGGTTTCGTTGTTCTTTTTGATCTTGCGGAGCAGATCGATGAGACTTTGGGTAAATTGCAGGTGAAACAGATCGAGCTTGTTGATATCCAGCTCGGGATTGGTTTCAAAAAGCTTGTGGATCACCTGGCTGCGCAGGTATATTTTATAAATGATATCATCGCCGAAAAAAACAGAAAGCAATTGCAGCTTACTGAGCATCCGGTTTGACTGATTTAAAATATTTAACCTGCTTTCATCCATCAAATGGCGACCTCAAATTTTGATTAAATGCAAATTTACGAAAATAAACAGCCTCACCCAACCCTCTCCAAAGGAGAGGGCTTTAGAAATACTTTTTAGTCCGCACCCGTTGCCTGTGTCCTCACAGGCAACTAATACTACCGGAATTCAAATCGTCTGTGAGGACACAGACGATGGAGTAGAATTCACAAAAAACCTGCACCCGGTGCCTGTGTCCTCACTGGTAACTAATACCCCTGGAATGCAAATCGTCTGTGAGGACACAGACGATGGGGATAATAAGAAATACGTCATTGGTACGAAGCAATCTCTATGCTGTACAGAGCAGATTTGACCTGTTTATGTAGAGATTGCTTCGTACCTCGCAATGACGCGTGTTTTATATTTTTAACTACGCGTTGGTAACCGTTTTTTTCAGTTCCACTTCCAGGTTTTGCAGTTCGGTGTTGAGGGTTTTGCGATTGGCGGTACCTTCTTCGTGAATGCGTTTAACCTCGGTAAGCGTTTCAATAAGCGACGCGGTTGTTTTTTTCAGCGTATCCAGCGATACTACGGTCTTTTCATTTTCCTTGGCCACGTCGATACTGTTTTGTTTCAGCAGCTCTGCGTTCTTTTGCAAAATGGTGTTGGTGGTGTCCGAGATCTTTTTCTGCATCTCCACGTTTTCCTTCTGACGATTCAAAGCCACGGCAATAGTGAGCTGGTTTTTCCAAACCGGAATAGTGGTTGATACGATAGACTGTGCTTTTTCGGCAATGGTGGTATTGTTGCTTTGCACCACGCGTATTTGCGCCAGCGATTGCAGCATAATAAAACGTACCACTTTCAAATCGGCCAGACGCTTGTCTAAACGATTCACAAAATCGCGCAGATCGGCAATTTCATAATCATTATAGGCCGATGGATTGGCGTCCATTTGTGCCAGCTGCTCGCTCAGCTCGTTGTATTTTAACTGGCCCGAAATGATCAGTTCTTCCATCTGGTGAATGTAGCCCACATTGCTATCGAACATGGTTTGCAACGAGCTGTTATCCTTTAATGAATTAACGCGACCTGCCTTGATCTTGTTGGTGATCTTATCGATGTTATTAATCACCGTATCATACTTCTGGAAAAGCTTTTTGGCATCAACCACCAACTTTTTCATAAAGGGGATATGCGATATAAAGGAAGTGAACGCGTTTTGGTTCAACTCATCCACATCAATATAATTCAGTTCGGTAAGCAGTTCATTGATCAAACCACCAACCTCGCCCGAGTTATAGGTACGTACCGAAGTAAGGAAAGTATTGCTATACTTTTCCATTGAATTTTGCACCTCTGTACCATAATTCAGGATGGAGTTTACATCCTTAGGATCAAGTGCCTTGGCTACTTCGCCATATTTTTGAACCTCGGCCTGGCTGATATTGGCTAAATCAACATTACCTTCCTTATCCAACAATTTTGCCGGCGTATTGGTATTAGTAGCCGGAGCCGGATTAATATCTAAATTAACCGGTGTTATATTTAGTTCGTTATTTCCTGGTGTGCCTTCCATGATTTTATTGAGTTTTAATGTTTTTTTGTTCATGGTTCATAGATCATGGTTCATGGCAAAATTTGTACAAACTACCAATTACTATGATCTATGAACCATGATCCATGAACTATCCTATAAATAATTTTGTGCCATGGTTTTCACCGACTCCTCCAGTTTCCTGTCCCGGGTTGGTTCACCAATGGCGTTAAATTTCCATTCGCCGTTCTTTTTGTAAAATACGCCCATCGCCATGGATACGTGACCAGCAAAATCTTTACTATGCGCTATATCATAAGTGGCAAATACTTCGTTTACCCGGGTTGGGGTACCCTCGTATATGCGGATAGACGCAAACGGAATGGTACCAAAATCCTGCCCGCGGAAGCTATTGAGGATAAAACCCACATAGCTTACAGACGCACTGAGGCCAGACAAATCAACAGTGATCACCTCATTGTCCAGGCCGTCGTTGCCGGATAAATCGCCGGTTAAATCGTCACCGCTATGCCTTACCGCGCCATCCTTTGATTTCAGGTGACCGAAGTAAACCACATCTATCAGTTGTTTATTATCGTCATATAAAGCGCAGCTGGCGTCCAAATCAACCGCTTCTTTTGTGGTACCAAAACCAAACAGGCCTTTCTTTTCGATAGCGCCCCAGTTAATGCCTACACAAACCGTTTGTAGTTTACTGCCGTTACTTTTCTCCAGACTTATCCTTTGTCCTTTTTGAAGATTGATAGCCATAATATATTATTGGTATTTGGTTAAATAATCCTGTAAACCACCTTTCATGCCAACGCCTACAGCTTCAAACTTCCAGTTATTATCTTTTTTGTAGATCCGGCCAAATTCAACAGCCGTTTCTATCGAAAAATCTTCTTCCAGCTCATATTTTAAAATATCAGCGCCTGTACCCGGATCAAATATGCGGATGAAAGAGTTACGTACCTGGCCAAAATTCTGTTTGCGGGCCTCGGCTTCGTGAATAGTTACCACGATGCATATTTCTGATACTTTGGAATCCGCTTTTGACAGGTCAACTTTAATCTGCTCATCATCGCCATCGCCGGCACCGGTAAGGTTATCGCCGGTATGCTCTACCGAGCCATCAGGCGATTTCAGGTTGTTATAAAAAACAAAATATTCGTCGGCTATAATTTTTTTGTTATCGCCCAATATAAAAACAGAGGCGTCCAAATCAAACGCGCTTCCTGTTGAAGAACTATTGGTATCCCATCCCAGGCCAATGGTAAACTGGGGGGCATTAATGCTTTCCCGCTGACCTTTTTGCAAGTTAATTGCCATGTTGAATTAAGTTATGATTGTTTAAAAATAGGTTTTCTTTTATAAAGTTCAGGTTAAGTGTATAAGCTTCGATGGTATGGTAGCCATTGCCCAGCGCCATATCATAAAGCAAGTTTATAAAATCATAGGTTTGATCCCGGATAAAAATACAAAAACTCTCAAAATCGTAATTTAAAATATACTTTACAATCCGCGTGTTGATGCAAAAATTATTGCTTTTGACGATGCCATCCAGATCAAAAATGGTTTTTACCTGGTGATAGTTTAAATGGTTTTCGATATTGGGGTGGATGTTTTTGTTCACCAGCTCGGCAAAATACAGCATAAATATATCATTGCGGAGGCCATACTCGCCAACCATTTTCATGATCATGCGCTCATGGCTGCCGGTTATCTTGATATCATCTAAAAATATCAGTGTTTTACCCTCCAAAAAATCCTTATCGATATGGAACGAATCGTTACCGATCAGGTTCATTCTTTGCTCGGCATCCAGTTCGCCGTAATCCTCTTTATAGGTGATGGTACGGTGTACTTTGGTTTCCTGTACTACAGGGTAGCCATGCCTGGCCAGCCAGCGGTTAAGCCGGGCCACAAACCAGTTTTTCATGGCGAAGGTAGCCGTTGGAATAAACGAATATGGACTCGATATCACCACAATTTGCTGTTTGATGGGATTTTCGGCCAGGTAATCACTGACAAAGCCATCGGCCAGGTGAGCGCCAAAATATTTGGCCACCGCATCATCGCCAAACTTAAAACGGCTGTAATCATCGGGGTTAAACCCAAATGCCTGCGCATTGCTAATATGATGTAATGAATAGGTAGTGTTCATTAAATAATTATTGAATTAATGATTTAGTGAATTAGTGATTTTTTACGCTATAAGTCCAAAAATCCTTACTCCAAAAATCTTTGTTCCTTGTTCCAAAAATCTTTTATCTATAATAAGTTAATAATGAAGAAATGGATGTGTTGTTTGAATTGACCAGCAAACTTTTTATACCGGCCGCTGTAGCACCTTCAATATCGGCCTTAGGGTTATCGCCGATGTGAATGATGCCTGCTAAAGTTATATTTTTTTCTTTATTGATCTGTTTAATATTTTGCAACATCAGGTTAAAAAATTCCAGATTTGGTTTCGACATTCCCACCTCATCTGAGTACAGCTGAAAATCAAAGTATTTATCCAGCTTTAACCCGGCCAGTACCTTTTTTAATGTTGCTCCTTTTATGAAACCGGTGTTGCTTAGCAAGCTAAACGAGGCACCGCTTTTTTGTTTTAGATTGTCCAGCACATCAATTGTTACAGGCTCATAAACCGTTGGCAGGTGCTTAAACACCAATGCTTCCATATCGGCATAAAGCTTTGGGGTATCAATATCATTCAAATTCAACCGGTTATCATTGATCAGGCTGATCACCATCAGGAACATCTCCTCAGCATCAATATTTTTACCGGTGCATTCATTAACGGCATTACACATCAGGTCGACCGTGCGGAAAGCCTTAGCCACCTCATCGATGCTTTTGCCGGATGGGTTATAATCACGGTGGTATATTTTAGTACGCTCAATTTTATAATCAGGATTGGAACGGATCAATGTAAGCCAAAGATCAAAGGAATAGTGCTGGTAATAAGGCATAGGTTTTTGGGGGAAAGATGCAAGAGATTAGAGTCAAGAATCAAGATGGGAAAAATAAAAAATAATTTGTCATCCTGAGCGATAGCGAAGGATCTGTTAGTAAACTATACCTATCGGCTAATAGATGCTTCACTGCGTTCAGCATGACAAATGGGGTTTTAATTCTTGTTTCTTGATTCTTATATCTTGATTCTCTTCTCTAATATTGTTTAAGTATTTCTAAAAAATTATCGGTAGTGTGAGGTTCGCCGATGGCACGGAATTTCCAGGTGCCATCTTTGCGGTAAACTTCGGCAAAGGTCATGGAGCACATACCGTTGTAGGTGGAATCACCTGACAGGCTAAACTTGGCTATCTCCTTGCCGTGATTATCCACCGCACGGATAAAAGCGTTATCAACCATGCCAAAATGCTGGTTGTTTTTGCGTCCCTGGTAAATGGCTACTATAAAAAGGATCCGGTCGAACTTTGGGTCGAGGGAATCCAGCTTAACGATGATCTGCTCATCGTCGCCATCGCCCGCGCCGGTGCGGTTATCGCCGGTAAGCCAGATATGGCCCGACGGGTGACGCATGGAATTGAAATAAATCACGTCTCCTTCGTACAAACTTACTTTGTTGCCATTTGGCTTTTCAAAGGTGCGGCCCCTGTTGGCCACTAACCCATTTTTATCTAACAGGAAAGCGATGGCATCCAGGTCGTACTCGGCTTCTTCGCCGCCACCAAACAGCTTGCCCAAAAAGCCACCACTGCCGCTTTGTTTTACATCCCAGCCTAAGCCAATAGTAACCGCCGACAGATCAAAACTCTCGCCTTTATCATTTTTACGCAGGTCAATTGTTTGACCTTTTACTAAATTAATTGCCATAGTTGTATAATTTAATAGCCTCACCCTGCCCTCTCCAAAGGAGAGGGTTCTAAAAATTTAACTTTTAAAGCATCCCCTTTAGGGGACGGGAGGGGTTTTTATTTAATGATCTGTCCTTTAAAATATTTACTTAAAAAAAAGGCCAGATCTTCTTTATAGCCCACGCCCGATGCTTCAAATTTCCAGGCACCGCCACGACGGTATAACCTGCCAAATTCAATAGCCGTTTCAATCGAAAAATCTTCACCCAGTTCATATTTACATACTTCGCTGCCGGTAAGGTCGTCAATAATGCGGATATAGGAATCGCGTACCTGGCCAAAGTTTTGCCTGCGGGGCTGCGCCTCATGTATGGTCACTACAAATAATATCTCCTGTATCTTGGGATCTACCTTGGTTAAGTCTACGTTGATGGATTCGTCATCGCCGCCATCGCTGTTACCGCCAGATGGATCATCTCCGGTATGGTGAACGGCTGAGTCGGGAGAATCCACATTATTATAAAAAACAAAAAATTCATCCTGCGGAACAAAGCGGTTCTCATCTATCATAATTGCCGATACATCCAGGTCAAAGTCGTAACCTGTACCTTCATTTGGGTTCCAGCCCAAACCAACTGTCATTTTTGATAAACCGAGATCTATTTTTTGTCCCTTTTGTAAGTTGATAGCCATGTTAAAAGTATTTTATTAAAAACTTGCGCCCCCGTATAATATTGCGGGCGCTCAGTTTGTTTTATTCGTGAATTGATATTTTAAATATTAGTCTAATATAGACGCTTTTTTAATCCGTGCATCCTAAACATTATAACAAATATGTTAGGTTACATCTGAGGATTGTGACTAAGGGAAATGCGGAATGTTACAGGGCAGGAGCCGATTTGGGTTATACGTAATACGTTTTAGGTTATACGTTTTTTTAACATACAACGTATAACCTAAAACGTACAACCCTAATTCAAATGATTACTTTTGAACAATGAGCAACATCCCCATTCATTTATTAAAGGACCGGACCGACTTTGGCTTGCACCTGAAGCATTTTAAAAAAGGTGATCCTATAGAGATGGACCCACGCGTACTGGAGGCGCACCGGGATGATCATTATATTTTTTTTCTGATAGAGGAGGGTTCCGGTTCTTTGATGATCGATTTCAACGAAGTTCAGTTATCCGGTGGTATGCTGTACTATATACTGCCCACCCAGGTACATCAACGCATCCGTAACGAACATACAGATGGCTGGTTTATTGGGGTTGATACCTCGTTGATTCCGCCTCAATGCCGCAATGTATTTGAGGGGCAGCTATTCCTTCAGCAACCTTATCTGCTTAATAACACTCAGCTCAGGCAATACCAAAACCTGTTGCTGTTACTTCATGAAAAATATATCGAGGATAATACCGATCCCTTTTACGCAACAACCATCCATGCCTTGCTCAAATCTTTTTTAACTATTGCTGCTGGCTGTTATAACGGATATGCCGGTACCAATTTAAAAGTATCCCGCCCGGCCCAACTCACCAGCCAGTTCAAAAGTCTGCTGGTAACCGGGTTACGATCCAATAAAAGTCCGGCGGATTATGCAGCCATGTTAAACGTTTCCGAAGCGTACCTGAGCGAAGCGTTAAAGAAGATCACCGGCTTCCCGGTAAGTTACTGGATACAGCAGGAAGTAACCATGGAGGCTAAGCGTTTGTTATACTATAGCCAGCTCACGGTTAAGGAGATCGCTCATAGTTTAGGTTATACCGATCATTCCTATTTCTCCCGCCTGTTTCGTAAAGTAACAGGTACATCGGCAATCGCCTTTCGCGAACAATACCGAAAATAGTCCTATCATTACACCAAAGCCGCCATTTATTTATACTTAAAAAGCAGGTTTCTTTGTATCATCAAAAATATGTTACATGGAAACATCTATTTTACAACAAATAAAAAACAAGGCGGAAAAATACCTCGGACCACAACTGCTCCAAACCGGACGGGTGCTGGAAGTGCGTATTTGGGAGCCTGCTACTATGGTAGAGATTGACCTGCACTTGCCTTCTGCTGATGTGCGGAATTGTTGATTGTGCCATTAACAGCCCTGGCTGTATCCGAATTGAAACCGGCAGAGATCCCGCAGGGTGCCGCGCTCAACAACATGATGCGACAGATGGGCGGTTCATTCGGCATTGCTTTAATTAACACCTATATAGCGCACCGCGAGGCGGCAAACCGCACTGCCTTAATTACGCATGTAACGGCCTCGGATCCGCAAACCATTGACCGGCAACAATCCCTCATTCATAATTTTATGGCGCATGGCTCCAATTACCTCCATGCTCTGCAGCAATCCATCGGCGCGCTGGAAAACATCGTGGTAAGGCAAACTTTTTTACTCAGTTATATGGATGCGTTTTTATTGCTGGCTATCTTAAATGCCTGCTGTATCCCATTGGTGATCATCACCATTAAAAAGAGGAAGGGAGCGAAAGCTGTGAAAGTAGTGGTACCTGATGCGCATTGAACGGTGAAATAAAACATGGCAACAGGACTCAATGAGCCAAATCGCAGAGCAAACTCACCCCGTCTACGCTTCGCTGGACCACCCTCTCTGCGGCTTTGCCGCAAAGAGGGTAAAGAAAAAAAGAATTAAAAATCCCCTCTATGCGCGAAGCGGAGAGAGGGGTGACAAGCGCAGCGATGTCGGGGTGAGTCGGCATCGCGTTTAATCTTGTTCCAATGCACGACTATTAGCTTTTCAAATTTTCAGTAAAAAAATCAATGGTTCTTTTCCAGGCGAGGTCTGCCGCAGTCTTGTCATAACGGGGTGTGGTGTTGTTATGAAAGCCATGGTTGGCATTTTCATAAATAAAAGCCTGGTACTTTTTGCCATGCTCTTTTAAGGCGGCTTCGTATGGCGGCCAGCCTTCGGTAATACGTGTATCCAGTGCAGCGTAGTGCAGTAACAATGGCGCTTTGATCTTAGGCACATCGGCAATAGCGGGCTGGCTGCCATAAAATGGAACAGCCGCTGCCAGTTCCGGAATGCGCACAGCCATCATATTGGCAATGCCGCCGCCGTAGCAAAAGCCTACAACACCTACTTTGCCATTGCAATCTTTATGGTTTTTGAGATAATGGAACGCATCTATAAAATCTTCTTCCATTTCACTTTTGTCGCGTTTGCTCTGCATGGCACGGCCATCGTCATCATTGCCCGGGTAACCGCCCAGCGGTGTCAGGGCATCGGGCGCAAGGGTAATAAATCCGGCCAGGGCAGCCCTTTGGGCTACATCTTCAATATAGGGGTTCAGCCCGCGGTTTTCATGCACCACCACTATACCTCCCAATTTGCCTTTTGCATCCGCCGGCATTGATAACAGGGCCTTAATTGTGCCGCCACCCTTTGGAGATGTATAGTTGATGTATTCTGATTTCAAGCGTGGATCATCGACCTTAATCTCCGCAGTAGTTTGATAGTTGGGCATCAGGAAACTCATCAGCGCAGGTACGGTTAAGCCACCCACGGCATAAATGGAGAGTTTTTCAACAAATGCACGGCGGTTAAGGCGGTTGTGCGCGTAATCGTCATACAGGTCAAATACTTCCTGTTTGATATCTTCTTTATTGATCTGGTCCATATGTTTTGGTTTTGAAGGCTATACATTCAAATTTAGTTATTCAAGGTAATTGTTTTTTATGGAAGTGGTAACAGTATCGTTACTTTGAAGAGATATATAAAAGAAAAAGAGTAATAGGTTGCAGGGAAGAACTAAAACCCAGACCGCTTTCACGGCTTTAGCCAAAGAAAGTAACACCCACTTACGGCTTTTGGGAACCTCCCTCTTTTTTTTGTTTGTTGATACAAAGGTTGGGAGGCTCATGGCCGTGTATTTGCGCAGTTGAAAAATGTTTTAAAAAAATTTGAATTTTAAATTTATCTGCCTCAAAGATATGGTTGCTTGTGCTTCTTTATTAAGGGCCTGGTTCAGGCTGCGTCATGGATATATCACCGGATAAGTATATATTTGGATACTTAACTTTATCATGAAATTAGCCTACTATTTCTCATTCTGCATCATTATTTTACTCGCAACCTTATTGAGCAATTGCAAAAAAGATCATGCGACCATTCCTCCTGATAACCCTAAAATAGTTACGAACACAGTTACTGTTTACCCGGATGGAGGAGTTACATTAAACGGACAGATCAATGAAGTACCTGGGGGAATAACAGAGTATGGATTTTTACTATCAGGCGATAGCCTTTTTACCTATCCGCAAAGATTTAAAGTAGCTGCACCTGCTGTTAAAGGCGCATTTAAAATTGATATACCTACTGGGCTCCAAAAAAACACCAAGTATTTTGTTGCCACCTATGCAACAAGCAGTACTACCGGGTACAGCCGCTATAACGTGGTTTACTTTAATTCATCCGGCTCAAAAAAACCAATGGTCAGTTCAGTTTTACCCTTAAAAGCCGACCTGGGCGATACAATCATCATAAAAGGTAAATACTTTTCAGGTCAATATTTAAACATTGCTTTCGGTGATATTTCAACCAGTATCATATCCATAAACGATACTATTTTAAAATGTCTTGTACCAATAAATCTCAGCCAGGCCACGTCTTCCATTGCTTTAAAATATAATGGCACTGCAGATATTATTACTACCGGTTTCTCATTGAATACACCGGTGATCACAAATTTCACCTCACTTGCCACCTTCAGAGATTCTTTAATTATCACTGGCGATCATTTCGGGTATCAAAATTCTTTAAACCAGGTAAACATAGGTACCGCAATGGCCACAGTTGTGAGCAGTACCCGCAAACGTTTAAAGGTTATGGTGCCAGATAATGTTCCGCATAGCTTTAATAATATTACCATTAAAGCACAAGCTCAAACCATAACATCTGCTACCCAGTTCCAGATCAGGGAACCGGTTATAACAGCTGTTACCCCATCTGCAGTGAATGTAAATGATCAAGTAACTATCAAAGGACAATATTTTCATCCGCTTGTATCAAGCAATGTTGTTTATAGCGAAAGCAATTTAACCGAATTAAAAAACGGAAATACTACGCAGTTAACTTATGATATGCCTAATGGCCCATATCCAAGGCGAAAGGCTAAGGTGACGCTAAAAATGCTGGATTATACGGTTACCAGTACTGTTGATATAGCCGTTAAAGATAGATGGATAATTGTTGGGAAGATACCTTTTAATGACTATGCAGTTCCTGGTGCATTTACAATTAATAACTCATCATATGTTATTGCCTCTACCCTGGCTTTTTCAGACGGCCAGCTTTATCTCTGGAAATTTAATACGGCTGATTATTCGTGGCAACAAATCAGCATACCGTTCAAAGTAACAAACGCCATGGTTACCGCAACCGGCAGCAAAGCGTATATGTATATTTTATCTTCAACTCATAACTTTTATGAATTTGACCCATCTTCAAACACATGGACGCAAAAGGCCGATTATCCGGTATCCTGTAAGATACGGCGGTACCATGTTTGCTATAAACAATAAAATTTATACCGGTTTGGGCACATCTCAAACTGCGGGAGTAGATGGGGCCGACAACTCTTTTTACGAATATAACAGCAGTACAAATGCTTGGCGCAAGGTTGCTGACTATCCTGATAAACAATATTACGGTTGGCGAAACCTGGCATCCGCTTTTGTTATAAATAATATAGCTTATGTAGGATGCGGGGCTACAAATACCGGCATGTACAACTTTTTTTCCTATTCGGCGGCTAACAACGCCTGGACACAAATACATGATTTTCCGGAAGCCCGGTCGTACACAACCGGTTTTTCCTTTGGTAACAAGGGTTTTATCGCTACCGGCGAACCGCTTGCAGGTACGCCGGCACATGATTGCTTTAAATATGACCCCACAGCAGATACCTGGGCACATTTAAATGACTATGTAGGATGTAATGTTTGTAGCTGGGGTATAGAAAGAGGATACGCTTTTATTAATAACGGCTACGTTTATGTTGGTGGTGGTAACTCTGCCACAAATCTCGGCTTTTTGTATCAGGCAGTGGGTAGCGGACTATAAAAGGTTAATAGAGATGCTACCAGCCTTTTGCCTCCTGGAGCATAGCTTAACAATAAAAATATCATAGATATAGGCAGAAGAAACAAGTCAGGTACCTGACCGTACCTGCACAATAGTAAGTTTATAAAAGGGTGGCCTTTAAAAACAGGCTGGCCCGTGGCTGCTGCCAAACGGAAACTTGTTAACCCTGCCATGGGTATAGTGATCACATACTTTATGATCGCGGTACATTTTAGGGTTGTTGGGGTGGTTGGTGAGCAATTCTGAGTGAGTAGCTTCAGTCTTATCAGGCTGAGGAACTATCGTAGCTTTTTTCTTCATGACGAATCCTCCTGAAATTAAGGTTTTAGAACTATTGGTTGTATAAATTTAAGCATAAAACTTACTCATTGCAAGGATTTTACGAAGAAAATATTATTTTATTTATGAAAGGAATAAAATATTTGCGGATTTACCGGGGATAGATAAATCATGATCTCTTTCAAGGCTAATAGCCTATGAGTAGATATTTCTAAAAAAGGCAGTCATGCGCTGTCCAAACATGGTGGGCCAAACCCCGAGTTCTGCCCTTCCACCGAGTTCAGGATGACAACCTCTTTTAGGCATTATTTGACAATTAATTATTTACTTTTTAAAGTTTCAAAAACTGCTCAAAACCGTGTTAAAATTTGTTAAAAAGTGTTAAACTTTGTTTTTTTCAACGGTTTTTGAGTCTGTTTTAGCTCGTTTCGTGCAGAAAAATGTTAAAATTTACAGTTTAAAAAGTTTTGAAGGAACTTTTAACGTTTGAGATATCCGCACAGCGTATTTGACAATGTGACCGCAAATGATTAAAATAGTACCTCCTAATTATTTTAACATTAAAGATGAAATCTAAACCATCCTTATCGCGGGTACTTGGCTTTTTGCTGGTCCTGGCTACCCTGCAAAGCTGTGAGCCCACACAACCCGGCAGCTGGAAAAATGAACAGATCAGCAATCCTGATAAATTTCACAAGCTTAACGATGAATTGCTTAAACAGCTGAAAGTGAACGACGAAAAGCAGCTGGAGAACATTATGTCGAATGATTTTATTAATACATTATATAAAAACAGGCACATAGAACTGGTGAGCAACCGCGTAAAAGTAAATGATTATATCCTGCTTGACGAATACTATGTAGTGAACCGTTATATAAGCGGCGATACCATCAGTTCGGGCGTCAAAGGACCTGCTGGCTACTCACTAACTTACCAGGGCGCAACACACGAAATGTACTTTGCCTTTTTTGTGCCAAAGGATAAAACCATCCCCAACCAGGATATGATAGCGGCTGTTTATTGCAAGTATAACTATGGCTGGAAATTAAGCCAGCTGGATGTGAGCCGCTATAAAGTTAATAGCAAAACGGCTCCCGAGCTGTGTGATCAGGCCAGGGAATGCTATAACAAAGGCTTTTTGATAGATGCCTTAAATATCTCCTCATCCGCGATAGACTGCTCTCGCCCCAGCGATTTGTGGAAATATAATAGCGAAGAGGATATGAGCAATTTCTACAACAAGGTTTTAAGAGAAGCTTATGGCCAGTATAAATTCCCGGTAGCTATTAAGCAGGTATCCACCCACCCGCGCATTATCCGGATAATGAACCAAACCACGCCCGAGGGTGTTTTCCCAATGATCTATTATGTATCATCCATCAAACTAAAGGATACTACGGCTATTAAGCAGGAGAACGAGAATATCAAAAAAATGATCGGCCAAACCTTACCTGGCATTGATCAGGATAAAAAATATGTATTATACTCCGCATTCAACGAGTCGCCATCGGGCATAAAAACGGTTGATCATTTTGATATGATCGCGAAATTGAAATAGGAGGCGCCGAGCAAATCCTCAGAATAACAAAAACCAGTTTTCACAATTAAGCTATGGCTAATTTTTTAACGAAACTAAAACTCATTTATCTGCCATTTTTAATTATCGCCCTGCTTGTCATCAGTATTTATTCGTTTTTAAACTGGCTGTTGATCATAAAAGAGCAGCTACCACTTAACCAGGAGCTTATTAATTTTTGGTTACCTATCGGATTCAGCATTTTATCCGTGGCGATATGGTTACGTCCTCGCGTTAAACTGCTTTCCCTGAAAACCAAAAAGGATAATCTTCCATTTTTGTATTATTTTGTGGCGGCTGGCGCCATCTTCGTATCAACTATAACTACCCAGGAGTACTTACTCACAGCAACAGGTGAATTAACGTCATTACAAAATATTAGTCAGCTCAACACAGCACACCTAACCAAGTACTATCATCTAAAAAACCATTTTATAGATAAACAACATATCGCCGTTCATTACCGAACCGAGGTGAGTGGAAGAAGCAGCGAGCATCTTACTTTTTTCATTGACGTTGCCTGCCCTATATTAAGTGATTCCATTAGTAAAAACAGCATACCTGTGGCCTGGCTCGGTACAGAATACAGCAAAACCATCAGCAATAACTTAAATGTCGAAGAGAAGAAAAACTATTCTAAAGAGTTTGCTCAGGATGCTAATGAGGAATTTAAAAATAAAAATCTTAATTACTTCACCTACCTTGATCGTGTTGGCTATACCAGTAAACAACGAGGATTCATAGCTGGCATTAAGGCCTCAAATATGTACAATGGGGATACTCCGGTTATTATGGAGGCTAAAACAACATCTTTTGAAGACCGGAACGGAGATAAATTGCAATGGATATTTTACTCATTTGGAATAGGGGCTGGTATTTGGCTCATCATGATAGCTATTCCCAAGCTCAATCGCACCGAACTAAAGAAATATGCGCCCCGTAGCTGGCAGGCGGACATAACTGCATTTTTCAGACCATTTGCAGGCATGAAATGGGCCGATACCGGCATTATTACCATATTAATCGGGGTAAATGTCCTCATCTTTATTATCATGGTTTTCGCCGGTCTGGGTGTTATATCTTTTGATACAGCCGATCTGTATAAATGGGGGGCCAGCTACGGTCCGGCTGTAAAAAGTGGTGAATGGTGGCGGCTTATTACCTGCATGTTTTTACATGACGGACTAATGCACCTGTTAATGAATATGTTTGGCTTAATATTGGTGGCTGCTTTTTTAAAGTCGGTGCTGGGCAATTTTAAAATGGGCGTAGCTTATTTTATATGTGGCCTACTGGCAAGCCTCGCAAGCATATGGTGGCATCCGGCTATTGTAAGTATTGGCGCGTCAGGAGCTATATTTGGATTGTATGGAGTTGCTATCGCCTTGCTAACTACGAATAAAACTGGTGAAGGAAATAAAAAGGGTGTTCTGCTTAGCTTCCTCTTTTTTGTTGGGATTAATTTACTGTTCGGCCTGCTTGGCAATGCAGATAACGCGGCACATATTGGTGGATTAATATCAGGATTGATTATGGGTTATATCTTGTATTTTTTTATAGCAGCACCAAAACCGCCCAGAAAAAAACGGATAAAAATAAAACAGGAAATAATAGCTCCTGATACCGAACAAACAGCAGAACAAGTCTAATACCTGCTATCCAAACTCTTGATAAACGCAATAATATCCCTACTCTCTTTAGCGCTGAGGTTCAGTTTATCAAAGGGCAGGGTTTGATTATCAATTTTTATACCCAGGCCGGTACCGCCGCCTTTGTTATAAAAATCCATCACCTGATTAAGAGTTTTGAATACACCGTTATGCATATATGGTGCCGTACGTGATGCATTGCGTACCGTAGTTACCTTAAAAGCATGTTTAAATGACGGTGTTTGCATTATATTAAACCTGCCCAGGTCGGCATCAATCACATGCGCAGTTGCTGACTGTGGCACGCCGATCACCTCGCTTTCCATTTTTATGAATCGTGGTGGGAGATTGCCGTTAAACAAGGGCATATAATGGCAGGTACCACACTTGGCCTTACCCATAAACAAGTTAAAGCCATGCAGTTCGTCTTTGCTCATAGCAGTATTATCGCCGCGCATATAGGCATCAAAACGACTGTTCAACATCGTAAGGCTGCGTACATAAGACCCAATGGCATTCATCATCTCCAGGGTATCTATTACCGTACGTTTCTGCATAGGATAGGCCTTGATAAAAAGCTGTTTGTAGGTTTTATTTTGCCACAACCGCTTGGCAGCCATGACCATTGAACCATGCATTTCATCGGGGTTATGCACAACATTGCTCACCTGATCTTCCAGCGTGGTGGCACGCAGATCATAAAACTGCGCTGGTTGCAGGCCCGCGTTTAATAAGGTGGGTGTGTTCCTTTTCAACGGCTGTTTACTACCAAGTATGGTGTTCCTGATCAGTCCGTCGGTAAAAGCTTTTTCGGGTTGATGGCATGAGCGGCAGCTTCTTGTTCCGGTACCCGATAATACCGGATCAGAAAACAGCATTTTTCCCAACATTATCTTTTGCGCGGTTGATGCCGCATCGGCATTGGGGGCATAAGCGTTTACATCGAAAGCATTGACGTCAAAAAGGGTTTGGGCATCCTGGCGCAACAGGCGATTGTACCTGATCACATGAATGTTTAGGAGGCGTTCAACGTTTGCAATACTACGGCTGATAGGATTACCATATCGCGTTATAAATTCGGCCCGGTTAAAACTATCAAAATCTGTGTGCGATTCCAGGTATATAATAGCTGTCGAAATTTGCGATGCCAGCTTTTTAGAAGCTTCATCATTACCTGCATAATAATTCAGCACGTTTTTAAGGCTTTCCAGGCTTACGGCGCTTTCGGCCATGCTTTTTTGGGTTAGCGGATCATCAAACCCGGCTATACCCAATGTTAATATCCGGAACACTTCCAATCGGGCAGCATCAAACACTTGCCCATCCAGAATATCAATATTACTAAAATAAGTTTTGTATTTATTACAGCCATACTGCAAGGTTTTAAGTTGCTTTATCAACTCCTTTTGTTTAGTGGCGTTATACCGGGGAAATAAGTAGCTTTCAATTACCTGCAATCCCGCAGGTTGAAACACCTGTCCGCTGCTCATTTCCACTTCTGGTACAGGCGCTCCGTTTACCGATCTGGTGGTGGCAGCATCAAAATACTCGGCTGCCCATTCTATTTTTTTATACCGGAGCCGGGCCTGTAAAAATAATTGCTGTAATTGCTTTTCATTAGGCGAATCACTTTCAGCGACTGCCTGGAATTTATTTTTCAAAAAAGATGAAAGATCATCTACCTGGGTCAATAATACCTGTGCTATTACTTTAGCCGGGGTTGGTTTCTCTTCGCCTTTTGAAAAAAGCGCATAACCTATTATTGCCATGAGTATCACTCCTATAAAAACAACTTTCTTCATGTATAATAACGGCTATGGCAAACTACCTTCAAAACCAGGTTTTGATAAAAAAGTACAGGGGCAGTTCCGTCGAACTGTCCCTGATTAATATTATTCTATGGATCGCTGTACTTAACCGGATGCTAAAACTCAAACGCGTTAAGCATCGGGTTTGCGTTTTTGTCACGGTCGGTCAATGGCTGTAAGTTCCATCTTTTTTCGATGAATGATAAGATACTTACCGTTTCATATTGTGTGTGATCTACATATCCTTTTTTAGCAAAAGGCGAAATGATCAACGTAGGCACACGTGTACCTGGTCCCCACTTTTTATCAATTACCGGCGGAGCCACATGATCCCAGAAACCACCATTTTCGTCATAGGTAATAATAATTACCGCGTCTTTTCCATTGGGACCGTTTAGCACATCGTTGATCAGTTCAACAGTATGGCTTTCGCCGTTCTGCACATCAGAATAACCAGGATGTT
The DNA here is from genome assembly GCF_041355315.1 of Mucilaginibacter sp. RCC_168. Taxonomy (NCBI): domain Bacteria; kingdom Pseudomonadati; phylum Bacteroidota; class Sphingobacteriia; order Sphingobacteriales; family Sphingobacteriaceae; genus Mucilaginibacter; species Mucilaginibacter sp. RCC_168. Next base: position 218,744 of record NZ_JBFUPN010000005.1, read on the forward strand.
CATTATTGATACCCAATGGTTTTACAAATGAAACACTTGGCAGGGTGCCGTTTTTGGCCGCGTCAATAAAGGCTGTTTCATCTTTCAGATGATCTTTTTTGGCTTGTGTACCATCAGCATACTTAGCAAAATAAGCAAATGGCTGATGATGGAACTGGAAAGTAGCGTCAGGTTTACCTGCCAAAGCATTATCCCAGCCGCCTGAATACCATGCCCATGAAATATTTTTGTCACTTAGCCTATCGCCAATGGTTGGCATAGTTTGATTAGGAACCAGGGTTTCGGGCTTAGCGCTTGCCGGGTGTGGCGCGTTAACTGTATAGCTTGTGTTTACCACATACCCATCAGGTGTAACTGCACCATCGGTAATTACATTACCAGAGCCGTCCAATTTAGCAACCATGCTGGCCGGTGCATTTGGAAATACCGGGCTTGCCGCGGCAATAAGCCACTGGTGATTCAGAAATGAACCTCCGAAAGCGCTGTGAAAAAAGTTATCGCATAAAGTATATTTTTGAGCCATACCTACCAAAGGCAATAAACTGGTTTTGTAAAAACCCATGGCCAAACCGGCAGTTGTATTGTACAAGGCAAATTTGTCCATTTTACCACCATCTATCTGCATTTGCTCCTGGTAATAACGGTGCAATACATCCGGTGTTTCCTGATCAGAAGGAATATATTGATCGATATTAAAATAGGTATTTGGTAAGTTAGTAGGGAAAGCGCTGGTGCCGGATATCGGCGGCAAATAAGTGTAAGCGTTTCCGTTGGCATCAACCTGGGTAACATTAGCAGTTGCTGCTGCCGATAATCCGTTAGCGCCCGAAAACTGGCCGTACAGGTTATCAAAGCTATGATTCTCTAAATAAATAACTACCACATGGCCTACCTTGTCGATAGCCGGAGCAGGATTGCTTTTATTTTTGCAGCTGATAAAGGCCGCGCTTATTGCCACAATGCTAATGGCCGGAATTAATAATGCACCGATTTTTAAATAGCGCGAGTTGCTTTTCATAATGGAGATAGCGGGTTTTATGTTTGTTAAAACTTCCCCGCAAAAAAACACCGTTAGCATCAATTGAACATTAGTTTAAGATAATCATTGTGTTAATATAAAATACTCTTCAGCGATGTTTTGCCGAAATACTTTGTCAAATTCACCTCTTGTCGCCTCGGAGTCTCCAGAAAAGTGGGTTAACATGTAACCCACTTTTGAATAAAGTCTTTTTATGGGTGATTACTCCCAGCGGAGCTTTTAGCCAAACTTTTTTGACGCTTCCCCGGCAAATATTTACAGTTATAATTATCTCATCAATTAAATTGAACACCCACCTATTAATATCAGTAACACTCATTAATCAGCAGGTAATAAAAACTTGAGCGCTCATTAAAAAACTACAATCGATTGCGGAAAAATTCAAAATGGGCATCATATTAATCAATTATTTATCTTTTATTAATCGCCGGCTATTGTTTTGTATGCAATTATAAACCAGTTGCACACTGCTTTAGCCTACCCACCGGCAACGAGTTAGTGTACCTCATTAACCAATATAGCCATGAATCACTATCAACCATACCCGCCGTAGGTATGCCGCCGCATTATACCTACTACCTTAACCAGGTAACCCAATAATTTAAACTTAATCATTAACGAGAAACAGTATGAAAAAACTTAAATACTCACTTATTCTATTTTTTCTTTTCCCGCTTAGTTTGTTAGCCCAGCAGACTCCCATCAGCGGAAAAGTAATTGACTTAACCGATGGGTCGGCACTTCCGGGGGTGAGTGTAAAAATCAAAGGGACAACCATAGGCGTTATTACCGATGTGGGCGGAAAATTCCAGCTTAACGTTTCCAGCACCGATGCCATTTTACAGCTATCATTTCTGGGTTATGTAACACAAGAACTGGCGGTTAAAGATATTAAAGGCGGCACTATAGCTTTAAAAACCACCAGTAAGAGTCTTGATGAGGTAGTGGTTGTGGGCTACGGTGTACAGAAAAGGGCTACCATAACCGGCTCCATAGCTACACTGCAAAGCAAAGAGATCGTCACAACTAAAAACGAGAGTGTGATCAATATGTTAACCGGTAAGATTCCCGGTGTACGCATTGTTCAAAAAACCGCAGAGCCTGGTTCATATGCCAACAATTTAAATATCAGGGGTTATCAAACCGTGCCATTAATTGTAATTGATGGTATCATTGGAGGCGACCAATCAACTATAGGCAGAATGGATCCTAACGAAATTGAGAGTATTTCTGTGCTGAAAGATGCGGCAGCATCTATATATGGTATGCGGGCGGCCGGTGGCGCTATTTTAATCACTACTAAAAAAGGTTCGAAAAACGGAAAGATCAATATTAACTATTCTGTTAACGACGCGATACAAACATTCTTGGGCATGCCCGAAGGAGTTGGTGCGGTGGATTACATGATGCTGACCAATGAAAAAGTTAAGCGCGATTTTGCTAATAATTTTATATCCAATGTTACGCCGCAATTTTCTTATGCCGATATCCAGCCGTATTTAAACGGTACACGCAAATCGGCCGACTGGTCAAGCCTGGTTTTCAAGAAAACGGCCAACCAGATACAGCACAATTTAAATATTGATGGCGGAAGCGATAAAATAAGCTACTTCTTCAATTTTGGGTATCAAAAACAAGACGGTGTTTTTAAAACGGGCGATCTGAATTATAACAAGTATAACTTTCGCTCAAACGTTACTGCCAGCATCACCAAAGGATTAAAAGCCCAGGTGTTAACATCGGCCTGGATGGATGAAAAAAACCAGCCTTATACCGATGAATGGACTGTTTACAAATATACCTGGAACCAGATACCCACACACCAGATATATGCCAATGATAATCCCTTATACCCCGCAGTAATGGATGATAATATGAACCCATCCATCATTACCGATGCCGATAAAGTGGGTTCAAAACGGTTCAGGAACAAAAACATTACCAGCCAGTTAAATTTAACTTATGATATACCTGGCATAGAGGGCTTAAGCGCCAAAGCTCTATTCAACATAGATTATGGCACTGCCGACAATAACCAGATTAAACGTTCATTTTCTTTATATACTTACAGCGCTGCCAATGATACCTATATACCCAGTGTAGTTAATTCACCGGCGGGTATAACCCGGGCATATTATACGCACTTTAATACCCTGGCCCAGGTAACACTAAACTATACCCGTACCTTTTTTACAGATCACCATGTAACAGCTATGGCTACTTATGAGCAAAGCCATGAAACTGCCGATAACTTTAATGCTTACCGCGATATCGAGGTCCCTGTTGATTATTTGTTTGGAGGTTTGCAAAACTCCAATATGTCTGGCGGCATGGATGCCGGCGCGTTGCAGGACCGGGCACATAAAAGTATTATAGGCCGCTTTAATTATGATTACAAAGGCAAGTACCTGGCCGAGTTCAGCTTTCGCCGCGATGGTAATAATCTGTATCAGCCAGGGTCAGACCAATGGGGATTTTTCCCGGGCGGATCAGTAGGCTGGGTTTTAACCAGGGAAAACTTCTTCCGGAATCTGATTCCTGAACATATCCTGACCAATTTAAAGCTGAGAGCCTCTTACGGCCAAACCGGCGACGAGGCTAATGCACCTGCATTCAATTATATTAATGGATACACTTACCCGGTAAACACCTATATCTTCGGCCCCAGCGCTGTAAACGGCTCCGCACCTAAATTAGGCAACCCCGGCTTAACCTGGTCAGTGAATACCATCAAAAACATCGCGATGGATTTCAGCCTGTTTGGCGGTAAGATAGATGGCACCATTGAGGTATTCAGAAACGACAGGACCGGATTACCAGCTCAACCTTCTGTAGCCTTACCAGGGACAGTAGGCGCGGCTGTGCCACAGATCAATTATAACAGCGACCGGGTACAGGGTCTCGACTTTAACCTGGCGTACCGTACCACATTTGGTCAGGTTGGTTTAAACCTCGCCGGTAACATAGGCACCACCCGTTTAAAAGCATTAAATGTTCTTCGCGGTAAATCGGGCAACGAGTACTTAAACTGGAAAGAAAACCAAACCAACAGATACCAGAATGTTTGGTGGGGTCCTGAATATGCCGGACAATTCACCAACTATAACCAGATATACAATTATGGTGTAAACACCGGCGGAGGCAATAATAACGTTGTTCCGGGTGATTATTATTACAAAGACTGGAACAATGATGGGGTGATAGATGATAAAGACAGTCACCCGATTGCAACCACTGATATCCCGCTGTATAACTATGGTCTTACTATAGGCTTGAGTTATAAAGGCTTTGATATGAATATGCTTTTACAGGGTGCTGCCGGTGTTTATGTTCAATACGGTGAGCAATTTGCATCACCACTCATGTATGGCCGAAGCGCCCTTACCCGTTTCCTCAACAGCTGGCATACGGCAGATCCATACGCCAATGTTTTTGACCCCAATACCGTGTGGGTTCCGGGATTTTATCCGGCAATGGGCTCGCCAGATGCCCAGGGGACAAAGGCGATACAAAACGCCAGTTACCTGCGTGTAAAATCATTGGAATTTGGGTATTCGCTATCTCCAACTCTTTTAAAGAGTATTGGTGTTAAGAAACTCAGGGTATACGTAAACAGCTATAACCTGTTAACCTTTACCGGCTTAAAGAACTACGATCCGGAGCACCAGGGGCCAAACCCAAGAGACAATGGAGATTTTGGTGTAGCCCTGGGAGGATATACCTACCCCATGAACAGGACCTTTAATCTGGGTGCTAACGTTTCCTTTTAAACTGCGAAGCACCTCATGAGTGCCTTTAAAAGCAAATTATTAACGAATAACCATTGACACATGAAAAGTATAAACAAATTAATCATAGCCTTCTCTATCACCGTTGGGGCATCGGTAACTTCCTGTCAGAAGTTGAATATCCCGCCAACCAATATATTTACGCCCGATGTAATATATAGCAGTGAAGCAGGTGTTAAGTCGTTTTTAGCGACCATATATCAAAATTTACCTATCGAGGATTTCAAATACCGGCCAGATCAGGGATTTAAAACCGGAGGTAATGATTGGGAGAATTTTTATAACACAGCAGGGGTAACAGGCGAAGAAGTTGGACCCTGGAGCGGTGTAGACATTGCCGGCGGTTTCGGGTACTGGCCCTATGGCGATATCCGGAATGTAAACATCCTGATAGCGGAACTACCCAAACACGTTGCTACCTTAACTCAGCCAACGGTAAACGCGCTTTTAGGTGAGGCTCATTTTTTAAGGGCCTACTATTATTTTGGCCTCGCTAAACGTTATGGAGGGGTGCCGCTTATCAAGGAACCACAGGATCCCGCGGCGCCATTATCAACCCTCCAGGTACATCGTAATAAGGAACAGGAAACCTGGGATTTTATTGGGTCGGAACTTGATCTGGGCTTCCAGATGATGCCCGAAGCCAGCGATGCAGGCAGGGCTAACAAATATGCGGCGATCGCCCTAAAATCAAGGGCGATGCTTTATGCTGCGTGCATTGCCAAATACGGTTCTGTAAATTTTGTTGATGGCCCCGCCCGTGCAGCTGGATTGGTTGGGATACCGGCGGATCAGGCAAACAAATATTTTCAGGCTGCCTATGATGCCGCCAAAGCATTAGAAGGTCACTATTCGCTTTATAATGCCAATTCAGACAAAGTACAGAACTATGTTGACCTCTTCCTGAAAAGCGGGAGCCCGGAGAATATCTTCATCAAACAGTACTCTATTGCCAACCATACCGCTCATAGCTGGGATGCAACCATGTCGCCCCGTTATATGACCGCAAACGCGCTATCCCGTTCATATCCAACCCTTGATCTGGTACAACTTTGGGGAGGCCTCCCGGTAACCAATGACGATGGTACACCCAAACGTTTCACCAATCGTGCCGACCTGATGCAAGGGCTCGAACCCCGTTTAATAGCTACTGTTTATTTCCCGGGTGCTACCTTAAGAGGACTTACCTTTGATATGCAAAGAGGTATATATCCATCTTTTAGCGGAACAGCTGCGGCAGAAGTGGCCAAGCAGCCCAACTCTCGCTCATACGTACTTGCAGGCGATACTAAAACCCTTTACCAGGGCAGACAGATAATTGGCTTTACCGGCCCCTGGACCGGCGGTGATGAGTTAACCCGCACCGGCTTTTATGTGCGTAAGTATGTGGATTACAATAAACCACAAGCAGCGGTTGACCTTAACAGAAGCGAACAACCCTGGATTGACCTGCGCTATGGCGAAATATTGTTGAACCGCGCAGAAGCCGCCATAGAATTAGGCAATGCTTCTGATGCGCTAAGCTCCATAAACCAACTCCGGACACGCGCTGGCGCTACACTTTATTCATCAATCGACCTGACTAAGGTGCGTAACGAGCGCCGTATGGAACTTGCTTTCGAAAACCAATACTACTGGGACCTGAAAAGATGGCGTACTGCCGATGTGGTGCTTGACCGCACGCACTTTAAAGGCCTGATGCCCTATTATGTTTTCAACGAAAACAAATACATTTTCCTGGCCGAACCCGAGCTGTTTAACCGCGAATACACCTTCCAGAAACAATTTTATTATGAAGGGATCCCCGGCGGCGAGATTGGCAAAAACCCCAACCTGCTTCCTAATAATCCTAACTATTAAGCATTAAAAATTTAAATATGAAAAAGCTAATCAGCAATTTTTTAGTGGTCGCGGCTATTCTTACCATCTCTGCCTGTACAAAAACAGATAACTATGATGGGCCTAACGCCTCATTTCAGGGCAATATACTTTCATCCGCAGGCGGTAACCTACAAACATCGGGCGGCAGTACCCAGATCAAACTGCAGCAGATCGGCTGGACAACCCCGCAAACCATCCCCAGTAAATTTGATGGTACGTTTGAAGACACCAAGCTGTTTAAAAGCGCCTATAAAGTGGTACCCACCAATGGCGCTTTCTGGCCGGTAACCGATACTATAGTGGTAAATATTGATAAAGGCACCAAGCATGATTTTACGGTTACCCCTTATATCGTTATCAAAAACTTGACTACCAGCTTAAGTGGTACAACCTTAACCATCAAGTATGATATTACCGCGCCTATTGCTGCGGGTATGCCAACTATTAAGGATACGCAGCCTTACGTTAACACCACCAAGCTGGTGGGTGCAGGGGCTTCTATCAGGGACTTTTCAGATGTAAACGCAGTAACCATCAACAAAAACTTTACTGATCTGAGCGATGCCGAAAAATCGATAACCTTAACCGTACCCAATATGTTGCCTGGTCGTACATTTTTTGTACGGGTAGGGGTTCGCCTGAGCGACAGCTTCAACAGCTCCAATTTTTCGGAAATAGTGCAGATAGATGTTCCTAAATAATTTAACCTAAACAAACAGGAAATGAAATTCATAAAAACAACGATGGTATGCTCCATCCTTATCATAGGCCTAATTGCCGGTTGTAAAAAAGAAAAATATACCTCGCGGGATACGTCAGGTCTTAAACCGCCTCCCGTTGACACAACAACAGTACCTCCTCCAGACCCATCATTAGTGGTATTTGACAATACCGATAAAGCTGATGGATGGCAAACTGTAGGCAGCGTTAACATTACAACAACGGGCCAAAAAGAGGGTGCAGGCTATATCAAAAATTCCATTGCCAATGGTTCAGACTTCATGCAGTTCATCAAGGATACATCGACACCGGTTGATACCAAACTGACCGAGGCTAATGGCCAGTTCAGATTTTGGTTCTTTATATCAGATCCTACTATTATCAAAGATGGCTCTATTGAGATTACCAGTTCAGGCAAATCTGACGATCATGAGTCGGCCTGGGATGTAGCACCATTAGCTGCTACCTTAAAAAGCGGCTGGAACGATGTAGTGCTCGACTTTAATAAATCTATTAAAACAGGCGATGGTGGGGCCGATTATTCTGCCATCAACCACTTCCGTATCTTCTTTTCTACCACCAGTAAAGATCACCCGGAATTGGTTACTGGTATAGATTACTTGCGGTTCCAGGCAAAAAAATAAACTTAAAACAACCTATACCTTAATTTTTAAACTAAGTAAGACAGGAAGAAAAAATCTTCCTGTCTTCTAAAAAAAGAACCTGTATAACCATGATTATAAAGAATATAATAAATAACTCAACGCGAAAAAGCAGACTCCGATCATTGGTGTGGGCCATTGGTTTAGGTGTGTTATCCGTAACACCGGTTTTAGCCCAAAACAAAGCCGATACCGCTTTAGGTAACCCCTTCATCAGATCAATGTATACGGCTGATCCATCTGCCCATGTCTGGAAAGATGGCCGTTTGTATGTTTATGCTTCGCATGATATTTCGCCATCACGTGGCTGCGATCTGATGGATCAGTACCATGTTTTTTCGACCGACGATATGGTACACTGGAAAGACCATGGCGAAATATTGCGTGCCAGCCAGATATCCTGGGGCAGACCCGAAGGTGGATTTATGTGGGCTCCGGATTGTGCTTATAAAAACGGAACTTATTACTTCTATTTCCCCCATCCCAGCGATTCTAAATGGAACGACAGCTGGAAAATTGGTGTAGCCACCAGCAAAAGTCCGGCAAGCGGCTTTACCGTGCAAGGTTATATCAAGGGTTTAAAATCTATGATAGATCCCTGCGTTTTTGTTGACGATGACGGCCAGGCGTACTTTTACTACGGCGGCGGCGGCAAATGCGAAGGGGGTAAGCTAAAAAGCAACATGATGGAGATAGAAGGCGAAATGAAACCGATGGAAGGGCTGGAAGATTTTCATGAAGCCAGCTGGGTACATAAACGCAACGGTATTTATTATCTGTCCTACTCAGACAACCACGACGTAGCTGGTAAGCACAACCAAATGCGTTATGCCACCAGTAACAGTCCGCTCGGCCCATGGAAATCACAGGGCATTTATATGGACCCGACCGATAGTTATACCAATCATGGTTCCATTGTTCAATACAAAGGCCAGTGGTATTCGTTTTACCATACCAGCGCTATCTCGCACCAGGACTGGGAAAGATCTGTTTGTGTAGATAAGCTTTATTATAACGCCGTTGGTACTATAAAAAAAGTGATCCCGACCGAAGGCATAAAAAAGTAACCTGTTAATCCAACCCTATCATTCTACCCCAATTAAACCCCAAATGATGAGAAAGCATAAATCCGGCACTTTAAGTTTAATAGTCTTATTGGCCGCAATCAGCACTTGCTCCATGAGCAGCTGCTCTAAAAAAACAACCGATAACAGCACTCCGCCACCTCCGGTAGTGATTCCTCCGCCAACTACCCCTGTTGACGTTACTCCCTCGCCTGTTGGTGATGTGGTGGGTAAAGTTGTGGTGGGTTACCAGGGCTGGTTTGCCGCGATAGGTGATGGATCGCCCATCAACATGTTCTGGCATTGGTCGAACGATTGGGCCAAACCACCTTCACCAACCAATAAGGCCATATATGCCTGGCCCGATGTGCATGATTACACAACCACGTTTAAAACCGACTTTGCTAATTTAAACAATGGCAGCGAAGCGCGTGTATTTTCGTCCTATACCGATCAAACTGTGGATGTACAGTTTAAATGGATGAAAGATTACGGCATCGACGGAGCAGCCTTGCAACGTTTTAACCCCAGCGGTTTAGAAGGCCCTGTACGTGATGCCATGGCGGCCAAAGTAAAAACCGCTGCCGAAAAAAATGACGTTAAATTTTACATTATGTACGATGTAAGCGGCTGGACAAATATGGCTACAGAAATGGAGACCGATTGGACCAATAAAATGTCGGTCTATACATCCTCGCCAGCTTATGCCAAACAAAATGGCAAGCCCGTGGTGTGTATCTGGGGCTTTGGCTTTAATGATGATAATCATAATTTCTCAGCTGCATCCTGCCTGGCTGTGATTAACTGGTTTAAGAGCAAAGGCTGCTATGTTATTGGCGGTGTACCAACGCATTGGCGTAAAGAGGAAAGCGACTCCCGCCCTGGCTTCCTGGCTACTTACAAGGCATTTGATATGTTGTCTCCCTGGATGGTGGGCCGTATCAGCAATGTTATTGAATCAGACAATTTTTACAATACCATTAATGTACCTGACGAGGCTTATTGCAAGACTAACGGCATTGATTACCAGCCTTGTGTTTTACCCGGCGATTTAAGCGCGCAACAACGGGCCCACGGCGATTTCATGTGGCGACAGTTTTACAATATGAAAAGGGCCGGCGCACAGGGTATTTACATTTCCATGTTTGATGAATATAATGAAAGTAACCAAATTGCCAAGACTGCCGAAAGCCAGGCTTTTGTACCCGCAGGATCAGGTTTTAAATCATTGGATGAAGATGGCACGCCCTGCTCTTCCGATTATTACCTGAGACTAACCGGTGACGGCGCTAAAATGTTCAAAGGACAGATAGCTTTGACCACGGTAAGGCCGACTGTACCTAAGCCTTAAGCTCATATTAACCTTTCAATAAGAGCCCCTGCTGTTAATACAGCTGGGCTTTGTTGTATATAAAGGGAGACACAAATATGTGTCTCTACAAAAGCAACCATGTAGAGACGCATATTTGCGTCTCCCAACATCCAAACAAAATATGCCCGGCTCTCACCCCGGGCATACCCGTCACCATAATACTGGTAACATCAACTAAATCCCGGATATATTTACTTACTCCAGAATACTTTTCAACTCATCTGCACATCTGAAATTTGCACATCCGCACATCTAACAACTTACTCCAGAATATTTTTCAAATCATCTGCATATCTGAAATCCGCATATCTAACAACTTACTCCAGAATATTTTTCAACCGATCTACACATCTGAAATCTGCACATCAATAAGCCTATTTTACCCAAAAGCTGTCCCGCAGCCTGATATCTTCGGACGATGAGCCTATCATAATCTTAAACTCGCCGGGCTCCACAATATGTTTCATCTGGCGGTTCCAAACTTTTAATTCTTCTGTACTTAATTTAAACTGAACCTTGCCGCTTTCGCCCGGTTTCAGGCTGATGCGACTGAAGCCTTTTAATGATTTTACTGGCGTGGTAACGCTTGAAATTACATCCCGGATATACAATTGCACCACTTCTGTACCCGCTACCTTCCCGGTATTCTTTACAGTGACATTGATATTCACCGAACCATTAACCGGTATACTTTTCTGGCTAACATTTAAGTCTGAATACGCGAATGTGGTATAGCTCAAACCATGCCCAAAGGAGAACAAGGCCAAAGTATCCTGATCTACATATACGTGCCTTGAGGTAGGTTTATGGTTATAATAATAAGGTATCTGCCCGGTCGACCGCGGGAAGGTCATTGGTAATTTACCTGATGGATTGATTTTTCCAAGCAGTACATCGGCAATGGCCGATCCCCCGGCTTCGCCCAGGAACCATGACTCTACAATGGCCGGTATTTTTTTAGCCACAAAGTTGATGCACAACGGTCGCCCATTAAAAAGCACCACAGCAATAGGTTTACCGGTTTTTTGAAGGGCCTCTATCAAGCGGGTTTGCCTGGCGTTAAGATCAAGATTTGATCTATCTTTTCCTTCGCCAACTTCACCAATATCTTCGCCCAATACAACCACGGCTACATTGGAGTTGTTCACCAGGTCGACAGCCTTTTGTAATTCTTCACTTTGCTTTACTGCTGAGGTATCCTTGGTAGAATAACCAGCTTCATACTCAATTTTCATATCACTGCCGGCTTTCTGCTTCAGGGCTTCCAGTATAGCTACGCCTTTACCATCGTTATTGGCGTAACCGCCCAGGTAAGTACTGGCCGCCAGCGGACCAATTACCGCCACGGAATGTATATTAGAATTAAGCGGTAGCAAGGCATTATCGTTTTTCAACAGGCTGATACCTTCCTGAGCAGCTTTGAGGGCCACAGCCTGGCTCGCTTCGGTATGAAACACTTTTTTAATCAGGCTTTCACCAACATAAGGATGATCAAACAAACCCAGCATAAATTTAACCCGAAGCACATCGCCAACGGCCCGGTCAAGCTCGCTCATGCTCAGTTGTTTGGTAGCCAATGCTTTTTTGATGGCGCTCATCAGTTCCGCATGCGGAAAATCATAAAACTGCATATCCAGCCCGGCAGTAAGCGTTTGCGCCATTGCATCAGCGGTATTGGCTGCTACTTTGTGATTAACCATCGACATTTTGATAGCCCCCAGATCAGACAGCACAAAGCCCTTAAATCCCCACTCCTTACGCAGCACCTCTTTCAATAACCATTTATTATCCACACAGGGAATGCCATCAAGCTCGCTATAAGCAGCCATCATTCCCAGGGCGCCGCCCTCTTTAACAGCTTTTTCAAACACATATAAAAATGACGAGCGCACCTCCCGTTCACCCATATTTACCGGTGCTGTATTGCTGCCCGCCTCGGGTATGCCATGCACGGCAAAATGCTTGGGTTCCGCCAGTACAGCATCGGGATCACTTACTTTGTTGCCCTGTAAGCCCTTTACCATGGCAACACCGTTGGCTGCTGCCAGATAAGGATCTTCTCCGTAAGTTTCTTCCACACGGCCCCAGCGCGGGTCGCGCGGCAGGCAAAGCACAGGCCCTAATACCATGGCAACTCCATGCGCACGCATTTCGGTAGCAATGATATGCCCTGCCTGGTGCACCAGGGTAGTATCCCAGGCCCCGGCCAATGCCAAAGGAATAGGAAAAGTAGTACTCCCAAAGCCCGAGTAACCATGCAGGCCCTCTTCAATAAATAACACCGGGATTCCCAGCCGGGTATGCTCAACAGCATAGCGTTGTATCTGATTGCTGATATCGCTGGTTAAAGGATAAAGATCATGTACAGAACCAATGCCTTCAGTGCCTATACTGATGCGGGCACTGTCTGAGTACGAAACCGATTCATGGCCTTTCATATTAGCCACTTCATGACCGCTGTACATATCCAGCTGCCTTATTTTTTCGGCAACTGTCATGCGGCTTAGCAGATCGACTACCCGCTTTTCAACAGGTAAAGCGGCATTTTGATAGGGATATTTAACAAGTGGTTTAGGCGCCTTAAAAGAGCAAAACGCCGTTATTAAAATAGCCAGCGCACCGGCATACTTTTTCTTCATAAAATGTACGGTTATCAGGTTTAAATATTTTGTATATCGACAATCCGAGTGAATTGCCAACCAGGAGCTAAGCTATGCGCCGCAAATAATAACGTATTAATAAAACATTAACAGCAGGTCATAAGGATGAATACCTTCAGTTTTTTTATCGTTTTTTGCTGTTAGGCGGTGGTATACTATCCTGGAACGGTATCTGCTTCCGCAGCATTTTGCCTGCATAGCCGGTTAAATACAGGTAATAATCATTGGGGATATCATCCTCGTACTTCACAAAATTGCTCAAACCTACCGGTGGATTTTTGGATGCTTTAAGTATAGCCGTGCCTTCATCAACTTCATCAAACATGGCTACGTACAGCATTTCGGCGCCGCTGGATATGGCCCCGGTGATTTGTTTCCAGTAAAACTGCCCCCGGTTACGCGGGATCTGGTTTTGCGGACTGCGCGGGTTCATATTATGCCAGCTAAAACCCGGGAAAATCACGGGTACATAATCCAGATGGTTGGTTTTGCACCAGGCTATATCCTCGGCAATACGGTGTTTGAATTGCGGGTACGATGTCTCGTTATACCGGCCCACGAACCAGGGATGTAAAATATCGGCCTTGCGCAGCACATCGTGCAGATGCGGGTCTTTTTCGGTATCATTCCCAAAATCGCGCCAGTAGGTTGGCACACCCAGCAGCACAGAGCAGCCGCCATAAACCGGGTCGTTCTTTAAAAAATCAATGATCTTTTCGGCCTCCGTTAAACCGTAGCGGCGATGATCGTTAAAGCCAATACCCCACACAGCTACCAGCGGTTTACCATTATGGTACAGGTAGGTTTGCTTGTTACCCCGGTTGGTTAATTTCAGACTATCAACCAGGTGCTTCCAGTCTTTGATCACCAGGGAATCACCGCCCGCCTGCATACCCGAAAGATCATACATTACCGATACAGCCCTGTTATATTTTTGAGCATATTTAAGCACATTACCCAGCACTACATCATTATGCACCTTGCCGCGCCCTCTTTGCACATCGCCTATAAAACGCTGTACAAATACCCCATCGATACCGTATTGCTGCATCCATTTAAAATGGGTTTCGGTTGAGGATGCATCGTGCGAGCTATATAGATAGGCATAGCTGCTGTCGGCGTGCTTAAAGGGCGTTTTATAGGTTTTTTTATACTCGCTCACATCGGGCCAGATGTCAATATTGGTGTAGCCGGGCTCAAATTTTCCGTGCGAGGTGTAATGATTCCAACCACGGCCGCCGCCATCATCGGGGGCATTGAACCAGCCCTGGTAGCCGGCCATCACCAGGCCTTTATAACTGGTAAATCCCGAGGTTTTACTATGCCTGCTTTGGCCGTAAACCAGGGTACCGGTGGTCAGCAGCCACGCCAGTAATATGAATTGAGATTTGAAAGAATTAAACATGGGTTTATTATAAAAGGTTATAAAACCCAAATTTGTGATCGGCGCTTAATTAATTCTTAAAAAATCATTAATTGAAAAAATGGTTTAACAAATAAATGATCCGGCGTTTTGATGCACCCCCAGAAAAAACTTTTTAAACCTTAAATTTTAACACTTTTCTGCCTAAAAGTGGGCTAAAAACATCCAAAAATCAGTTCAAAACCATCGATTTTAACACTTTTTAACAAATTTCAATCCGGTTTTGAGCAGTTTTTAAAACTTTAAAAAGTATTAAATAATTAGGAGCCAATTAACTAATTAAAAACAGTCTATTTTTGGAGCTTATTTCTCTTTAAACCAACAGCCCGGTTTCCTGTTTTCGGGAAGCCGGGCTGTTGGTTTTATACAATATAGGAATTTTTCATGAGTAATAAAAATCGCAAGGCGCAGAAACGACTCACCCAATCTGCGCTTCGCTGGCCCCCCCTCTCTTCGCCTGCGGCGGAAAGAGGGGATTTGAAAAGTTTAGCTCCACACGTCATTGCGAGGTACGAAGCAATCCCCAATTAGCAGGGACGCCCTGTATAGCATAGAGATTGCTTCGTACCTCGCAATGACGTCTTTATTAATTTTTTTCTATTTCCACCGCAGGCAGAATGCTATACTTTGCTGCATATCATTCCCCCTTTAGGGGGTTAGGGGCTAAATCACCCCCAGTTCCTTACCCACTTTGGCAAACGCGGAAATGGCCTTGTCCAGGTGGTGGGTATCATGGGCGGCTGATATTTGTACCCTGATGCGGGCTTTGCCCTGTGGTACTACCGGGTAGTAAAAACCAATTACGTATATACCTTCATCCAGCATTTTGGCTGCGAACTCCTGGGCCAGCTTGGCATCATACAGCATTACCGGTACAATGGGATGCACTCCGGGTTTAATGTCAAAACCGGCTTCTGTCATTTTTTGGCGGAAATATTGGGTATTGCTTTCTAGCTTGTCGCGCAGGGCGGTAGTTTCGCTCAGCATATCCAGCACCGCTATGGAAGCGCCGGTAATGGCAGGTGCCAGCGTATTCGAGAACAAGTATGGGCGTGAGCGCTGGCGCAGCATATCAATAATTTCTTTACGGCCTGAAGTAAAACCACCCGACGCACCACCCAGGGCTTTGCCTAAAGTGCCGGTAATAATATCTACCTGGCCCATTACATTGTGGTGCTCATGGGTACCGCGGCCAGTTTTGCCCATAAAACCCGAGCAGTGGCTCTCGTCAATCATCACCAGGGCGTTGTATTGTTCGGCAAGGGCGCAAATTTTATCCAGCTGGGCAATCGTTCCGTCCATACTGAAGGCGCCATCGGTCACGATGATGCGGTGACGCAGATCTTTGGTCGCTTTCAGTTTCTCTTCCAGGTCGGCCATGTCATCATGTTTGTAACGCTGGCGCTGGGCCTTGCACAAACGCACACCGTCGATGATAGAGGCATGGTTCAGCTCGTCGGATATAATGGCATCCTGTTCATTAAACAGGGGTTCAAAAACACCGCCATTAGCATCAAATGCCGCGGCGTATAATATAGTATCTTCGGTACCTAAAAACTCCGATATTTTAGCTTCCAGCTGTTTGTGGATATCCTGTGTACCGCAAATAAAACGTACGGATGATAAGCCATAGCCGTGGGTATCCATCACGTTTTTTGCCGCCTGTACCACTTTAGGATTGCCCGACAGGCCAAGGTAATTATTGGCACAAAAGTTAATTACCTCCTGACCACCCTGAACGGTAATATCAGCACCCTGTGCCGATGTGATCACGCGTTCTTTTTTATATAACCCTGCATTTTCAATGTCGGCAAGCTCCTGCTGTAAAACCGGTTTTAGTGTATTATACATATCTGTACTGTTTTAGAGAGGGCAAAATTAAACATTCCTCCGTGGGGAGGGAACTGAAAGAAGAAATAATATCGAATAACTGAATTTTGGATATCGGACATCGATCTTTTACTTCCATATTTAATGTCATCAAACGCCGATTCGACTCACCCCGACATCGCTTCGCTCGTCACCCCTCTCTCCGCTTCTTCCTACTGGCACAAGTCTTGTGTGATCGGTTATGTGTGTAAAGGCTGACTTGTGACCTTCTACAGAGCACAAGTCATCAACCCACCGGCAACCACACAAGACTTGCACCAAAAAGGGATTTATACACAATTACAAGTTTATGCCGGGTGTATAAACCCCTCCCTGCCACAACACCATCCATCCGCCCCCCTCCCGTGGGGAGGGAACTGGAAAATAAAAAGTCCGGAACTACTAGCCCGGACCTTTTTAGTTTACCAAACGAGCAAGCTTAGTTTTTAATGGTACAGATACGCGTTGTTCATCATAGCAACACCGCAGGTAGTTTGAAACGCATTGAGTACCTGCGTATCTGAAGTGCGGGTGCCCCAGATGTTCCACATGAGTCCGGAGGAGTTACGGATAGACCAGGCTTGTCCTGCATTCAGATCAAGCCATGCACCGTAGGTACCGGCCGTTCCGGTATGCTGTACAAACTGACAGGCCCAGCGGGCAAAAATGCTTTTCATGCCCTGCGTATCTCCATTGCCGTCTTCGTCTTTCAATATGCCACCAGCCGAATTACATAAACTGGCCATGGCATAGTCCATCGCTTTTTTACCTATCCCCAGGTAATCAACCGATGGATATTCAGAACGCAGCAGATCGCAGGCGCCAATGAAAGTTCCCTGTGTGTAGGAAAGTGCACCCTCAGTGATCGTCCCGTTAGGAATAATAGCGCCTTTAACTTCGCCGGTATTGGCATCGTACAGGCGTGCCACCATCCAATCCATAATTTGTTTGGCCTTTGTTTTATAAGAGCTATCGCCGGTGGCCTGATATAGCAACATGGCGCAGATGACCGCCGGTGCATTTACACAGGTATTTTTGGTGTTGTTATTGGTATTCCACCACAATCCACCACCTAACACCGAAGTGTCCCAGGCCCGGTTCCACATCATGTTAAAGTTGTTTTTGGCCATGTCGAGCTGACCGCCATCATTGGTGAGGTGATAAGCCCTTATACACATTAATGATCCCCAAACCACATCATCATTATAGATATTATTTGACCATAGGGTACCGTAGCCATCACGAACACCATTGTACAAATATTGGATCTTATTCAAAAAATCTGTACTTGGGTTTAGGTTGTGAGCATCTATCAGCATCTCGATGGCTTCCTGTTGTGTCCAGAAATCCATGCGCCCGGCATGACTATCATCTTTCCAATAGTAGGCTTTGTAAGAGGGCCCATAAGTACCGTATTGATTATAAAAATGATTATTGTAAACCTGCATGGCTACTAATGCCTCGCTCTTGGTGGGAAAGGGTGCCGCAGTCAGGCCAATATGGGTACTAGCAGGATTTGCTTTATCATTACCCGTACCAGACACCTGTCCTTTTTTACAGCTGGTGAGAACAATACTGGTTGATATGCTTAAAATTACAGCCAGCTGTTTGCTGTGGTGCAGCAATAAGCTCACTTCTTGTAGATAAAGTTTAAAATAACGGTTGTTGATTCTTCTTTTCATAATGTAGTAGATAAATGGTTATTGGTGGTTTAATGCTCGTTCAGATCGGCAAAAAAGAGGGGGCAATGATCTGGCATTCTCAAATAAAGAAGGACAGATTGTTACGACTTAGGGTTGAGTTAATACGTATGAAAGTTGCATTGGGTTACCGATGATCAATTTCATTCAGAATAACCATGTTGGCGCCGATTCGACTCACCCCGACATCGCTACGCTCGTCACCCCTCTCTCCGCTTCGCGCATAGAGGGGATTTTATTTTCATTATTTGGCGCAAGTCTTGTGTAGTGGCCCCTGCGTAAAGGCTGACTTGTGACCGCCGACAGAACACAAGTCAGCAGCCCACTGGCCACAACACAAGACTTGTGCTAAGGGCGGTAAAAACAGGACGTCATACGAGCGTAGCGTGGACAACCGACCGGAGGGAGCTCATTAATGCCTTTTAAGATAATTAACATTATTAATAATCCCCGACTTACAGAGACGCCCTGCATATCGGGGATTGCCACGTCGTTCCTTACAGCAATGACGCCTGGGAAAGAACAGCGCAGACCGGGTGAGCCGGCTATACGTCATGCTATCCCTTTAATTCATTATTCCACATTCGATATTCAGTGTTCGATATTTAATATTCCATTGTTAAATATTTATTAATTGCAGATAAAACATTTTGCAGGGAAAACGTATTGATTAGTTATAAAATATGAAGAACTGCATACTATTGATTTTTATAGTGTTAGGTACTATAAATGCTTCGGCGCAACAATATTTATTATCGGGCCAAATAACCGATCAACAAAACAACCTGATCCCTTTTTCGTCGGTATATATCAAAAACTCCACTTATGGCACTACATCCAATGAGGATGGGGCTTACCAGTTTAAACTGAGTCCGGGTACTTATCATATAACTTACCGGGTAGTTGGCTATAATGAAAAAACCGTTAGTGTAACCATAACCGACCATGATGAGCAACTGAATGTGCAGATGCAGGATGAGGTATTTGCCACCAACCGCGTGGCATCCGTTTATCAAAAAAATCATGATGCGGGTGATACCATCATGAAACAGGTGATCAAAAAACGCAAGTATTATATAGAGGAAGCTACATCATATTCCTGCGCGGTTTATATTAAAGGTGTACAAAAACTGCTGAGCGCGCCCAAATCATTGTTATCACCGGCGGTACGGCAAACCCTCGACCTCGACGCCCAGGGGAGGGGAATCCTTTATCAATCGGAGTCCTTATCTGACCTCAGCTTTCAAAAACCCAATAAAGTAAGGGAGATCACCATCGCCAAAAAAATGTCGGGTATCAACACGGCGTTCAGCTATAATAAAGCGTCGGATCTGCAGGTGAATTTTTACCAGAACGTGTTTGCTATCAATGGCCTCAGCACCCGGGGTTTTGTATCGCCGGTGGCTTCTTTCGCCGGTATTTTTTACCGGTATAAACTGTTGGGCACCTCGGTTGAGAATGGCCGTACTATTGATAAGATACAGGTGATACCACGCCGCGGGCACGGCCAGTACTTTGAAGGCAACATATATATTGTGGAGGGCGACTGGCGCATATACGCCGCCGATTTGTATGTGACTAACAAGAGGAGCAACATTAACCTGATTGATACGCTGCAAATAAAACAACAGTATATTGCTGTTACCGACAGTGTTTGGATGCCGGCCTCGGTACAATTTAACTTTAAAGGCAAGGTATTGGGATTTAGGTTTGGCGGCTATTACAACACCATTTACAATAACTATAAAATTAATCCTACTTTTCCCGATGGCTTTTTTAGCGGCGAAATATTAAAGGTTGATACCGCGGCTAATTCTAAAAAAGAGGATTACTGGGCTTCGGCACGCCCGGTTCCTTTAACCCAACAGGAAGCGCGTGACATACAGAAAAAAGATAGTATAGCCGCTTTTAAAAAAACCGACCAGTATCTTGATACCCTGCAACACCACAAAAACCATATCAATTATCCGGGATACCTGATATTTGGCTATCATGCCAGCAATCGCAGCGAAAAAGATTCGCTGTACATATACCCTTTCATTCAAACGTTTTATTACAACACGGTTGAAGGTTTCGGCATCAACGCCA
Source organism: Mucilaginibacter sp. RCC_168 (assembly GCF_041355315.1). Taxonomy (NCBI): domain Bacteria; kingdom Pseudomonadati; phylum Bacteroidota; class Sphingobacteriia; order Sphingobacteriales; family Sphingobacteriaceae; genus Mucilaginibacter; species Mucilaginibacter sp. RCC_168. The sequence goes on from NZ_JBFUPN010000005.1 coordinate 239,010, forward strand.
AAGTAAGGTATACGCATGTTTTGGACAGCCTGAGGGCATACAGCATAACGCCCGATCTGCGGTATGGCTTCTCAAATAAAATACTCAGCGCCAATATGTATGGCGAGTACCGGAACGATCCTTTTCATAATGCCAAATTTTTTGCCGGTTTTGGCAGCGATGTGCTCGATCTGAATAACGTAGGCACGCGGTCACTATATTTCAACACATTGAGTACCCTGCTCAGCGAAAACAACTATGTAAAATATTATCGGTCGCATTACGGCATGTTTGGATATCAGCGGGAAATACTGAATGGTGTTTTGCTGAACGGCAACCTCACTTACTCCAGCCGCAGTCAACTGTATAATACATCCTTCGGCAAGTTTAAGGATGTGAAAGACCGGGAATTTACTTCCAATAATCCTTTAGCTCCACCGGGAACACCGCCCGATGATCATTCGCAATTATTTCCGGATAACCAGGCGCTTGTTTTCACGGCATCGGCCACCATTACTTTTGATCAGCAGTATGAAACCAGGCCCACCGGTAAATTCAATCTACCATCAAAATATCCAACCCTAACCGTCAATTACCGTAAGGGCATTAAAAATGCGTTCGGCTCTGATGTGGATTATGATTTTGCCTCGGCCGATATTTCGCAAAACAATATCCGTCTGGGGCTAACCGGCTTCTCGTCGTTTAAGGTAAGCGCGGGCGGCTTTTTTAATAACAACAAGCTGTATTATATGGATTATAACCACTTTTTGGGTAATCAAGGTTTAACCTTCGATCCAACTTATGTGGGCAGTTTCCACTTTTTACCGTTCTATACCTACAGCACCAACGGCGCTTTCCTGGAGGCACACTTCCAGCATAATTTTGCAGGGTCGATATTCAACAGGATACCCATCCTTCGGAAACTAAAACTGGAAGAATTGATTGGCGCCAATTTTCTTACCACCAAAGGAAATACCAACTACCGCGAGTTTTACATCGGTGTACAACGCCTCATTTTCAGGGTTGACTACGGTATCTCCTACGCCGGGAACCAAAAGTACATACAAGGGTTCAGGATATTTTATGGCATAAGGTAAAGGAGTCCGGGAGTCGGAAAGTCAGCATAAGTCCGAAAGTTTAGTGCAGCATTTTTTTACTTTCCGACTTCCGGACTTATGTGGACTTTCGGACTCAAAACAAAATTCCTATCTTTGCGCCTCATTTAACACCGTTTGCAGCGGTATCAATGGATTATGGCACAATATAATACACTACTGTACTATTGTTATTCAACAATAGCTGATGCGGAGCAATTTGCTGCCGATCATTTAAAATTTTGTAAAAGTTTAGGTTTAACCGGTCGCATTATTGTAGCAACCGAGGGGCTTAACGGTACCGTTTCTGGCACAGCCGAAGCCTGTAAAACTTATATGGATACCGTACACGCCGACCCGCGTTTTGCCGGTATCGATTTTAAGATTGATGAGGTGGATACCCCTTCGTTTGTAAAAATGCACGTACGGTATAAATCAGAGATCGTACACTCGGGCCTGCGCGATCCTAATGTGATTAACCCGCAGCAGCAAACCGGCAAACACCTGGAACCCAAGGATTTTTTGGCGATGAAAGACCGCGACGATGTAGTGGTGCTTGACGTACGTTCCAACTATGAGCATTCCTTAGGAAAATTCAAAAACGCGGTAACGCTTGATATTGAGAATTTCAGGGATTTCCCGGAGATGATCAACCAGCTGGCCCAGTACAAGGATAAAAAGATATTAACCTATTGCACCGGCGGTATTAAATGCGAAAAAGCATCGGCCCTGCTGCTGCATGAGGGTTTTAAGGATGTTTACCAACTGCATGGCGGTATTATCAAATATGGTAAGGAAGCCGGAGGCGAGGATTTTGAAGGCAAATGTTATGTTTTCGACAACCGCCTTTCTGTTGATGTGAACAGCGTAAACCCTGTGGTGATATCCACCTGCCGTAATTGCGGTAAGGTTACGCCCAAAATGATCAACTGCGCCAACCCGGAGTGTAATGAGCATTTTACCCAATGTGACGAATGCGGCACCAAAATGGAAGGCTGCTGCAGCGACGCCTGCCAAAGTCACCCCCGCAAAAGGGAGTATGATGGTACAGGCTATTATGTAAAGGTGCCTCAACCGGTAAACGTGCAGAAAAAAGGAAAGATACAATTGGCTGGCGAATAGACTCACCGGTCTTGCTTCGCTCGACCACCCTCTCTTTCGCAAGCGGCAAGAGGGTAAAAGCCTCATAAAAAAACACGTCATTACGAGCGTAGCGTGGCAATCCCCTACTTACAGAGAACTCTGCCTATCGGGGATTGCCACGTCGTTCCTCCTCGCAATGACGGCGCGGAGGGCTCCCACAAAAAAATCCCCGGTGAAAACATCATCGGGGATTTTTTTTGATTAAGCTTTTTTCTTGGCCGGAGCAGCGGCTGGTTTAGCTGCTTTATAACGCTTATCTGGCGTTCCGTCTTTCTTTAGTTTTACTTTATTGGCTTTATATCTTTTATCGGCAGTACCGTCTTTTTTAGTTTGTGGTAAAGCATAAGTGGTAACAGCGCCAAAGCTCATTACAGCGAGCATCAGCATGGTAAATAGTTTCTTCATGTTGTTTATGTTTGTTTGTTTAACTGCAAGCTAAGTAAATAGCATAGTATCTGCAATAGTCATTTTTGCTTATTATACTACAATTATATAGTTGCTATTGTTTTTTATCCGGGAGGCAAACTGTATTTTCGTACAACTGATCACACCCTACATCTGTTTATAAACACTATGCGCAAAGCTATCTGGATTGGTTTATACCTGTTTTTTACTGCTGTTTTTTATTCCGGCGCGGTTGATATCAAAAGCATAGGCGTTCCTTATGTACAAAACTATACCAAAAACATATACCAGTCGGGCAATCAAAACTGGTCGGTTACGCGCGACGAGCAGGGCATTATGTATTTTGGCAATGCCGAAGGACTGTTAAGTTTCGACGGCAAATACTGGCAGCAGCACCACATGCCCAACGGCCTTATTGTACGCTCGGTTTTGGCGGATAGCAAGGGCAAAATATACACCGGCGCCTTTGGCGAGTTTGGCTACTGGCAGGATGATCATAAAGGTTTTTTAAAGTATAACTCCCTGATTAACCTGGTTCCCAAACAATACCGGCCCATTAACGAGGAGATCTGGAAAATATATATCGATGGTGATAGGGTGCTGTTCCAATCATTCGGGGCCATATACATTTATGCAAAGGGCGGTATCAGCGTTATCAAAGCGCCAAAGCCCTACCTGTTTTTATTTCAGGCGGGCAAACGCTTTTTTGTGGAGCAGGTATCGTCAGGATTGTTTGAGTTAAAGGGCAACCGGTTGGAGTATGTACAGCGCAGCAATATATTAGGCACCAGCGGCGTGCTCTCCATACTGCCGTTTCAGGGTAATAAATATATTATTGGCACCGCGCAAAACGGACTGTTTATTTACGATGGCGTCCATATAAGCCCCTGGATTAACCAGGCCAACGATTTTTTAAAAACCTACCAATTGAATAACGGGGCTGTTATCCCGGGTAAATATTTTGCCTACGGTACTATCCTCAACGGTATTGTAATTGTAGACACCGCCGGGCATGTGGTACAGCACATCAACAAAGCAAGCGGGCTGCAAAACAATACCGTTTTAAGTTTATATACCGATAACGAACAAAACCTGTGGGCCGGACTGGATAATGGCATCGACCGCATAGAGGTAAACTCACCGCTGTATTTCTATTTTGACAAAACCGGCAGGTTCGGGACGGTTTATGCCAGCATCATATTTAATAACAAAATATACCTGGGCACCAATCAGGGCCTTTTTTACAGCGACTGGATCGCGGATAATAACCAACTTTTCCAATCTTTTGATTTTAAGTTGATCCCCGGTTCGCAGGGGCAGGTTTGGGATCTTTCGTTACAAGATGGACGCCTGCTTTGCGGCCATAATGATGGTACTTACCAGGTGAATAGTAATATCATTACCAAAATATCAACCGTAACCGGCGGCTGGACCATCAAAAAACTCAGTCCGGACAAGCTGGTACAGGGTACCTATACCGGCCTGGTGATCTATAAAAAAGATGCTGCGGGCAACTGGGTATTCAGCCATAAGGTAGAAGGTTTTGGCGAACCTTCGCGCTTTATAGAGCAGGACAGCAAAGGGCAGATATGGGTGAGCCATGCCTATAAGGGTATTTATAAGCTCACGCTGAGCAGCGATCTTAAAAAAGTAACCTCCAGCGTATATTATGACCGGAAATACGGTCTGCCTGGCAGCTATAACGTGAATGTATTTGACCTGGACAATCGCGTGGTTTTTTCCTCTGACTCCGGCTTCTATATCTATGACGATATCACCGATCGCTTTTTTAAGTATGCCCAGCTCAACAAAAAACTGGGCACGTTTGCCTCGTCGGGTAAAATCATTAAGGCTTTGGGCAAGCGGTATTGGTTCATCAACCATGGGCGTGTTGCTCTGGCTGATTTTTCGATACCCGGTAAAACCAGTATCGATACCAACCGTTTTACGGTACTCAACGGACAAATGGTACAGCATTATGAAACCATCAACCGCATTAACAATTTAACCTACCTCATCAGTATTGATGATGGTTTTGTGATATTGAATGACGGAGACGCTCTTTTGCCCAGCCCGGTAAAAATTCCACAGGTGCTGATACGCCGCATCGAAAACGTGACCGACAAGGTTTACGTGCTCAGCGATATGAATAGCCCGCATAACACTATTGAGATACCCTATTCTCAAAACAATATCCGTATCGCTTATTCGCTGCCTTATTACAAACAAGCCAAGATCAAGTTTCAATATTACCTGGAAGGATACTCGAGGCAATGGTCTGACTGGGCGCCGCAAAGCCAGAAAGAGTTTACCAATCTTAACCAGGGTACTTATCATTTTAAAGTTAGGGCCAAGATCAATGATCAAAACATATCGGCCATTACTACACTAACCTTTACGGTGCTTGCCCCCTGGTATGCCAGCAAATTGGCTATAGCTTTTTATGTGCTGCTGCTCATTTTGGCTTATTACCTGGTAAGATATTATTACCGCTTAAAACTCCGGCGCCACCAACAGCATCTACAGGAGAAACTGCAAAAAGAAAAAGAAGAATTTTTAAAACAGGAAGCCATTGCCAACGAACAGCATATCATCAATATTAAAAATGAACAACTGCAGGCCGACCTGGCCGGTAAAAGCCGCGAGCTGGCCAACTCGGCCATGAACCTGGTTTATAAAAATGAACTGCTGCAAAAGATCAGCGAAGAAATAACACATCTGAAAGACAGCTCTGGCAAAAAATTGGCTGCTGATCAGTTACGTCGCATTCAAAAAGTTATTGATGAGGGTATGAATGATGAACGAGACTGGAATATATTTGAAAAAAGCTTTAACGAGGCGCATGAAAACTTTTTCAAAAAACTTAAATCCGGTCACCCCGACCTGGTGCCGAATGACCTGAAATTATGTGCCTATCTGCGCATGAATATGAGCAGTAAAGAAATGGCCTCATTACTGAATATTTCACTGCGCGGTGTCGAGATCAGGCGGTACCGGCTGCGTAAAAAGCTCAATTTGGAGCATGATAAAAACCTTACGGAGTTTCTGATAGAACTATAATAAAAAGGAGAAGGCCTTGCGGCCTTCTCCTTTTTATTTTTAAATCAATGTGTATGCGTCATTATTGCAGCTGCACTGATATATGACCTGTGCCTGATGAGGTAGATCTATAAAATGTTCCGTTCCAGCTTACCTGGCCGCTGGCCGGCGTTACAAATGTTTGCGTGGTACTGCCAACCTGCACAGTAACGTTATTTCCCATAGGGCCACTTAACTGCGCCCCCGACATGGTAAAGGTGGTACGAGTAATTTGTGGTCCGTAAGCAGAAATGGTTACCGCTACGGTTGAACCAGCCGGGGCCTTGATTGTTCCGCTGCCTGATCCCGAACCATTCACTATAGGGTTTGAACCACCATCCACCCAATCAAAACTACTCTTGTTATTGATAGTTGCCGAAGGGGCTGCCGGCTGACCATACAGATAATTCAGCGCTACAACATCATTGGGATTAAAAGAACGGTCGACACCATTGTTACAGGCCAGCATTAATGAACCCGCGTCAGCAGTTGTCGGCGTTCCTGGGATATTGATAGCGCCGGGATAATTCTGCGGATCTGATGGATTATAGTTTGATGGTTCGGCATTGGTATTTCCGCCACAACTAAAGGCGCGGTTAAAATAATCGGTATGCCGCAAGCCTATACAATGCCCTAATTCATGCTGTATTACCGATGTCATATAGCCAACATCGCTGTTTGCATTGTACACATAAGTGTTGAGTACAACGGTGCCATATGGATTTCCATTTTCGGGAAAGCCACCCCTGCCCAGCAAAATAGATCCATCGGGATAGGGGCCCTGGTAAATGCCGCTGATATCGATATTGCCGCCGCTGCCTACCCGCTGAAATTTAACGGTAAGATTTAAGTTGTTCCATCGTAAAATGGCTGCATCGGTGGCCGTAATAAAATTACCGGTTAGGCCTGTTACCGATATATTGATCATTCTGGGCAAACCCGTTACCAGGTTATTGGTTCGGTACTGCTCGGTTTTGGCAATAACGATGTTGGCGCTGTTCACTGTTTTGCCCAGTGATGTTTTAGCAATAAAAATGTCGCCCTCTACGATGTAACCATCATTAACCGCGTGAACATCGTTAGCGTTGAAGCCCATTTTGGTAATAGCACTCAATACATCGTCGGGGATCTTTCCATTTTGATCAGGAGCATTAGCGCCTTGCTTTTTACAGGAATTGATAAAAAAGATCACAAAGAATCCTAAGAAAATTAAACAGAGGTGTTTTTTCATAATTAGCAGGTTTTAAGTTTATAGGTATTATTGGTTAACTAAAGATATTAATATCCCTGCTGAAAAGTCAAGTGTGCCACAAATCACCTATCCTTTTAAAGGTTTAATTAACCTGCTCAGTACCCCATAATACTACATCATTACCTCTCACAGTCCCAATTCATCTTTACCTGCATAGCTTAGGTCTTGTAGTATATACACATTTTATACTCAACACACAATAAATTGATAATCAAATAATTAAAAAATAAAAACCAAAACATTGAGCAAGTGTTTTTAATATGATGTATTAATGTTGAGTTAATTTTTTTGATAAATGGGTAATATCTGTCCAGTTTTGTCAAATAATAAACCAATTATTTTATAACGCTCACTTACTAATAACCACTATGAAAAGAAACCTTACTATTTCTGTGTTGGTGTTATTCTGCTTCTTTTTTGTTAACACTTCATTTGCTCAAAACGCACCGGTAAAAGGTAAAGTTACCGATGCCAATACCAGCGAGCCCCTAATTGGCGTAAGTGTTGCAATAAAGGGTACCACCACCGGAACTCAAACCGACGTAAATGGCGCTTTCACCTTGCAGGCGCCGCCAGATGCAACACTTGTTTTCACCTACATTGGTTATACAACCCTATCGTTGCCCGTTAATAACCAAAACACGTTAACCGTAAAACTACAGCCCGAAGCTAAAGAACTTCAGCAGGTGGTGGTAATTGGTTACGGCACCCAGAAAAAACGCGATGTAACCGGAGCCGTTGCCAGTGTAAATGGCGATCTGTTGGCCAAGCAACCCGTGCAAACGCCAACCCAGGCTTTGCAGGGGAAAGTATCCGGTGTACAGGTTTTATCATCCGGTCAACCAAACTCGGCACCTATTTTGCGTATCCGTGGTACTGGCTCTGTGCTTGCCGGCGCCAACCCGCTTTATGTAGTTGATGGGGTATTAACAGATGATATCCGAAACATCAACAACAATGATATATTGAGCCTGGATGTGCTAAAAGATGCGTCGGCGGCCATCTATGGTGTACGTGGCGCAAATGGTGTAGTTATTATCACTACCAAAAAGGGTAAAAGCGGTCCGCCTACAGTAAGCTATGACGCTACCATTGGATTCAGGGAAATAGCCAATCCGCTTCAACTGGCTAATCGCGCCCAATACACCGATTATTTGAAAGATGCCAACCCCGGCGCCGATGTAAACGCCCCGGTAACCTCTCCGGGAACTACCGATTGGCTAAAAGCGGTTTCGCGTAATGCGTTTACCACCAATCATAACGTTTCGGTTGCAGGCGGCGGCGAAAACAACACCTATTTTATTAGCGCCAACTATCTTGATGATCAGGGCGTTATTAAAACCAACGGTTTCCAGCGCTTTACTATCCGTGCCAATAATGAAATAAACATATCCAAAAAGCTAAAATTCAGCGAGCAGATCTCTTTGACACGCGGCGCCGAACAAACGGTTAATCTAAACAGCATATATGGAAATATTTATCGGGCAGCCCCCATCATCCCATCAATGATAGATGGCAAGTATGGTAATACTTCGGCATGGGGTAATGTGGGCAACCCATTACTGCAGTTGGATAAGGCTAACAATTTTACACTCAACAACCGTGTACAGGGTAATGTAGCTTTAGATTATAAACCTATCAGCTCGCTTACCTTTCATTCCGCGTTTAATGCCGATATTCGTTTTAACAACCAGAAAAACTATCAATACCAGTTCCATTCTGATAACAGCACCTTTACAGTAGGCGGCGGTAATCAAAGGCAGGATAACAGCGTGTTGTTTGTTCAAAACGACGACTCTTATCAGTATACCTGGGATAACACCGTAACTTTTGATAAAACCTTCGGTAAACACCACTTAACAGTTTTAGGGGGTATAGTTACCGAAAAAAATAAATCAAATTATCTCAACGGTTCGCGCCAGGATGTACCGGCCAACCAGGATCAATGGTACCTGAGCCTGGGCAATCCGGATGTGAATGCTAAAGACGATAACGGCGGCGGCTTGTTTACCAGGCAATCATTTGTAGGTCGGGTAAATTATGGTTTTGAAGGCAAATACCTGCTAAGCGGATCATTCCGTCGTGATGGTAGCTCTAAATTCAACCAGCACTGGGGCAACTTTTACACCTTTGGTGGTGGCTGGGTAATTTCGGAAGAATCGTTCATGAAAGATAACCATCTGTTTGATCAGTTAAAACTACGTGCCAGCTACGGAAAGCTTGGTAACGATAATATTGATCAGGCGTTGTACATTGTTACAGCTACCTCAAACCTGCCTTATTATTTTAATAACACATTAAACCTGGGTAGCGTGATACAGGATATTAAAGATCTGAACCTGAAGTGGGAAACTACAGCTCAGTTTGATATCGGTTTGGATTTTGCTATCCTCAATAACCGCTTAAGTGGTGAGGTTGATTATTACAACAAAAAAGTATCCAATGCGCTAACCAAGATACCGCTCCCCGGTATCCTTGGCGATCCGGACAATACTTATATCACCAACGCCGCATCCTACAGCAACAAAGGTTTTGAGCTGGGTTTAAAGTGGAACGACAAGATCAACAGCAAACTGTCATACAGTGTGGGAGCAAACATCAGCTATAATAAAAACAATGTAATTGGCTTAAATGGCGGCCAGGCATTATTCGGCGGCGGTATCAATTCAAAACAAGTTACCCGTACAGACAATGGCCAGCCTATTGGCAGTTATTATGTATTGCAGGCTACTGGTGTTTTCCAAAACGCGGCTGAGCTTACCGGAGCGCCCACCAATACCTTTGAACCTAATAAAGTTGGCGGACTCAAATATGCCGACATTAACCATGATGGTGTAATTGATGCTAACGATCGTGTTTATGCCGGCTCATATCAGCCCAAATACTATGGTGGCTTTAACTTTGCTATCAATTACACTCATTTTGACCTGAGCGCCGATTTTACAGGCAATTGGGGCAACAAGATCTATAATGGTAAAAAGAATTCCAGGGGCAGCGAAAATGACAACATTGAGGCCAGTTATGCCAACAGCCGTTTTACGACCGCTAAGCCTTCCGGCACCGACCCTAATGTAATTACCTCATCAACGCCGCCATCAACCTATTTTATTGAATCAGGAGCGTACCTGCGCTTAAACAACTTAACATTAGGTTATACGTTGCCATCGGCTATGCTAAAAAGGGCCAATATTTCCAGGTTGAGGATCTTCCTGACCTCACAAAACCTCTTCACCTTAAAACGGTACAGCGGTTCATCGCCGGAGTTATTTAATAATGATGTGAACACTGGTATCACCGAGGCAGGTATAGATAATACCAACTACCCGGTAACCCGCACCTTTGCACTTGGTTTGAACCTTCAATTTTAATATGCAGCATTATGAAAAAGATATATAATAAAAATTTAAACATTATAGCTGTTTGTATGCTGGTTTTAACCGCTACCCTCAGCGCGTGTAAGCATTACCTTGATGTTAACCCGCAAGGTAAAATAACGCAGGATGATATTGCCAATGACCCCAATGCAGCTAAAGCATTGGTAACGGGTATCTACAACGTATTTTATATAGGCGGTTTTGATCCGGATATCGATAGCTTCCAGTTTGTGATCATGACCGACATCGCCTCTGATGATGCCGATAAAGGAAGCTCGCCTGATGATTATGGTGATGCCAAACAAATTGATAACCTGCAAACATCCGCGTCAAATGGGGTGGTTAACAACGTTTGGACAGGCCATTATCAAGGTGTTGCCCGTGCAAACCAGGCTTTGGATAAATTGCAGAATGCCCAGTTTGATGCGGCTACCAAAAACGCATTGATTGGCGAGGCTAAATTTTTAAGGGCCTACTTCTATTTTAACCTGGTGCGTTTATACGGCGGGGTGCCACTGTTAGATAAAGTACCATTGGCCAGCGAAGCCAACCAGGACAAATACCAAACCCGCGCCACAGCCGATGCTATTTACGCGTTTATTGTAAGTGACCTGGATTTTGCCGTTGCCAACCTACCCGATAAGGGCGCTACCGACGTTGGTCGTGCTACTAAAAGCGCAGCACAGGCATTGGAAGCCAAAGTGTACCTGTATATGAAAAACTACCAGAAAGCTTATGACCTGTCAAAAGCTGTGATGGATGGTGGTAAATATTCATTGGTAAAGGATTACTCGTTGATATGGCGACAAAACGCTGTGAACGGCGATGGTGGTAATAACAATTCCGAATCGATATTTGAGATCCAGGCAGGTATCAACAAAGACTGCTCTGCTGGTATTAATCTGTACACCGTATCCCAGGGCCCTCGTGCCGGTGGTAAATTTGGCTGGGCCGATCTGGGCTTTGGTTTTAACAATCCGTCGGATGCTTTATTAAAGGAATATGAACCCAATGATGTACGTAAGGCAGCTACCGTGATCAGCATACTGCCGCATGGCACCGTGTTGTGGGACGGTTTCCGCATACCAAGCCAGGATTCTGTTCAAAACAGCACCTACAGTTATAAAGCTTATCATAGTCGTACAGCAGAAACTAATTGCGGCGGCAATACCGATCGCCTGCCAAAACAGGTGCGCATTTTACGCTATGCCGATGTATTGCTGATCAATGCCGAAGCTGCTTTTCAACTGGGCAGAACAGGAGAGGCTTCAACCGATTTGAACCTGGTACGTACCAGGGCAAAATTACCAGCAGCAGATGCTTCATTGTTAGCTATTTGGCATGAGCGCCGCATGGAGCTGGCCGAAGAGCATGACCGTTTTTTTGACATCGTTCGTCAGGACGCGGTAATGCCTGGCCGTGCTGCTGCAGCATTTGCCGCGCACGGTAAATCATGGAGCGCCAAAAATGCTTTATTTCCCATCCCGCAAACACAAATTGACCTGAGCGGCGGCAGGTTAAAACAAAATACTGGTTATTAATCAGTTAGATTGGTTTATTTATCGGCTGCCTGTTTCATAGGCAGGCAGCCATTTTTAACCGATCCCTCCGGTCTTTGTAAAAAAGAAACCCGCATATATATCTACATGAAAAAACTATTGTTAACCCCCTTTTTATTATGCCTGGCCATATACTGCCTGGCGCAAAAACCTGCAACGGCTAATACCGATACTATTAAACCCGTTGGTATTATCAAAAACCTGAGCGATAACGCCCTGCTCGATGTAGTTCAGCGCCAGACTTTCCGTTATTTTTGGGATTTTGGCCACCCGGTGAGCGGCCTGGCCCGCGAGCGCAGCAATACCTCTTTTGATTATGGCGATGAGGTGGTAACCACCGGCGGATCGGGCTTCGGCATCATGTCTATCATCGTGGCTGATAGCCGTAAATGGATAACGCATAAGCAGGCGGTTGATCGCATGGTTAAAATCGTTAACTTTTTGTATAAAGCCAATTCTTTCCACGGCGCGTTTCCGCACTGGATGAACGGCGAAACCGGTAAGGTGATCCCCTTTGGCCGTAAGGATGATGGCGGTGATATTGTGGAGTCGGCTTATCTTTTTCAGGGCCTGCTTTGTGCCAGGCAATACTTTACAGCCAACACCCCGCAAGAGCAGCGCATACGCGATGTGATCGGCTGGATGTGGGGCGAAATGGAATGGAACTGGTATACCCGCGAGGGTCGCGACGCCCTGTACTGGCACTGGAGCCCTAACAATGGCTGGGCCATGAACTTCCCGATACATGGCTTTAACGAGTGCCTGATCACCTATGTGCTGGCGGCTTCGGCAGAGCGTTACCCCGTAAGCGCCGATATATACCACAGGGGCTGGGCTCAAAGTGACTTTTTTAAGAATGGTAAAACATTTTATGGGTTTAAGCTGCCTCTGGGTTTTGATTACGGCGGACCGCTTTTCTTTTCGCAATACTCCTTTCTGGGTTTAAACCCCAAAGGTTTAAAAGATCAGTATGCCGATTATTGGGAGCAGAATAAAAATCATACTTTGATCAATCACGCCTATTGTGTAGATAACCCTAAAAAATTTAAAGGTTATGGCGAAAACTGCTGGGGACTTACCGCAAGTGATAATTTTGAAGGATACAATGCCCATTCGCCTACCAACGACCTGGGGGTGATCACACCTACCGCAGCCTTGTCGGCATTTCCATATACGCCTGAATACTCTATGAAAGCCCTGCGCCATTTTTATTACGACCTGGGCGATAAGATCTGGGGCGAATATGGTTTTGTTGATGCTTTTAGTGAATCACATAACTGGTACGCCAAATCATACCTGGCTATTGACCAGGGACCGATCATCGTGATGATCGAAAACTACCGCACCGGCTTATTATGGAAACTGTTCATGAGCTGCCCCGAAGTACAGAAAGGGCTTACCAAGCTGGGTTTTGAGAGTCCGGCTATAGCTAAACACCCTTAAAAAACAGGGGCTGCCACCCTGAGTTCCGTCGAAGGGGCGCGCGCAGAGGCCGGCCACCATGCTTCGACGGAGCTCAGCACGACAGCCTTTTTTAGAAATGTCTAAAAGGCAGTGGTTTTTATGTTCATTGTTACCGCTGTAAAAAAATATTAAAAAAATGTAAATCAAAAGGCGTTAAATTTGTTTAGCTAACTATAGCATAAACAGATCTTAAACATAGCCCATGATCCACAAAAAATTTATTATAGGAATGCTAAGTTTACTCTTAGCATTTTCTTTTTCGGCCCGTTCCCAAAATTTATCGTCTTTTGATCGCGGCAGCTTTACTATGAAAGGCGATACCCTCCCTTACCGGTTACTGTTCCCCAAGCATTTTGATCCTAATAAAAAATACCCTCTGCTGTTTGTGCTGCATGGTGCCGGCGAGCGCGGCAATAATAACGAGTCGCAGTTAAAATATGGACCATCACGTTTGTTGCAGGATAGCGTAAGAGAAAAATACGAAGCTATTATAGTTTTCCCGCAATGCCCGGCAAACAGCTACTGGTCAAACGTACAACAGGAAACCGATCCCGCTACGCAAAAGCGCAAATTCGTTTTCCAGGTGAATGAACAACCTACCATAGCTATGCGCATGCTGATAGGTTTGGTCGACCAGTTTTTAGATAAACCTTTTGTTGATAAACACCGGGTTTACGTGGGCGGCCTCAGCATGGGCGGAATGGGTACGTTTGAAATCATTGGCCGCGAACCCAAGATATTTGCCGCGGCTTTTGCTATCTGCGGCGGCGACAATACACTGAACGCTAAAAAATACGCTAAAAAAGTACCGCTATGGATCTTCCACGGCAGCAAAGACAGTGTTGTTCCGTCCGATCATTCCGAAGTAATGGTAGCAGCCATTAAAGAGGCCGGCGGCGAACCTAAATTTACTCTTTACCCCGGCGTTGACCATAACAGCTGGGATAATGCTTTTAAAGAACCTGAGCTATTTAGCTGGCTGTTTTCGCATAGCAAATAGTTTGGAGTGATGGGTTTTCTCTCTCCCGCACGTCATTGCAGGTACGAAGCAATCCCCGATTAGCAGAGCCGCTCTGTATAGCATAAAGATTGCTTCGTACCTCGCAATGACGCGTGGAGAAAACATGTCCTCAGCTACTCTTCAGTTGATTTTGGCGGAGGAGTTTTCATATTAAACCGGGGCTTAAATCCCAATTTAGGGGCAGACTCTCCCGCAGGCGGTGGAGTATCAGCCTTATCTTCTGGCTTTTCTTCCGGTGCAGCTTCGCTTTCCGCAGGTTTTGGTTTTACCATACCGGGGTTAAAACGCGGTTTAAATCCGGGTTTGGGAGCAGGTTCAGCAAATGAAGCAGGCTCTTCTTTTACCTCCGGTTTTTCTTCTGGTGTTGCTTCACCTTCCGCAGGCATAGGCTTCATCATGGCAGCATTAAACCGGGGTTTGAATGCTGATTTTGCCGGCGCTTGATCTGTAGGTGTTGATGTATTTTCTTTTTCTGCTTCAGGCTTATCTTGTGGTTCTGCGGCCTCTTCAGCAGGTTTCGGCTTCATCATCGCGGCATTAAAACGCGGCTTAAATGCGGGCTTTGGAGCGTCATTTGCAGGGATTGTATTTTCTTCTTTTGCTTCAGACTTTTCCTGTGGTTTTGCAGTATCCTCTGCTGGTTTGGGTTTTACCATACCTGGATTAAACCGGGGCTTAAATGCCAGTTTGGCCGAAGCCTCTGCAGCAGGTGTAGTCTCTTCTGGCTTAGTTTCTTGTTTTTCTTCGGCAGATTTGGCAACTCCGCCAGCCCTGAATTTAGGCGCAAAACCCAGTTTGGCTGATGGCGCGGCTGGTTCTGTGAGGCTTTCTGTAATGGTTTGTTCGGCCAGCTTGTTTTCTATCCTTACCTTTTCCGTTTTTATTTCAGGTGCAGCCGGGAACCGTCGCCTAAGTTTATTGAACCAATATTTTTTGGTATGGTCGAAACTTTTTTCGCCCATTTGTTCAAAGTGAGTTTTAAATTCAGAAAATAGTGCCCCTTCCGCCGCTTGCAAAGCAGCCAGGTCGATCTTTTTCTTTTTAAAAAACTCTTCGAAAGTCATATTGTTAGATTTGAGATATGAGATTCGAGATTTGAGACATTTTATATTTCCCCTTCTCAAATCTCATATCTAACATCTCATATCTATTTAAAGATCCACGTCCAAATCCAATTGGTTAAAGTGAATGCCTTTATCGGTTTGTTTCCAGTCTTCCCGTTCCTCATCGCTGGCGTTCATCAATTTCGGGAACCACTCCAGCGGAAAAGCCTGTTGTTTACCATCAGGTTTTTCAACAAAAAGCAAGCCATTGGCAAAAGTTACTTTTACCTTTTTTTCTTCCTTACGTGAACTGAATAGTGGCATGGGGAATTAATTCAAAAGTTAAAATTCAAAAATCAAAACTGTGCCCTGCAAAGTTCGCGATTGCTTCGTCGTCCCTCCTCGCAATGACATGAGTTATATTTCACTTTTTAAAATCCGAAATCGAAAATCCCAATTCCGAAATCAAAAATTACTCAGCCATGTTATGGTAAACCGCCTGCACGTCGTCGTCCTCTTCCAGGCGATCGATCAGTTTCATGATGTCGGCAACCTGTTCTTCGGTAACTTCGTGGAATGATTGCGGCACACGCTCCAGCTTGGCTGATTTTACTTCGACACCCAGTTCTTCCAGGGCTTTCTGCATTTTACCAAAATCTTCAAACGCGGTATGGATCACGCCGATATCGTTTCCTTCTTCGTCGGCCTCCACAAACAGGTCTTCTAAACCAGCGTCAATCAGTTCAAGCTCCAGTTCTTCCAGGTCGCGATCGCCAGGATCAAATGTAAAAACGGATTTGCGGGTGAAAATAAAATCCAATGATCCTGTTTTACCCAACGAACCACCATATTTGGTAAAATAGCTGCGCACATTGGCTACGGTACGGTTGGTATTATCCGTTGCGGTTTCAACCAATACGGCAACACCATAAGGCGCGTATCCTTCGTATACTAATTCTTCATAATCCTTTTCATCGCGACTGGTAGCTCTTTTTATAGCAGCCTCCACACGATCTTTAGGCATATTTACCGCCTTGGCATTTTGTACCGCGGTGCGCAGGCGCGAGTTGGTAGTAACATCACCACCACCTGCTTTTACGGCCATTACAATCTCTTTACCTAAACGTGTAAACTGCACAGCCATTTTGGCCCAGCGTTTAAATTTTCTCTCTTTGCGGAATTCAAATGCTCTTCCCATGTTTTTAGTTCATTGTTCATGGTTGATAGTTCATAATCAACCTAAGTATTTATAACTGCTTACCCAATCGGGGTAAAGTGGTTAAATATAATATTTGTTTTATATAAGTTTCAAACCCTTAGCTTTTTGCTTTACGCCTTCGGCTTATATGGTGTTTTTTAAATTAGTCAGCATATCATTGGTCATGGCGGCCAGGTCATATTCCAGTTTCCATCCCCAGTCTCTTTCGGCATAACTATCGTCTATTGATTTTGGCCAGCTATCGGCAATGGCCTGCCGCGGGTCATTTTCGGCATAGCTTATTTCAAAATCCGGGATCTGTTTTTTGATCTCCCCGGCCAACTGGGTCGGCGTAAAACTGATGCCTGCCAGGTTGTATGACGACCGGATGGTCAGCTGTTCGGCAGGTGCATCCATTAAGGATATAGTAGCCCTGATGGCATCATCCATATACATCATGGGCAAAGCGGTATCCGCTGATAAGAAACTGGTATATTTTCCTTTTTTTAATGCTTCGTGGAATATATGCACGGCATAATCGGTAGTGCCGCCACCCGGATTAGCGCGCCAGCCGATGAGGCCGGGGTAACGGATGCTGCGTACATCCAATCCGTATTTGGTAAAATAATATTCGCACCAGCGTTCGCCGGCCAGTTTGCTGAAGCCATAAACGGTATTGGGGTCCATTACGCAATATTGCGGCGTATGGAATTGCGGCGAGTTTGGTCCGAATACCGCGATGGAGCTTGGCCAAAAAACTTTGGCGGTTTTAAACTCCACGGCAAAATCAAGTATGTGGATGAGGCCGGTCATGTTCAGGTCCCAGGCCAGTTTGGGTTTTTGTTCGCCTACAGCCGAGAGTATGGCTGCCAGCAGGTAAACCTGGGTAGGGCGGTGTTTCTGGAAAATGTGATGCAGATTGTCCTTATCCAGCACGTTCACCAGCTCATAAGGCCCGCTGTGGCGTATGGCATAACCTGGATCATTGATATCGGATGCAATAACGCTTTCGGCGCCATGTATTTTTCGTAAAGCAACAACCAGTTCTGTCCCTATCTGGCCGTTGGCTCCTATCACTAAAATCTTTTCGCTCATGTATAGTTTGAGTTTAGGCAAAGGTAAAAATTTGGGCGAAATGTGTTGAAGGAGTTGGTGAAGTTTATTCGGGTTTGAATTGTGGTTTTGAATGGTTCAAGAGTCAACTTACCGGTCATCGCTGCGCTTGCCATCTCGCTCTTCAGCTTCGCTGGAAAGAGGGAATTTGAAAAATTTGGATATAATGGAAAAAAATCCCAAACCTCTTTCCCCTTGTGGGCAAAAAGAGGGTCGCCCATCCGCCAGCTGGCGGAGATAGGCGGTGAGTCGTCTGCGTGCAGTATTATAAAATACTCGCGCGCTCATCAGTCCCACTCTTCTGCAAAATTTGCTTGGCCACCGTTCTGTCCATTTTCGCGCGAAGCTTATGCTGTCGGGAAAGGAAAAGGAAATTTGAAGGATTTTATCCTTATTCTTCTCTCTTACCCCCCAACCCGTACTTCTGCAATTTCTTTTGCACATAATTTTGCCGACGATTGCCGGCTTCTGAAAGGGTGGCCGCATCAGAAAAACGGGTATCTGCTACTTTGGGTATGCCAATGCGCTGCGCGCTGTAAATACCGGAGTGACCACTGAAGAAATAAGCGGTAAAACAGGCTACCGCGAAAAACAAAACATACTGGCCGCCAAAAAGTTCAACCCCCATAATGGTGCAGGCCAGTGGAGTATTGGTTGCCCCGGCAAAAACCGCAATGAAACCCAGCGCTGCAAATAAACTTACCGGGGCATCCATTAATACAGATAAGGTATTACCCAATGTTGCACCGATATAAAAAAGCGGAGTTACCTCGCCGCCTTTAAAACCTGTAGCCAGTGTGGTAGTAGTATAAATGGTTTTCCAGAGCCAACTCCAGGTATCGGCACCTCCTGCGTGAAAAGCCGAGGGAATAGTAACGGCGCCGGCATATTCCGGATCGACACCCAGGCTCAGGTAATCTGGCTTGCCGATCAGCACAGTAAGACCAATAATGATCAGTCCGCCCAATACAGGTATCAGCCAGGGAATAGGAATCCATTTAATGAAAAAGCCTTTGATGCCATGCACCATCCAGGCGAACAGGTAACTGGCCAGTCCAAATGCAGCTGAGGCGATCATGATCTTAAAAAGCAAAACAAAATCAAATGACAAATAAGCCGAGAACCAATGCTGCGCTGTGGCGAAAATATCGATGTGATATGGGGTATGATGAACACCCCAGGCAGCAACCGTAACATCGCCTATAATACTGGCTATAAGACAGGGCAGCAGGGCATTGTATTGAATGCGACCAATAGTCAACACCTCCATGGCAAATATGGCCCCGGTTAGCGGCGTACCAAAAACGGCTCCAAACCCCGCGGCAATACCGGCAATGAGCACAATGCGGGTATCGCCCTCACTTAATTTAAACCAGCCGCTAAACATTTGCGCTATGCTGCCACCTATTTGTACTGCTGTACCTTCGCGCCCGGCCGAGCCGCCAAACAAATGGGTAATAATAGTGGTGATAAGCACAATTGGGGCCATGCGTTTGGGTACGCCACCACCGGGTGTATGGATCTCATCAATAATAAGATTATTCCCTTTTTCGGCCGATCCGCCAATCAGCTTATAAATAAAATAGATCAACACGCCGGCAACAGGCAGCAGATACAGGATAAAAGGATGAGCAAATCTGAAATGGACAGCCCAATTAAGCAACCATAAAAACAGGGCAACCATGCTACCGATGACGATTGCGATGGGTATGATGATAACCGTCCAGCGGATGAGATGTTTAAGGATTGAAAAATGTTCGGACGTAAAAAGCTTATCATTCATGAGCGACTAATTTAGGTTCTTTTATTCGGTAACAGAAAACTACACTGCGAAGTATGCGGCAAACAATACAAAGCGACTCTGTAAAGCATGCGATTGCTTCGTACCTCGCAATGACATGAAGTAGACTGGAGCTTTTTACAGCAATAAGATACGAAGAGAACAGGAGTTTCATCCGGACATTATGCCGGTATAATTCTAAAAGCGATATATTGAGTTTTTTTTCCACCTACAAAAAATCAGCACAGGGTAAATCCTGTGGGTTAATTTATTGCAGGCGCCATCAGCTTTTTAGGGCGGTTAAGTAGGAAGACACCATTTCCTTTGTACGAATATAGCTTCTTTTTTTATAAAGCCATAATTATCCGGGGTAGGTTTAAAACCAAACCCTTTACGTAGTATAAAACAGGCCGTTTTAAACAGCCAGTTCAACTTCTTTAATAGAGAGGAATAATGTGCGGCCCTGATATTCTACCCACAGATCAGCAAAGCCGTTTCCGTCGTAGCCCAAAAATTTCATGAAGGGGTTGCTGATGTTTAAATTCTTCCATCTTTTACCAATGTACTTAAGTAATTGACCACGTTTTAGGGTTGTGTGCTTTGCCATAAGTTTAATTTTAAAAGTGAACAGTAGACTAAGTTAGTTAACATCAACGAAAATATTTAACCTTTAGAAAATATTTTTTCAATTGTATCAGGTATGTTACACCCCTTTAGATGGTCAAATGAATGATCTGAATATAAGAAAAAAAATCCCCAGATAGCTAATTAACTTTATATGAGCTAATTGTATACAGTTTACATTCAGGCAACCTTGGCTTTACCTGTGCACAGCTCTTTACACTTGTCTTTACACTTATCAATCACCTGTAAGTAGTAGTTTTCATACAAAGGCAAAATGGTGGCCAAATCAAATTCCTTAGCGCGGGCCAGGGCATTTTCTTTAAACTGATTTAGCCGGTCTTCGTCTTCCAGTATATAAATAGCGCTTTTGCCCATACCTTCTACATCCCCAACATCTTTCAGGAAACCGGTTACTCCATCCACATTTAACTCGGGCAAACCACCCGCGTTGGTACTGATCACCGGTACTTTACAAGCCATGGCCTCCAAAGCGGCTAAACCAAAACTTTCTGACTGTGAAGGCATCAGGAACAGATCGGCTACCGAAAGTATTTCTTCAATGGCATCCTGCTTACCCAAAAAGCGCACATTATCGGCAACACCTAAGTCGCGGCATAACTGCTCGCAGCCCGAACGCTCAGGTCCGTCACCAACCATCAGTAATTTGGAAGGTATTTTTTTAATTACTTCAGCAAAAATCCTCACCACATCCTCGGTACGTTTTACCTTACGGAAGTTGGAGGTATGCACCAGTACTTTTTCGCCCGATGGGGCTATGGCCTTTTTAAAATGGTCTTTTGCTTTGAGACTGAAACGGGTCAGATCGATAAAGTTTGGGATCACCTTGATATCGGTATCGATCTCAAAAAACTCATACGTATCATGCCTCAGGTTTTCGGATACCGCGGTAACACCGTCAGACTGATTGATAGAGAAAGTAACTACCGGCTTAAAAGTGCGGTCTTTACCTACCAGGGTAATATCGGTACCGTGCAGGGTAGTAACCACCGGGATATAAATACCGTAGGTTAATAATATCTGTTTAGCCATAAACGCGGCCGAAGCATGCGGAATGGCGTAATGAACGTGTAATACATCCAGCTTTTCGTGCCTAACCACATCAACCAGGCGGCTGGCCAGGGCCAGCTCATAAGGCGGAAAATCAAAAAGCGGATAGTTGGATACCGATACCTCGTGGTAAAACAGGTTTTCGGAAAAAAGATCTAACCGAGCGGGCTGGTTATAGGTAACAAAATGAACCTGGTGACCGCGGTCGGCAAGGGCCTTACCGAGTTCTGTGGCTACAACGCCGCTTCCACCAAAGGTTGGGTAACATACAATTCCGATTTTCATTAAGTTGGTTAATTATGGCTGCAAGTTTAACAGCAATTTACGGCAAATGTGTTAACACTGTGTAAAATGATATAACTTAGTCAAGTTACTCATTTTTTTAATTTTACACCACTAATATTAGTCTTCATGGAAAATGATATCCGACTAAGAATCAACAGCATACAGCACATAGGCATCCCGGTAACTAATCTGGATGCGTCACAAAAGTTTTACAACCGGCTGGGTTTTAACAACGTAATGCAGGCTCATTTTACCGATCATGGCGAACAGGGCACCTGCGTAATGATGCAGCGCGAAAATATACTCATGGAACTTTACCAGTTACCCGAAGCGAGCTTAGCGGAGATCAGGGCCCGTGGCAACGGACATATCGATCACGTGGCTTTTGATGTAAGCGATATTGACGAAACTTTTGCCATTATTAAAGAGGCCGGCTTTAACATTATCGAAAAAGCCCCTGTTTTCTTACAATTCTGGAAAAACGGCTGCAAATATTTTAACATTACCGGTCCCGATGGTGAACGATTGGAGTTTAATCAGGTACTTTAGATTATTCTGCAAAAGCCTCCGACGGCGCCTTTTCTTTTTTATTGATCCGGAAGATGAGGAACATGATCAGCGCTGAAAGTAAAATGAATATCAGGTAGCTATAGCTCAGGTTGCGCTCGTCTTTGGCAGGTACCACGTTAACAATACCGTAGCTTAAAAAAGAAACGATCACATAAGTGATGCCCCCGGTTAGGCCACCAGCGATACCCGCATTCTTAGGAAATTTGCTTAAACAAAAGGTGAAATAGTTATTAAAAGTATACCCGGCGCAAACGTGGATGATGAAGGCGAAAAATATCATGGAATATAAATTGCTGATAAATTGAACGCTGATGATCATCACCAGTACAAAAAGCACTTGCATAACGACGTTAACTACCATCCTTTTGAAGAATGGGCGGTTGATGGTTGCCTTACCGATAAAGCCCCCAACCATCCACGCAAAGCCCAGCACCAGCGAACTATAACCAGCAATAATAGGTGTTAAATGTAAATGATGCTCAATAATAAACGGACCAGTCATATTATAAGTCATCACCATGCAATAGGCCAGTCCGAGCATTACTATACCCAGCGTGAAGCTGTGGGTTTTGATCATGTTGGCGTATACTTTTACGATTTTTTGAAAATGAAACTCCGAAAAATGCACCAGGGTTTCGCCACTAAAAATGAGTTCCAGAATGGCAAATACCACCGCGAAGCCTGCCAAAAAATAAAAGTTTGATTCCCAGCCAAAAGCGGTTTGCAGATATCCCCCTATAAACGGCGCCACAATAGGCCCGGTTGACCAGATGATAGAAAACATGCTCAAGTAGTGCTTTAACTTATCGCCGGTAAACAGATCCACAAAGTAGGCCCGCTTGGCTACTATAATGGCACCAACGGTTACGCCGTGTATCACCCGCATGAGGTAAATCAGATAAATATTATGGGTGATAGCGATCACTATGCTGGCAACCGCGAAAATAACCAACGAAGCCAGGCTAACTTTATACCGGCCAAAACTATCCAGTATACTGCCGATAAATAGTTGGGATATACCATAGCTAATCAGGAAAATACTTAATGTTAATTGTACCTGCACATTGCTCACGCCCATTTCGCCGGCCATGGTGGGTAATGATGGAATATAAATATCGGTAGCAAAACCCGATAAAGGGATCAGGGCAAAAGCCAGCAGTGTTGCTATTGACTGATGATGTTCCTTAATGGCAGGGGCTTTTGATGTTAACGTACTCATAGATACCGCAAAATTAACATTCTTATCAGCGGTATATTGGATGAATCCATAATCAACAGGCTATTCTATATAAAAGAATATAGTAAAACTCATTAATTATGAATTAGTTATAAAATAACATATCAACATCCACCACATCATAAAATTACATAGCCCAAACAAAACGCCACCCTATTTTAATAACAGGATGGCGTTTTGTTGGAGTTGGGCAACGTTTCAAAGCGGGTTAGTTACCCACCAGGTATTACCAAAAGGATCTTTTACCCCGGCACTGCGACCATATGGCTGGTCGGCTGGCTCCATAACGCTTGAGGCACCGTTTTCGAGTGCTTTTTGATAAGCTTCATCGCAGCTATCTACATAAATAAATAAGCCGGCATTTTGTGGAAGATAAGTTTCGGTACTATCGCAAAACATAATGGTGCTTCCCTGAATGCTGAGCTCGGCGTGCATAATACATTTTTCATCGCGCATTTGTTTGTACTGCTCCTTAGCGCCAAATACATTTTGCATAAAGGAGATAAAAGCAGGCGCATCCTTTACAATAAGGTAGGGCATAATACGCTGATAGGTTTCGGGAATGGTTTTGATAGTTTCCATGTCGATCTGTTTTTTTTATTCAAAACTAATCTGCCCGTTGCAGGCAAAATTGTAAAAACAAGACATTTTTTTGATTTCGGATTTTTCGTTTTTGTTTGTTTTTTTGAGGTACTCAAGAGGGCTACGCCGTTTCGGATGTTCGAATTAGGATTTATTATTCTAAAATTCTGGTTCAGGCATTTTTTAGAATTTAGCACTTCGGATTTAGAGTTTAATATTTCTATATTCCGTCCCTTCCGCTTTGCCCGAAAAGTAAAAGCTGGGGTGATAGCCTGTAAACATTTTTACATCATGTATAAAGTGCGACTGGTCATAATAACCGCACTCCAAAGCTATCCGCGTTAATGATTTATTACTGCCGTATTGTTTTATGGCATCCTGAAAACGGATCAATCGTAAATAGCTTTTGGGACTAAATCCCGCATATTCCTTGAAACGCCTGTTGAACTGCCGCAGCGAAAGATTAAACGCATCGGCCAGCTGCGCAACTGTTTTATGCTGATTTGTATGGATCACTTGCCTGATAGAAGTAATGATCCGGTCGTCTGTAGGTGTATTATGCCGCAAGCGCATCAGTAAAAAATCACTTAGAATCGCAGCCCGTTTCAGATTGTCGGGCGCCAGCATCATTCGTTCTTCCAGATCGCGACCGGCACTGCCTAAAAAAGTATCATAATCGAGCGCTAGGTTGGTGGTTTCGCTGCTGGGGATCTTAAAAAAGCGAGGGGCGGCAAAAGGATAAATATATGCGCCAAAAATGCCAAAGCTTTGCCGGGTTATAAAGCGGCGGTAGCGGTTGGTCTGGAACTGGATACCTGAAGGCCCTCCGTTTTCCTGTCCCCGGTCGTTAATTTCATCAAAGGTTGATTGATAATGAAACACCATTTCGGTACAGCCATCAGCTATGGAACGGTAAACGTACTCCGGTTCGCCGGCAGAAAGTTCATGCTCCAACACCCAAAAAAACCTTATAAAGGGTTTTAATATATCTGGTGGCTGAATGGTATAGTATTTCATTTCGGAATTGGAATGTTCGATGTCGGGTTTATATAAAGTTAAGATTTATTGTTTAGTATTTACATCTCAAACAAAAACGCGTCATTGCGAGGCACGAAGCAATTCCCGATTAGCAGAGGGCTCTGCATAGTTTAGAGATTGCTTTGTGCCTCGCAATGACGTGCTTTTTGAACTTTGTCCTGATTCCTGATTCTTATCTCTTGGCTCTACCTACTATTTCCATTTAAAACTCTTAATCATCACCGCAATATCCTGCTTAATAAAATTGAGCACGGGCTGGATAGAATCCAGGCGGGGTTCGGAGTTAAAGTAGAGGGCGCCGCGCAGGTAATTTTTCGTACTGTCGGTCAGGAAAAATTGTGCCGATGAAGCCGCGTTGCCGTCAATGGTATAATAAATGCCATAAACCTTACGGTCGGCGTAGCCTATTACACCTTCATCAATAGAAGTGGCTTTTACGGTATGTTTAAATGCGAAGGTGCGGGCATCCTCTACCAGCTCATTAAATACTTTTTTAGAGGTTACCGGCTGATAGCTTAAATGCAGTGTGGCATGAAATTGCGGAAACTGCATATTTACCCAGCATGGCTTGGCGCCTTTGGTTCTGTCGGGTTCAATAACGGCGTATTTGGGATAGCTAAAGGAGTAAGGGCAACCCGTGTTATAATCCTGATATTCTTTTTTAGGAAAAGCGATGCGGTAATATCCCCGCGGCTTTGGCGAATAATCATGATTACCACCACATGCCGCCAAAAACAACAGCGCTGCCATTAATAGCCCAGCATATCTCATACCCGGTTATCTTTAGCGTTCCATATCTCCCATGACCTTTCGGCTTGCAGTACCAGCATTTCGTAACCGTTTTTGGTTGCGGCGCCCTGTTCACGGCCTTTTCGTAAAAACAAGGTTTCCTCGGGGTTGTAGATCAGATCGTACAATAAGTGTTCATCGGTTATGGACTCATAAGGTATTGGCGGGCACTCATCAATCTTAGGTGCCGTCCCAACAGGAGTGGTATTGATAATGATCTTATGCCTTTTGATGTCGTGCGGTTTCAGATCGCTGAATAAAATATGATCAGGGTGCGGTTTTCGGGTAACCGTTTTAAAGGCAATGCCCATATTCTCCAGTACACATTTTACGGCTTGTGCCGCACCGCCATCACCCAGCACCAGGGCTTCGGCTTCAAAATCCTTAATAAGCGGACGGATGGACATCTCGAAACCGTACAGGTCAGTATTATATCCTTCCAGCCTGAAATCATGACCTCCAATACCAACCTCCCCGGTAAATGCAGCCTGTACAGGACTTTCGGCAATTACACAGATACAATTAACCGCCCCGGCTTTGCGGGCATCATGCTCAATCCAATCCAGGTATGGCAGTACAGCAACTTTATGCGGGATGGTAATGTTGAGCCCGCAGATACCTGGGTGTTCATCCAGCAGGTCCTGCAGATCTTTGATGTGCTCCAACGGATACAGCTCATAGGCTGCGTCGGTAATACCTTCGTTCTTAAATTTTTCGGCAAAATATTTCTTTGAAAAAGAATGTGAAAGGGGGTAGCCTATAAGCCCGTATTGTTTCATGGCGTAATATTAGTAACATTTCATAAGTTATGGAAACTATTGAGCAGCGGGAGGCGGATTCCTTTTTAATTTAAAGTACAAAACTTTAGCTTTTTGTCTGCGCCAGCAAATAATAAAGGCGATGAGCAAAGTGCCGGCGGGTATTAACAGGGCGTAATCATGCATACGTTTGGTGGTTAAGGCAGCCAGAATGGCGCCTGCTAAAAAACAAATGCAAACAAAGCCAAACAAACGAGCCTCGCGCAGGGCAACCCGATCACGCTTGGGCATGGTGGCCCTGAAAAAAGCTTCGGCAAAACGGCGCAGGTTGCCGGTGGTCATGACGGAGTTATAGGTCCATTGTTCCAGTTTGGTAAAGCTGGAGTTTTGCATGGCCGCCACCAGCGATATGGCCAGTACTAAAGGAATATCCGGAAAAGAATCAGATAAAAACGAGCAGGCCAAAAGTACAATGATCTCGAAACCCAGGCAGGTTAAGGCCGGTTTGGGCAGATATTTTAATACCGATGGCAGGTGCATGCGATAGGCGATGAACACACCAATCAAAAATGCTATAATAGGCGGAATGTGATGCATGGCCTGCTGCCAGTCGCCCAGCGCTGCATACATCCCTAAAAATACAATATTGCCCGTCATGGAGTTGGCAAATACCCCGCCATGCCCTACATAGGTAAATACATCCAGGAAACCGCCAGATAAGGTAAGCAGGGCCGCAACTTCGATAGAATTATCGGAATACACCTGTAAAGGCGTCTGATCTGGTTTTTCAGCTGATGGATTTTCAGTTTCGGAGATCATTACCGGTATTTATTTTTAAGGCTGAATGATGCACAAGATAAAAACAAATTTATGGAAAGCACACAAAACCGAATAACCCGTGGTTGTATCGCGGCGCATTTAAACCATCTTAAACAAAAAAAGCCTCCAGAACTTAATCCGGAGACTTCTTAATTCATATAGTAAGATCAGTTATAAATTCAAAAAATGATCAAAAGTATCACTGCGGATACCTAATCTTAATGTTTCCAGCGGGATAATATCTGTTGGAGCAATATTACCCAGGCTCACGTTGGCCCCTATCAGTTTTATAAACCATACCTGCTGCGCTTTTTGCGGAGCCTCCCAAATAATGGTGCCTTCGGGTATTTGGGTCAGTATTTCATCAATAAGTCCCTGTCTTACCTCGCCTGAGTCGCGGTAGATGCCTACGTTACCGCTTTCGCGGGCTTCGGCTATCACTTTCCAGGAACCAGCCTCAATTTCGGCGCTCATTAGTTTGATCCATTTATAAGGCGCAAATATCTTTTGCACGTCCTTGGAACCCACTTCTGATATGACGGTAACCTGTTTAGCCAGGCGGCTGATATACTCGCACTTGATATCATGCTCAATGGTGATCGACCCGTCAGATACTTCACAGTGTTCCAGTTTGTACTTATCCAATATGCGGCAGTAATCATCAAACTGGTTACGTACAATAAAAGCCTCGAACAAAGTACCGCCAAAATATACGGGGATGCCCGCGTCCTGATACAGTTTTACTTTTTCGGTTAAGTTGGGAGTAACGTATGAGGTTGCCCAGCCCAGTTTAACAATATCCGTATAAGCTGCACCTACTTCCAGAAAATCCTCTACCTGCCTTAAACTTAGTCCTTTGTCCATCACCATGGTGATGCCTTTATCGCGGGGTTTAGCTGTACGTTCTGGAAGATCATTGATCATATAATTCATACAATGGATGGTTATAGCCTATAACTAAAAGTTCTAATGATGCAAATATCCGAAAAAAAAGTGAAACCGGATGTGCAAATTTCAAATGTGCAGATGTGCAAATGATGAAGTTTTTGTAAAATTTATATCACAGATGTGCGGATATGCAGGTGTGCAGATGTGCAGATGAGTAATTGATGTGCGGATGTTCAAATAACAAATGTGCAGATGAAAAAAAGGATTCTATAACAAATGTGCAGATAACAATTGATCAAAACATCAATCATTATCTGCACATTTGTTATTTGCATATCTGCACATTTAAAATCTGCACATCTGCTATTTCGTATATTTATTGATAATATCTACAATCACCTTATTCTTTTGCAATTGCGGCAGGTAATCAAAAAGAATATAATGCTTATCCGGATCGCTGGTTAGGGCCATTTCCAGGTGGTTTAGCGCCTCATTGTATTCGCCTTTGGCAAACAAATAGGCCACCATACGGTAATAAAGTTCGGCTGCTTCGGGGTTATTTTTAATAGCCTCGGATATGATCTCGATAGCACCGGGCAGCCTGTCCTGTTCATACAATATAGATGAGTAGTCCAACCAGGCATCAATATCCAGTGGATTAAGCTCTACTACTTTTTCATAAGCCTGTTCGGCTTCGGGCATATGGCCCAGTTTATACTCGGCATCAGCTATGGCAAACCAATAATCGGCATTGGCTATGTCCAGGTCGAGCGCTTTTTTATAAAAATGCAGGGCCTCAAAATAGCGCTCTTCAAAATCAAGCGTAACACCTATGCCAAACCAGGCATCAGCCAGCTTCGGGTCCATCTTAACCGATTTTTTATAAAAGGCGCGGGCATCGTCCATTTGCTCCAGCTTTTCGTAGCACTCACCAATAGCACAATAAGTATCGGCATTAGGCTGCTCGTACTCAAATGTGTGGCGGTATACTTCAATCGCTTCTGCGTATTTTTCCAGGTTAACCAGGGCATTACCCTTGTTAAAGTAGGCTGATGCAAAACTGTCCTTGATCAGGATGGCATAGTCATAAGCGTCGATAGCTTTTTCAAACAGGCTCAGCTTGGTGTAGGCGTTGCCCAGGTTATACCATGCGGCATAACTGTAAGGCTCGTTATCGATATATTGCTGATAAAACTGCACGCTCTCCTGCTGGTTGTCCATTACGTCATAGCAAAAAGCCAGTTCATAAAGGGCATCCTGGTTTTCCATATTCTGCTTAAGGCAAAGCTTAAGGTAGGTTATGGCCGTGTCATAGTCGCCCATGTTTTGGTACACGTAGGCAATATGCAGCAGGATCTCGTCGGTCTCTTCTGCCAGGCCCAATGCTTTT
Source organism: Mucilaginibacter sp. RCC_168 (assembly GCF_041355315.1). NCBI lineage: Bacteria > Pseudomonadati > Bacteroidota > Sphingobacteriia > Sphingobacteriales > Sphingobacteriaceae > Mucilaginibacter > Mucilaginibacter sp. RCC_168. The sequence goes on from NZ_JBFUPN010000005.1 coordinate 268,561, forward strand.
TCATAATTTTCCAGGGCTTCGCCATAGCGCTCCATACTTTCGTACAGATTGCCGCGGATAATATAAATATCCGCATCGGAAGCTTCCAGCATGGCCGCTTTTTCCAAAGCCGCGAATGCCTCGGTCACTTTATTGGTAACAACCAGTAATTGTGCCTGTTTAATTAAAAAAACCGCTGCAAAAGGGTGCTGGTTACGCGCGTATTCTGCTACTTGCAGTGCCTTGGCCGGATCATTTTTCTCGATGTAGTAGTCGATAATGTTCTCAAACGCCTGGGCATCAAAAAAGTACTGGTCGTGATTACGAATCATCTCCTCGTACCGTTCTACCGAAAACTTTGGATCTTCGGTAAAACCAAATTCAAATTCTTCTTCCATTCAATTTTGTTTGCAGAACATCCGCTTTAGGTTAACAATTGTTATTGTCTTGTAAAGACTTATTGAGTTCAAAATACAACAAGTAAGCCTCCAATAAACAATTTAGTTTTCAACATTCGCACATTTTTAACATGATTTACATGCAAAGCATTGATAATTAACGACAATCAATTCACGAGCCAAAAGTGGGCAAACTAAAAATTGCCTTAAGATTTTTACCTTTGACAAAAGTAACAATTATGAACCTCGATATTTCAGACATTCTAAAACGTTTACATATAAACGATATTAATGATGCTTTTAGTACGGGCAACCACTGGGGCAGCAGCGCCGGCGCTACCGTAAAAGATATTATATCGCCGGTTGACGGCAAAAAAATAGCATCCGTAAAATTTGCTTCAGAAAACGATTATAACCAGGTAGTTGAACAAGCTGCCAAAGCTTTTAAAACCTGGCGCAATACCCCTGCTCCAAAACGCGGTGAGATCGTACGCCAGATAGGTGAAGCCCTACGCGCGCACAAGCACGATCTGGGCAGTCTGGTATCTTACGAAATGGGTAAAAGCCTGCAGGAAGGCCTGGGCGAGGTTCAGGAGATGATTGATATTGCCGATTTTGCCGTTGGCTTGAGCCGCCAATTGTATGGATTAACCATGCACTCTGAAAGGGCCAACCACCGTATGTATGAGCAATATCACCCGCTGGGCATTGTGGGTATTATTTCGGCATTTAACTTTCCGGTAGCAGTCTGGAGCTGGAACTCCCTGCTGGCCTGGGTTTGCGGCGACGTTTGTATCTGGAAACCATCAGAAAAAACACCTTTAACCGCCATTGCCTGCCAGCACATCGCGCAGGAGGTATTTAAAAAGAATAATATTGAAGAGGGCGTATCCAACCTCATCATCGGCGACCGTAACATTGGTGAGCTGATGGCGGCCGATACCCGTGTACCATTGATATCGGCTACCGGATCAACCCGCATGGGTAAGGCGGTTAGCGCGGCAGTAGGTGCCCGTTTAGGGACAAGTCTGCTGGAACTGGGTGGTAACAACGCTATTATCATCAGCGAAAATGCCGATCTGGACATGTCGCTCATCGGCGCGGTATTTGGCGCGGTGGGTACTGCCGGTCAGCGTTGTACCAGCACACGCAGGCTCATTATTCACGAAAATGCTTATGAGGCCTTTAAACAAAAGCTGGTGAACGCCTACAAACAGATCCGCATTGGCAACCCATTGGATGAACATAACCACATGGGCCCGCTGATTGATCATGACGCGGTGAACTTGTACCTGGACTCCATAGAAAAATGTAAAGCCGAAGGCGGTAAATTTGTGGTTGAAGGCGGCAAGCTTGAGGGCGAAAACTATTCATCGGGCTGTTACGTAAAACCCTGCATTGCCGAGGTAGAGAACCATTTTAAAATAGTACAGCACGAAACTTTTGCGCCGATACTTTATTTGATCAAATACAGCACGCTTGAGGAAGCTATCGATTTGCAGAATGGTGTTCCGCAGGGTTTATCATCGGCTATTATGACTAATAATTTGCGTGAGGCAGAACAATTTTTATCCTATGCTGGTTCTGATTGTGGTATAGCTAATGTAAACATCGGTACATCGGGTGCAGAGATAGGCGGCGCGTTTGGCGGTGAAAAAGAAACCGGCGGCGGCCGTGAATCTGGTTCCGACGCCTGGAAAGTTTACATGAGGCGCCAAACAAATACTATTAATTACTCAAAAACGTTGCCTTTAGCACAAGGGATCAAATTCGACCTTTAGTTAGGTTCGAGGGGCGTGTTGCGAGGACCGGGATATACAAAGGTCCACGAACCTCGCAACACGCTCCACGAAACCCATATGATTATTTTTTCATTTTCTAATTTTTGTACATGTTCAATTACCGCAAATTATTAATCACCGGCACCACCTTATTAACTGCATTAACATTTAGTCAAACAACTTTTGCGCAAATACTCCCCAAAGCAGAGCCTGAGCCCCCAAAAGGCTGGCAGCTGATGGACCTGAAAGAAAATGGTTTTTATGGCATCAGCTTGAAACCCGCTTATCTTTTTTTACAGGGCAAAAAAAGTAAGCCTGTGGTAATAGCCACCATTGATAGCGGTATTGATACCTTGCAAAAAGACCTGAAAAGCATCCTTTGGACAAATACCAAAGAAATTCCGGGCAACGGTATCGACGATGATCATAATGGTTATGTGGATGATATACACGGCTGGAATTTTTTAGGTGGCCCGGATGGCAAAGCTGATTTTAATGAAACCACCGAGGAGGTACGTGAATATAATAAGCTGAAAGGTAAATTTGAAAACATCAGTGATACTAATGCCGTTGATAAAAAGCAATACGCTTATTGGAAACGTGTAAAAACCATTTACGATAGCACCGTTAATAAATCGCGTACCGAGACCGAACAGCTACAACCCATCATGAATGCGCTGATGGTGACCAGCGGGTATATTAAAAGAGGGCTTAGTCTGCCAGCCAACGGCACCTTTAAACAAGCCGACCTGGTAAAATTGAAGCTGGCTAATGATACCCTTACCCAAAGCAAATATGTTTGGGAATCTATATTTTCGCAGGAGGGTACCAATAAAACCAATGCCGCTATTATCAAAGATCTGAGTGAGTACCTTGCCAAGTTAAACAATGACTTATCGCCTGACCTGGAAGCCCGCAAGCGCATAGTTGGCGATAATGTAGATAGTATGGACCATAAACCTTATGGCAACAACCTGCTTAAATTTACAGATGCATCGCACGGTACCGGCGTAGCCGGTTTAATCGGGGCCATCCGCAACAATAATTATGGGATTAATGGTGTGGCTGATAACGTGCAGATCATGGCTATTAAGGCGGTACCCAATGGTGATGAATACGATAAGGATATTGCCAATGCTATACACTACGCGGTTGATAACGGTGCCCGCATTGTTAACATGAGCTTTGGTAAAAAAATATCGCCGCATAAAGAGTGGCTTGATGAAGCTTTTAAATACGCGGCATCAAAAGATGTACTGCTGGTACAGGCGGCAGGTAATGATAACCAGGATGTGGATGTCATTCCTGATTATCCGAACGATACCTTTTTGGATGGCGCAACTGATGCTGATAACGTGATCAACGTTGGCGCATCGGGACCCAGATTAGGCGAACACCTGGCCGGTGATTTTTCTAACTACGGCAAAAAGAATGTGGATGTATTTGCTCCGGGTGTTAAAGTAACTACTGTTGATACCGATGCCGAATTTATGACCGAGGATGGTACCAGCTTTTCATCGCCCATCACGGCAGGTGTAGCGGCTTTATTGCTGGAATATTATCCAACCCTGAGCGCTAAACAACTGAAGCAGATCATCCTGCAATCGGCAACACCATTAACCGGTACTATGGTGTTCAGGCCAGGCAGTAAAACAATTAAGGTTGATTTTGCCTCCCTAAGCAAAACGGGAGGTATTGTAAATGCTTACAAAGCCCTGCAGATAGCATCAAAAACAAAAGGCGAACGGGCTAATTAACGAGTCGATCAAATATAACGCGTCATTACGAGGCACGAAGACAACCGACCGGAGGGAGCTCATTAATACTGATAAAAACAAACACAACAGTTAATAATCCCAAACTATACAGAGCGGCTCTGCCTATCGGGGATTATTAATATTATTAATTATCTTTAAAGGTATTAATGAGCTCCCTCCGGTCGGTTGTCCACGCTGCGCAAAGATTCAACAGTTTAAAATAAGAAAGCTTAGCAGGTTACTGCTAAGCTTTCTTATTTTAAACCATCCTATTTATTCTAAAACGCGCCGCAGGTAATTTACCTGGCCGAGATGATAATTCAAATGGATCGCCAACCGTATCAGTATATAGCTGTTTGGAACTTTCATATCATCAAACATGATCGGGTACTCAGCTTCCATGCGCTCATCGTCGAAAGTGCTCAGCGTTTTACTGATCATCAGCATAAGCGCTTCCAACTGCGCCACAAGCTCAGTTCGTGGTACGCCTTTTATGATAAACTCCTGGTCGCGGTTACGAACATATCCGGTTTTCGCAAGCATGGCCCCGATCAGGTAATTGGTGCCTCCAACAATGTGCAACACCAGGTTACCGCTTGAGTTCTTGATCGTTCCCGCTGTCTTCCACAGGTTTTCTTCAACATGGAATAAGTTGATCTCTTCAATCAACCTGCTGATATCACGCTCATAAAAATTGGCCAATGTACTATTCAACATAGTCATGATATTTATTTATAAATTTAGTAAATCATAAGAATTACTAAACTCGAATTTGTCATCCTGAGTTATAAAATCCGCTGGATTCTGAAGGCGAAAATGACATATTAGGTGTTGATGCCAGACTTACGAAGTTTTTGAAACTTCGTAAGTCTTTACACGGTTTACTAAACATGTCATGGGTAGGAACGAAGGATCTTCTTCGCGGGCCAAGTCGGTCGGCATACATGATGAAGAAGATCCTTCACTACGTTCAGGATGACAAGAGTTATAGTTATAAAGTAAAGAAGCTTTCCTGATGACAAGGAAAGCTTCTCTTCGATAAAATAAGTTACACTACTTAATCCTGCTACTCAGTTCAGATAGTGGCATGGTTACCATCCTGCCAATCGGTTTCTTACCTCTGTAGGTGATCACCCGTAACGTTGTTGCATCCTTAGGCGCATCAATAGGCTGCGTATATTTTGGATAAAACCTGTCGGGGAATGAATTATCAAAACTGTAATAAATATCGAGCCCATCCACCTCATTGGTCAGGGTGATCTTTAGCGTACCATCGGCATTGCGTATAGCGCTGAAGGATGGATCATAAACACTTGGTGCATATTTTGTTTCGGCGGCATTAAAACGATCGAACTGTTTCTCTACTTTTCCAAAGAAATAAGGCCAGCTTTTCTTTTCCTTTGGCGACCATACCGACTCGGCAATGGCCATACCCCTTGGCCAGGTCATATATTCGGCCTGGCGGATGTTGTACACCTGTTCGGTCCATAAATTGGCCTGCCCGCCCTTGATCAGTTTGGCATCCACACTATCAGGTACCGGCTCAAATTCGTATGATTTGCTCAGGCGCAGCGTAGCGTAAATTTTTGTTTCGTTCACACGGTCGCTTTGCATATAATCCAGGTAAGCAAAAGTAGTAGGACTCATCACTACTTCATGACCCTGTTTAGCGGCCTCGATGCCTCCTTTAATACCTCTCCAGCTCATTACCGCGGCATTCGGACCAAGGCCTCCTTCAATGATCTCATCCCAGCCCATGAACTTTTTACCTTTTGATTCAACTATCTTTTCCAAGCGTTTCTCAAAATAGCTTTGTACTTCCTGTTGTGTTTTCAGTCCTTCTTTAGCCATCAGGGCTTTAATAGCGTCACTTTGCTCCCAGAAGTTCTTAGCGCACTCATCGCCGCCCATGTGTATATAGCCAAACGGGAACAGCTGCGCCACTTCAGTCACCACCTTATCCAGAAAAGTGTATACATTTTCATTAGCCGGACAAAGGGTGTTGTCCACAATGGCTGTATTATGCGGACCATTCCAGTTCATAAACGGCTCGCCGGAGTTAACCACGTATTTATCAGCACCGGGAGTGCATGACAGCTCAGGATAAGCTACAACAGCGGCAAGGCTATGCCCTGGTACATCTATCTCGGGCAATATATTTACAAAGCGGTCTTTGGCATATTGAACCAGCTCGCGAATATCATCCTGGGTATAAAATCCGCCGTAAGTGCGGGGTTCATCCGGTGCCGGCGGAGTAAATGTACCAAACTGACCCACTTTTTTAACGTTATAAGCCCCAACCGAAGTTAGCTTTGGCAAGCTCTTGATCTCTACGCGCCAGCCTTCATCATCGGTTAAGTGCAGGTGCAGCAGGTTCAGTTTATACTTCACCATGGCATCTATATATTGTTTTACCTCTGCTTTGGTAAAAAAGTGACGCGCCACATCAAACATTAATCCCCTCCAGGCAAAACGCGGATAATCGGTAATTTCTACACAAGGCACCGTCCATTTTACATTTTTCACCGGCTCCGCGCTTTCAATATCTGCAGGCAACAGCTGCATCAGCGTTTGTACACCATAAAATAAACCCGCGGCTTCATTAGCCCTGATTACGATCTTTTTGCTTTTTACCGACAGCGTGTAGCCTTCGGTACCAATAGCCGCATCGGCAGTTTTATTCAGAATAAGCCTGATAGAAGCCGTAGGCGCCACACTTTTGATGATCACGGATGAACCCGGCGCGGTAGCCAGTTTCTTTTTCAAATAAGCCTTTACCGAAGTCAGTTCAGCCTGATTGCCGGCTTCTACAATAACACTTTTAGGCAGCAGGAACTGGCCCGTTAAACGGATGGTCTTCACCGGTTCGGGAATAATGGATAAGCCGCTTTGTGCAACCTGACCAAACGTGAGCGCATGCGCAAAGCAGCAGCAGAGCAATAAGGATAACTTTTTCATATAAAGGATATGTTTTAATTGGGAAACGGTATGCAAATTAAACTTTTTAAATAAAATTAAAAAGTTGCAGAGTAAAATTTGTTGTTTTAAATTGCATATAAATACATCCCGTAGCTGCGCCTGCAGTATATACCCGATTGTACAAACCAATTATTCATTTACCTGAACTAAAAACAAGATACCTATGGCAACTGACAGAAGAAAATTTTTAAAACAATTTGGCACCTCAGTTCTCCTCACTTCGGCATCGCTTACCAGCCTGGCTGCCAAAGAGGAGCATGAAAAAAGAATACTACAGGCCGAAAAACGCGTGAGCCCTAATGATAAGATCAGGATAGCCACCATAGGCATGGGTATTATGGGATTTAACGATACCCACGCGGCACTTACCGTACCGGGTGTGGAACTGGTAGCTGCTTGCGACCTGTACAAAGGCCGGCTGCAGCGCACTAAGGAAGTGTACGGCCCCAATATTTTTACTACCGATAATTACCATGATATTTTAAACCGCAAGGATATTGATGCTGTTATTGTGGCTACCAGCGACAACTGGCACAGCCCCATATCTATTGAAGCCATGCGTAAGGGCAAAGCCGTTTACAGCGAAAAGCCCATGATACACCACATTAGTGAGGGGCTGAATGAAATAAAAGTGCAGCAGGAAACCAAAGCGGTTTTCCAGGTAGGCAGTCAGCGGGTAAGCAGCATAGCGTTTAAAAAAGCGAAAGAGCTTTACCAGGCGGGTGCCATAGGCAAGATCAACGCGGTAGAGGCCTCTTTTAGCCGGCAAAGCGCGCTGGGGGCATGGCAGTATACCATTCCGCTGGATGCGTCGCCCCAAACCGTTGACTGGGCACAGTTTCAGGCCAACAGCAAGGTAAAACATGCTTATAACAGTAACCGTTTCTTCAGGTGGCGTAATTACCGCGAATATGGTACCGGCGTTGCCGGCGACTTGTTTGTGCATCTGCTGTCGGGCATTCATTTTATAACCGGCTCCAAAGGGCCAGATAAAATATTTTCGATAGGGGGTTTAACTTATTGGAAAGACGGCCGCAATGTGCCTGATGTGATGAGTGCCGTGATCTCCTATCCCGAATCGCCGGAACATCCGGCTTTCCAGGTCACCCTTCGTGTAAATTTTGTAAGTGGTGAAGGTGACCGGGCCTCTACTAAAATCGTGGGCTCTGAAGGGGTTATTGACATGAGCGATGGCGGCGGCTTTACCATCCATAAAAGCAAAATGCCGGTAGCGCCGGGTTACGGCGGCTGGGATGCCTTCGGAACTTATCCGGAAGCCATGCAAAAAGCTATTGTAGAGGAATACAATAAAAAATATTCTGCTGCCGATCAGCAGGCGCCCAAAATGGATGATGTGGTATACCACGAACCCGAAGGCTATAACGACTCCAACGAGCATTTCGCCAATTTTTTTGATTCCATGCGCACCGGTAAACGCGTAGTGGAGGATGCCGCCTTTGGCTTCCGCGCCGCTGCGCCCTGTCTAGCCTGTAATGATAGTTATTTCGAGAACCGGGTGATCAAATGGGATCCGATTGGAATGAAGCTGGTGTAGGTTGATGAGGTTTTTATTCCCTCCCCACGGGCTACTGTGTGGACACATCTTTTAGTTGTAATCTTGATAGAGTAGCCATCCTTCATAAACGTTATAGAATTTAGC
>NZ_JBFUPN010000060.1:0-2615 GCF_041355315.1 Mucilaginibacter sp. RCC_168
GTTGAGCGCGTTGGCATACACGATAACTTCTTCCAGCTCGGCGGACATTCACTCCTGGCCATGAGACTCGTTTCTTCCGCCAGAAGGGAAATCGATGTAGAGCTGGGCATCGGCACGGTATTCAATAATCCGACCATTGCATTACTTGCCGGTTATATAGCCGCAACGGATGCTGCACCTGCCCTGCCTGCGATCATCGCCGCTCCCCGCCCCGAGAAGATTCCTTTATCTTTTTCTCAGGAAAGGTTATGGTTCATCGATGCACTGGAGGGTAGTTTGCAATATCATCTCCCTTTTGTATTAAGACTAAAAGGTGAACTGGACACCCTTGTCCTTGAAAAAGCATTGAGAACCATTGTAAACCGACATGAGGTCCTCCGCACGGTGATCGCGGAAGAAGATGGCATGGCTTACCAGCGCATACTGGATAAAGACGGTTGGAAACTGGGATCCGCGAATGATTTTGTTTACCGGGATGAAGCTGATTTAACTGATAAGATCGAGAAGCTCATCGCTGCTCCCTTTAACCTGGCCGCGGATTATATGCTCCGGGGCGACCTGATCAGGGTCGGCGAAGCTGAGCATGTATTGCTCGGAACCATGCACCATATCATTTCAGACGGATGGTCTATACCCATTTTGGTCAATGAACTGACGGAACTTTATAACGCTTTTACTGCAGGCCGCAATTACCAACTGCCGGAATTACCCGTCCAGTATGCCGATTACACGATCTGGCAGCGGGAGTACTTGTCAGGGGACGTCCTCAATAATAAGATGGCCTACTGGCAGCAGCAGCTTGCTGGGCTACAGGTCCTTAATCTCCCAACGGATCATACCAGGACTCCGCTACGAAGCAGTAAGGGCGCAGCAGCGGGTTTCCGCCTCGACAAGGAACTTACCGCAAGCCTGGAAAGAATGAGCCTGGACAACGGAGCTACCCTGTACATGACTTTATTATCCGCCTTCAACATATTATTGCATAAATACACTGGACAGGATGACATCTGTGTCGGTAGCCCCGTAGCCGGGCGACAGATGCAGGAGGTAGAAGGACTCATCGGGTTCTTTATCAATACCCTCGTTTTACGTAACCGGATATCACCGGGAATGTCTTTCCGAGAGTTCCTCCTCCAGGTGAGAAAGACAACTCTGGAGGCCTATGCCAACCAGGAGGTGCCTTTCGAAAAGGTCGTCGAGGCTGTGGTAAAGGAAAGGGACATGAGCAGAAGCCCGCTCTTTGATATCATGTTTGTCCTCCAGAATAATGCACAGGCGGACAGTCTTGAAAACGGGCTCGCCGGATTGTCGGTATCATTTGAAGGCAACCAGGACAATACGTCAAAGTTTGATATGTCTGTTACCCTGCGGGAGAACCCCGCCGGGATAAGCGGAGAAATAAACTACAACAGCGATCTGTATGACCGGGAAACGGTACAAAGGATGCTCACGCATTATGAGCGTTTGTTGCAGGCTGTTGTAGCAGACCAGAACCAACCACTGGAAGAGCTGCAGATGATCACCGATAGCGAGCGCCGGCAGCTCTTATTCGAATTCAATGATACCGCAGCGGATTATCCGAAGGATAAAACAATAGTGGACCTCTTTTACCAGCAGGCGGATAAGACCCCTGATAGTATTGCCGTTGTGTTCGGGGACGAAGAGCTCACCTATCGGCAACTCGATGAACGTTCCAACCAACTGGGACATTTTCTCCGTTCAAAAGGGGTCCGCGAGGATAGCCTGGTCGTCATCTGTGTCGAGCGTTCCCTGGAAATGATCATCGGCATTCTCGGTATATTAAAAGCCGGAGCCGCTTATGTCCCCATCGACCCTGATTATCCCCAGGACCGTATCGCCTACATGATCCAGGATACCGATGCTAAGATCGCGCTAACCGCAGGTGCCGTTCTGCTCCCGGATGAAGATGGGCTTCTCGTTATCAATATCAATACCGAAAAACACCTTATCGATACACAGCATATCCAAAAGGTTAAAACTAAACTCCTCCCATCCAACCTCGCTTATGTCATCTATACTTCCGGTTCTACCGGATGGCCGAAAGGCGTTATGATTGAGCATAGCGGTTTTGTAAATATGACGCTTAGCCAGGTGTTACTTTTTAAATTAAATGAAGATAAAATTGTCCTTCAATTTGCCTCATTCAGTTTTGACGCATCATGCTCAGAAATATTTACAACACTAATAAGCGGGGGCAGGTTAATCATACCCACAAAAGAAACGCTTTTATCGGTTGATTTAATCACAACGTTAATAGAAAAATTTAAAATAGATATTTTAACTATCCCGCCTTCTTACCAGTTACAAATCAAGGGAAGCTTAAATAATATTAAAACAATAATATCAGCGGGGGAAAATTTAAATCGAAATTTAACAAAAGAATTTCAGTCGGCGGGAATCAATGTAGTTAATGCATACGGCCCTACTGAATATACAGTATGTGCAACCTTTGCGCCAAACCCGATACTAAACGATGCTATTTTGATCGGCCGTCCGATAGCCAATACCCAGATATACATCCTGGGGCCGGATCAGGGACTGGTGCCTGTTGGGGTAACCGGTGAGATCTGCATCAGCGGGGCCGGATTGGCGAG
>NZ_JBFUPN010000061.1:0-1900 GCF_041355315.1 Mucilaginibacter sp. RCC_168
AAGGGAGATGATATTGCAAACTACCCTCCAGTGCATCGATGAACCATAACCTTTCCTGAGAAAAAGATAAAGGAATCCTAAAATGTCTGGGGGAGGGCAGTATAGAACTAGCTTGATTTAATGCATATCCATTCCTTAAAATGATTTTTATTTGAGCTTTGAATTTCTTTATTTCTTCAATAAAACGATAATCAATTGGTGCACCTTCAACAAATCTATATTTAACAATATCGTCATTTAAAAATAGTATTATTCCGTTTTTTTGCGCTTCGTTTATGATCTTTACTGTATTAATAAAATCAATGTCTAACATAAATTCAAACTTTTTTTTGGAAATGAAAGAGTATAAATGACGAATATTAAATAGAAACTAAATTAGGTTTAGAGCTTTATGAAATAACGTATTATGTGATTAAAAATGTAAGAAAAGTTACTCATCGTGTCAGTAACCAGTATATAAAGAATAAGCAACTTCAATTAAAGTTTTCTATATACACATCTTTTCGACCAATTTCTATCTGTTTTTGGGTATTACAAAATCTATTTTAAATCGTCATCAATACCGATGTTAACTTAACTTTAGATTCCATTTCAAACCACATAATTTTTTGATTATTATGTGATTACATTCTGTGTTTGAACTGGATCTATAGATGTTTATTCTGATATCTATCTTTTCTGGGAGCCCAATAAGGATTATAAGATTGATTTTCTATCCTCAAGCATCTTGGCAATTTTTGCTTTCGGGAAAAAAATAAACTCATACTTTTTTCAATAATTTAAGGGACTCCTTGTTGATAGAAGAAATCAATATGAAGATGTCTTTATTGTGCGTTTGATATCTATTCTAATTTGTAGAACCGCCTTTTTGTAGAACCGCCTTTGCATAGAAAAGGCTGAAGAGCAGTTCTTGAACAAGGATGTTTGGCCGTAAAATAAAGCTTGTACCTTTATAGTTGATTAAACGAAAAGCTAAGGATTGAGTTAAAAATACAATGCGTAACAATCAAAAAAGTAAAGAACGATTTGAAACGTAACATTAACGGTTCATACATGGCATTAATCTTTGTTGTCATATCTTTGTGACCAATTTATGTTCAAAAGAAACTATCTTAAAACTATTGCAGGATTGTCGGTAAGGATATTAACCAAATTCAAATCCATTACGGGTTATCAAAAAAAATAATAAATCCCTAAATGACCTTAAATGTGCTTTGGCTTTTAAACGCATAACACTTTAAAACTAATTATAATAAATATAAAATACAATAGATAATTAAAATTGACTCGGACAGTATTAGATTAACTATTATCTGTGTTACTTCTCAGTATTTGAAATAGAGAAACAAACAATATCAAGGCAAAACAATGATTCATCAGATTCTCATTTTTCAATGCTTTAATATTTTTTTCAATGGTAATTTTTTCTTGTTATGACTGCTAATTACAGTTCATTCAATTTAGCCTGGTATTTATTCATTTTTAGATGTTTATCCTGTTATAATTTTCATTTAAGGCACTCTGTCTTGGCTTTGATGCGGCTGTTTTTTTCTTTTAATATTGAAAAAATGGAATGAGTTATTGCTGCATCTCAACAGATGATTTGTATTTTTTTAGTAACGTATACTTAATCTCATACCAATACTTTATAACTCAAACCCCTCAAGATTATTTTCAATGGAATACTTATTTCGAAATAATAAAATATCTAGATATTCTGATAATTTATTTATTGTTTGTGATTCAAATATCGCTAATATGGATATCTCTATATTGAGCTCTCTTCTGATAGAAGAAACGAGTCGCATGGCCAGCAGCGAATCTCCGCCGAGCTGGAAGAAGTTATCGTGTATGCCAACGCGCTCAACGGCGAGCAGGTCTGTCCATATAGCAGCGAGCT
>NZ_JBFUPN010000062.1:0-1439 GCF_041355315.1 Mucilaginibacter sp. RCC_168
TAGAAGTTTCACAGTAACTTAAAGTTAACAAAAGTGAAAACTAAAACCCGAAGCCATGGAAACAAATTTAAGAGATTTTAGTGGAGAAAAGATCTATGTAGGTATAGATTCTCATTTAAAGAGTTGGCACATCACTATCCTGTCAGAGGAAATGGAGTTACGGAATTTCACCCAGGAACCGGACAGCAAAAGCTTGGCATCGTTTTTACGAAGGCATTACCCTGGAGCAGATTACCGATGTGTTTATGAGGCTGGTTTTGCAGGCTTTGGCGTGCAAAGAGCATTAAACGAAGATGGTATTAAGTGTATGGTTATTCATCCGGCGGATGTACCTACCAGTGACAAAGAGAAAAGGCAAAAAAACGACCGGGTCGATAGCCGTAAGTTAGCCAGGGGATTAAAGAATAAAGATTTTCAGCCGATCTATGTTCCCGATGTTGAGCAGCAGCAAGACCGGTCGCTGCTTCGTATCAATGATAAGATTACCCGTGATATTACCCGTGTGAAGAACCGGATAAAATCATTTTTAATGTTCTTTGGTATGGCTGTTCCCGCTAAATTTCAGGGTAAGAACTGGAGCAAGGGGTTTATGGCCTGGTTAGCAGCGATCAACCCGGGCGGTCAGGCAGATATCAGTTTCGGGGTATTATTAAAAGAACTGATCATGCTTAATGAACAAAGATCCATATTAGAGAACCAGGTTAAAGCACTGGCGCTGAACGATAAGTATAAACAACGCGTAACCTGGTTAATGTCTATTCCAGGTATCGGCCTGCAAACGGCAATGATACTATTAACAGAAATTGGTGATATTAACAGGTTCCCGACATTAAAAGAGTTAAGCGCTTACTTTGGCCTGATACCCGATTGTCATGATAGTGGTGACACTAAACGCACGGGCGGTAATACCAAACGTGGCAATGTATATCTGAAATATATAATAATTGAAGTCTCCTGGATGTGTATCCGTTATGATTCTTCTTTACTGTTGGCTTATAAATCAGCAGTAAGAACGAGCGATAAAAATAAAGCCATTGTTAAAGTAGCCCGAAAGCTGCTTAACCGGGTGCGGTTTGTACTGAAGAATAAAACGAACTATCAAGTGATGATGTCCTGAGAAATAAATAAATAGCTATAAACTATACATGCGGGTCAACGCCGGAAGCAATCTGTGACGCGCTCATTGCTATCGAGAGATGTTCACTTTGTAGAGTTTGCGTCCCGCATCTATTAACATAACAACAAACTTGTGACCCTGGCTTGCCAAGGTGTTCACTTAGAGAAGAATGGTTTATAGATTATGGCAATCATGTTGAAATATGGATAACTCTTCGAGTTAACCACATTCCAACATGGTAGTAACAACTATTGCCTTTTTTTAAAGAATATGAATAAAATTTCATCCAAAACTTGTTTTTCAACATAGAAGATTGCTTCGT
>NZ_JBFUPN010000063.1:0-1315 GCF_041355315.1 Mucilaginibacter sp. RCC_168
CGTCATTGCCTTTAGATTAGCTTCAACAAATAATATAGGTTGTTATTATTGTTGAAGCTTTCTTTTTGCTTCTTTTTCTTTGTTAATAACCTTGATTTTTGTGGAAAAAGTTAACAACGGTAAGGGTGTATTATCGTCATTGCCAGGCTTAAAGGCCTATGCCTCGATTAAATCCCTTACCGCTTGTTTTAAACTGTGGCATCAAATAGAAATTAGAGTTTGGAAGGCTCATTAGTAAGGTATTGATGTGGTTTAAAACTGTTAACTGTTTACTTACATAAACAGGGTAAAGGTATGGAATTTGAATTTTTTATCGGGATCGATGTATCAAAGAATGAATTGGATTTCTCAGTTCAGCAAGGCAAATATTTTCTTTTCCACAAGGAAATAGCTAATGATCCACAAGTGATAGGTACACTTTTAAAGGAGCTTTGTAAGCTTCAGGGCTTTTCTATGAACAACGCGGTTTTCTGCATGGAGCATACCGGCATTTACAGTAATCACCTGCTATCCTGTTTATATAACAAGAAAGGGAATGTTTGTTTGGAGTCAGCTACTCAAATCAAGAAATCACTTGGCAATCTCCGGGGAAAGAATGATAAAGTTGATTCGATGCGGATCGCTACATATGCTTATAAAAACCGAGAAGACCTACGCTTATGGTCACCCAGGCGGGAAGAAGTTCAGGAACTGTCCCATTTGGCATCCACACGTTCAAGACTTATAAAAGCGAAGAAGATGCTTAAAACCCCGCTTAAAGAATACGGAACCTTTGTTAAAAGGAAGGTATCCAAAAAAAACACAGGCCTGTGCAATAAGGCTCTTGGTGGCATTGAAGCAAGCCTGGAACATGTAGAAAAAGCGATAATGGACATCATTAATGCCGACCCCGAATTGAAGCGTTTATTTGTTTTAGTTACCTCAGTGGTTGGGATCGGTAAAGTCACGGCTATACAACTGATAGTGACCACCAATGAGTTTAAAGATATTAATAATGCCAAGTCATATGCCTGTTATGCAGGTTTGGTTCCTTATCTGGAAGAATCGGGCGTGTTCAAAGGTAAAGGCAGGGTCTCGCATATGGCTAATAAAAAAGTAAAAACACTTTTGCACATGGCTGCCCTGGTAGCTATCCAGTATAATGATGAGTTGAGACTTTATTACGAAAGGAAGGTTAACATCGAAAAGAAGAATAAAATGAGCGTGATAAACGCTGTTAGGAATAAACTTGTTCAACGTATTTTCTCCTGTGTAAATCAGAATAGAAAATATGAAAAAAATTATCTCAAATTAGTTGCTTAGATCATAGAAATCG
>NZ_JBFUPN010000064.1:0-1262 GCF_041355315.1 Mucilaginibacter sp. RCC_168
CAGGGCTGACGCATTAGGAATTTGATTTAGCGATTAATGAAAGTAGAAATTTGTGGTTCCAACCGGCCATTTTCCTTTTTGCTTTCAGGCTGGCCTTACTGGTTTTGTCAGCTTTTAGAATATTTAGGGCTATCTTTCTGACCACGGCAAGGTTTTGGGCCGCCTGTTTGTTCCGTGTTGTATTGTAATCTTCGCCAAAGCCTACATCCAACTGCCAGTGAAGTTGGTTCTCAATCCCCCAATGTGCGCGGATGGCTTGGTTAAAATAGGCAGCATCAGCCCGTAGGCTGGAGATGTAGTAGCGGTCCTGTATGGAGTGGCTGTCACCCATTATCCTTTCCGAGGTTATTTTGATGATGCTCTTCATCCCCTTCCAATTTTCCTTTTCGTCAACCCAGTTAAGTTCATTAATGACTTTGCAGTTTCTGATCTCCGCCCGCCCGTGCCCTTTATCCAGATGCTGGCTATAACTGTCTTCTTTAAAGTTGAACTGGTTGATTACCTGTTCATAAAGGGTTTCCTGGTTCTGTTTTAAAGCAAGGATATAATCGCCCTGGTTTTCGATGATCTGTTCAGCAATCGCTTTCTGGGTACCCATTGCGTCGATGCTTACTACCGCCTCTTTGATGTTTAATAAGGATAGCAACGCCGGGATCGCCGTAATCTCGTTGCTCTTGTCATCTACCTTTTGTTGCCCCAGTACCAACTGGTTACGCCCTGACCAGGCGCTCACCAAATGTAAAGCCCCCAATCCCTGATGTTTGCAGGCGCTGTTACAGATACTCTTTCCATCGATGGCGATCAGTTCCTTTTCGCCAGATAAGCCCGCCTCCCCAAGACCCTGGCTAAGTTCCGCCGTCCATGCACGGAAACAACGTTCAAAAAGCTCCGCATTGATCAGCATAAAAACCCGGTTGATCGTGTCATGGCTGGGTATCCCATTTTCAAGAGGCAGTAATTGCCGCAAAAAGTCTTCTTTCTCTTTGCCGAACTCCTCCATCTCGTACCAGCTTTCTGCGCCGCATAGTACCGCCAATACCGATAGAATGATTAATTCCAGTAAATTATGTTTCTTATTATTGCCCGTCCGGGGATCAGGTATCCATCTGAAATGATCGTGAAGAGAGGTTGTCATATCTTTTTACAAAGAAAAACCGCCACAAGTCTTTTAACCAACCCTGGATACCTAAACTTACTCCTTCTTTATTAACATTTTGTTGATAACACCACGCATTTTTATCCTTTCTTATGCGTCAGCCCTG
>NZ_JBFUPN010000065.1:0-1076 GCF_041355315.1 Mucilaginibacter sp. RCC_168
GATATCGAAATGAGTTATGCGGAGTTAAATATCCGCAGCAATCAGTTGGGTCATTACCTCCTTCGGCGCTACCAGATGAAAAAGGATGACCTGATTGGGATCATTGCAGACCGATCAGAATGGATGATTGTGCTGATTTTAGGGATTCTGAAATCAGGAGGCGGTTATGTGCCGGTAGACCCGGAGTATCCGGAGGACCGCCAGCGATATATGCTGGAGGATTCAGCGGTACGATGTGTTTTGACAATCGGCAGCGAGGGCCATACGGCACCTTCTGGGATTACCTGTCTTGATGTCCAGGGGGCCTGGAACGGAGAGATTGCCATGGAGCCGGCGGAAGACCTGGGCGCCTTATGCCAACCTGAAGATACCGCATATGTAATCTATACATCAGGGTCAACGGGACATCCCAAAGGGGTGATTGTCGAACACAGGAATGTCGTCAGTTTGATGGTTAATAGTCAGTCCCGCTTTAAATTTACAACGCAGGACATATGGCTAATGGCGCACTCTTGTGTTTTCGATTTTTCAGTTTGGGAAATGTATGGGGCATTGCTTTACGGTGGACAACTCGTGGTGCCGAATTGGAGCACATTAAAGGATATAGGAAAATTATATGAACTGATTGACAAACATAAAATAACTGTATTGAATCAGACTCCTAGTGCTTTTTATAGTTTTCTGGCTCAAAATTCAACTAGTCAGGCCTCCCTGGAGTTAAATCAGGATATAATGCAGGCGTTTACCAGTGTCGTGAAATTTTCACTAATGGAACAAAATTCGACATGTCTACGCCTTATCATTTTTGGGGGCGAGGCGCTTCATATGTACCGCCTGAAACCATGGATATCACGTTTCCCATTAGATAGTATTCGGCTGATCAATATGTATGGCATCACCGAAATAACTGTACATGCGAGTTATTATGAATTGAAGGCAGCTGATATTTTATCAGAAGAACATTTCGGTAGCATAATTGGCCGGGGGCTAGATGGGATACAGGTTTATGTATTGGATACAAACCGGTGTTTGTGTCCGGTTGGTGTGAGTGGAGAGCTTTATATCGGGGGGAGTGG
>NZ_JBFUPN010000066.1:0-935 GCF_041355315.1 Mucilaginibacter sp. RCC_168
CCGGTGAAGATGCGTACAAGTTTCCCGATTCGAACTGATCTATAAACCACAAACGATCTTGATGATAGGAACATTTAACAAGCATATATATAAATTATGAATTTCACTTAGGTTTACCTCTTGTACAAACTACCTTTTTATGATGACTACATGACCGGAAAAATGTTAAGTTGCGGTTTTTTAAAAAAAGTCAGACTTGAGATCCTCTGATGAGGATTGACAGAAATATTTTGGAAAAGAGTTCTTAAATGTTCTCCCATTTGAGCAATATCCTCATTTCCATAATGATTAATATCATACTCGATTGCTATTTCAATAGCAGTCCCCTTTTGTGCACAATTAATAACTATATCATATTTGCTTTTATGATGGTTAAGCGGAACTGCATTAATGCCAAGGTTCAGATTTTCAAAGCCATCACCTTTTTCTGATTCAAATTGCCTGTCAAACAGATTGAAGCTTACCATATCAATCATGATATTAAACAGGGGATGTTGACCTGGAATACGCGGAATCTTCAAATCATCAATTAGCTGGTTAAAAGGATATATTTGGTGAGTCTGTGCATCTATGATAATTTGCTGTGTCCTTCTCAAAAACATGATGAAACTTTCTTGGTCTTTTAGGTTTAATTTAAGGACAACCGTATTCAAATATAATCCTATCTGGTCCTGAAGATTGAAATGTTCACGGCAGGCAATTGGAGTTCCTATAGCAATCGTGTCTTTTAAAGTATAGAGATGGATTAATATTGAAAATCCCGCTGTTAACGTTGCAAATATGGTGGAGCTCTCTTCTTTTGCAATAGCAGCCAGGGCTTCACTAACATTTTTATCCAGGCGGAAAACTACCTGTTCCTCGTTGCTCCCGTTACGCGGCTCCCTTTCTGCCTGATAAAAAGGCAACCGTATTGGATCGATCTTTTCTTTAAACTG
>NZ_JBFUPN010000067.1:0-893 GCF_041355315.1 Mucilaginibacter sp. RCC_168
CAGTTTAAAGAAAAGATCGATCCAATACGGTTGCCTTTTTATCAGGCAGAAAGGGAGCCGCGTAACGGGAGCAACGAAGAACAGGTAGTTTTCCGCCTGGATAAAAATGTTAGTGAAGCCCTGGCTGCTATTGCAAAAGAAGAGAATGGGACAATGTTTACAATTCTGGCCACGATTTTGGCTTTGTTAATTGAGAAATATACCCATCAAGACAATATCATTCTAGGCACGCCGGTTTCAAACCGAAAACATTTGAGCTTGGAAGACCAAATAGGGCTTTACTTGTCCACCTTGCCGCTGAAAATCGAGGTTAGAAGCACAGAGTATTTTAATGAAATGGTCAGAAGATCATCTCGATCTGTTCTGGAAGCATTAGGTCATCAGGCGTATCCATTTGATAAGCTCGTCAATGACTTGAGGCTAGCAGGGGTATTAGGTAGCAAGCCGATATTTAATGTAATGATTAATATGGTGGGGAATGATTATTTTGAAAAAAAACAAGATCATATGCCTGTTCAGGAAAAAATAGATATTACCGTTTTTCCGGTTCCGTATCATTATAGTAAATACGATCTTATTATGTATTGTTCACTAAATGATGGCATTTTAGATATTTCACTGGAATATAATACGGATCATTTTAGTGAAGCTGATATTATTCAGTTTGGTAATTCATATCAGGCACTTATAAGAAATATTATTATCAATCCTAATCAAAGAATATCTTATTATTCTATATTTGATAAACCGGATTTTAGTATCGCGTCAGCTCTTACACCAACCAAATAAAATTAAAATCATATTGAATATGGATACTAAATGTTCCTATCATCAAGATCGTTTGTGGTTTATAGATCAGTTCGAATCGGGAAACTTGTACGCATCTTCACCGG
>NZ_JBFUPN010000068.1:0-884 GCF_041355315.1 Mucilaginibacter sp. RCC_168
TCTTCATCCCCGTACTCCGTTACAGCGCCATGACTGAAACTGCTCAGTAATTCTTCCCGCTCCGATGCGGACAAGAGCGGCATATCCAGCAGGGGCCGCTGGTCATCCTTTAATATATTGTCCAGTAAATACTGTAAGTGTCCTGTAAAACTGGAGATCGTTTCAGCGCTGTAATAAAGTTTATTAAATGTCAGTATCCCTGAAATGATATCTTCGTTGCGTTGTAGAAAAAGATTGAAATCATATTTACCCCAGCCCAGGTTCGTCTCAATCACCCTTATGGACAAATCCGCTCCTCCGGATATTTCAACAGGGTGATCCTCATAGTGAAACAGTACATCAAACAACGCGGTTCTGCTCATATCCTTCTGAAGGTTCAATTCCGCTACCAGCCTGTCAAATGGTATATGGTGATACTCTCTAGCCTCTAAACCACTTTGGTTGACTTCATGAAGCAATTGTGAAAATGTGGTGCCGCTTTCAACTGTTGTCCGTATCGGCAGTAAATTCGTTACAGGACCTATTGTATCCCTTATGTTGGCCTGGGTTTCCCGGTTATCTCCCCAAATTCCTACGATCAGATCTTCCTGGCCCGAATACCGGTATAATAGGGCCTTAAACGCCGACAGCATAAAAACAGAAACTGAAATACCTTTTGTCTTCGTATAGGACAGTATGCGGGATGTCAGTTCCTTGCCGATACTGAAATATCCCCGCTCTTCATCATATACATGGATGGCATCCCGGCGATAGGCCGGTAATATAAGCGCGGGAAGGTTTCCCCTGAGCTTCCTCTTCCAATAAAGTAAATGATAACCGAGGACATCCCTGGAGAGATCCAGCTGCCAGCGGGAAAAAGCAGCATACGGAAGACTATCTTTCTT
>NZ_JBFUPN010000069.1:0-874 GCF_041355315.1 Mucilaginibacter sp. RCC_168
CCTATGTGATCTATACGTCAGGTTCGACGGGCCACCCGAAAGGAGTGATGGTAGAGCACCGGAATGTGGTCAGCCTGGTAAGAGGCCCTGGTTTTATCACGGTAAAACCCGAGGATAAGTTTCTGCAGTTGTCCAATTATGCTTTTGACGGATCTGTATTTGATATTTTCAGTGCAATCCTGAATGGAGCCGGGCTTTATCTGATCAGTAAAGAGATGCTTTTGTCTAATGGGGCACTGACAAGTTATATCAGGGATAAGGATATAAACATCATGTTTATCACCACTGCACTGTTTAATAATTTTATAGAGTTAAGTGCGGAATATTTATCCTGTTTTGACAAAATATATTTCGGTGGCGAGCAAGCCTCCGTATCCCATCTACGGATAGCCTTACAGTATAGAAAGAATACTGATTCCCTGGTAAACTTATACGGTCCGACAGAGAACTCGGTACTTTCGACTTATTATGTTATTGACGAGATAGATGATGAAAGCGCATCTGTCCCTATCGGGTGGCCGCTGAACAATCGGGAAGTTTATATTTTGGATAAAGGATATCAGCTATGTCCAGTAGGTGTACCGGGTGAATTATGTGTAGGTGGGGCCGGAGTAGCCCGAGGTTATCTGGGTCAGCCGGAACTTACATTGAGCCGTTTTATAGCGAACCCTTTTGGGGAAGGCCGGCTTTATCTGACAGGCGACATTGCATGCTGGAACGCGGCAGGTGAAATAGAGTTCAGGGGCCGTTTGGACAGCCAGGTAAAGCTCCGTGGTTACCGGATCGAGCTTGGCGAAATCGAGCGCGTACTGGGGAACTACGCGGGCGTAGAAAAGGCGGTGGTATTGTTAGGCGGAGAAGAAAGCAGCCGTTA
>NZ_JBFUPN010000006.1:0-20957 GCF_041355315.1 Mucilaginibacter sp. RCC_168
AGAGGGGGATGCGGTGCTATAAACAGGTAGCTCCTAACGGAGCAAGCTTGTTTCAGATACTTTATAAAATGTAATGTCGCAATTTATTCTTCCGAACACTTATGGTGTTATCACAGCCCCCTCGGTAGGTGTCCTGCCAAACTTTTTCTTAAACGAATGAGAGAAATGAGAAAGGGTTTCGAATCCTAAATCAAGATAGATCGCAGATGGTTTTTTATTCTTTGTTTCTATCAGATACCGGGCTTCCGACAGGCGTTTTTCCTGTAGCCAATGTCGTGGTGCCATGCCGAATGTTTTTTGAAAGTCACGCTTGAAACCCGCGAGGCTTCTGCCTGTAAGCTGCGCGAATTTTTCAATAGGTATATTGAAATGAAAATTGTTGAGCATGAATTTTTCAATATCGATCTTATAGGGTTCGGAAAAATCGAACAGGAAATCTTTGAGCTCGGGCATGATATTCAAAAGCAACAGCACAGCTTCTTTTACCTTAAGCATGCCTACCGCATGGGTTATCTTTTCTTCTGAATGACGCACATAGGGAATTACCGATTGAAAAAAAGCTTTAAGAAAATCGTTTCCCGGGATAAGAATGTTTGGGGCGCCTGTATATTTTTTTCCCTGTTCTATTTGCTCTTCCAGCGCGATCTGTCTGAGGAGGGGTTCTTTCAAACAAATGACTATAGTTTGGTAATCCTCACCATTTAAGGGAGTTTTAGTGAGTTCGCCCAATTGATTTCTTCGAATGAGCAACATTTCACCTTGCTCCATCGAAAGCTTTTCGCTGGCTGTTTCCAATGTAAAACGGCCCGAAACCTGCA
The DNA here is from genome assembly GCF_041355315.1 of Mucilaginibacter sp. RCC_168. NCBI lineage: Bacteria > Pseudomonadati > Bacteroidota > Sphingobacteriia > Sphingobacteriales > Sphingobacteriaceae > Mucilaginibacter > Mucilaginibacter sp. RCC_168. The sequence continues at coordinate 819 of NZ_JBFUPN010000006.1, forward strand.
ATACCAGGGTATTATGTTCTAAAAATGCTACTTTATCCTTTCGCACAGAAGCGTGATACGAATAAAATATAACTCCCGGAATTATTTCAGTCGGATTTATCATTACGTAAAGATATAAAATGGGCGGGGCTTATATATAGCCCCACCCGGCTAACGCTGTAGGTATGTGCCTCCAAGTATCGAGCCTGGAGAAAAATGATCATTAAGGGCATTCATTTCTTCCGGAGTAAAAACTATCTCCATAGCTTGTATGTTTTCCGGTAACCTTGATCTCCGGCTCATGCTCACCAATGGCATCATATGATCTCCCTGGGCATTCACCCAGGCTATTGCCAGTTGTGTTGGCGTATATCTCTTTTCTGCTGCCATTTGTTTTAACACCTCAACCTTCTCCAGGTTCTTTATCAGGTTATCTCCCTGAAAACGCGAGAAGTGATTATGGTAATCATCAGCAGCCAATGGGGCCTTCATCTCACCCGTAAGTAACCCTTCGGCCGTATTGGCAAAGGCCACTACCCCTATACCCAATTCTTTCGCAGCAGGGAGCAGGTCGCTTTCTATCTGTCGGTCGGCCAATGAATAGCCTATTTCCAATGCAGTCACCGGGTGTATGCTGTGAGCTTTGCGCAGTTGATCGGCAGTGATTTCAGAAACGCCAAGATAACGTACCTTGCCTTCTTTGATCAGATCGGCAACGGTTCCTATCACATCCTCAACCGGAACGCTATTATCAAGTCTGCATGGCTGGTAAAGGTCGATGGTATCAATCCCCAGGCGTACTAAAGAATAATTGATAAAGTTTTTGATAGCTATGGGGCGTAAGTCCAATCCAAGCCACTGATTGCCATAAAAGATAGCACCAAACTTAACGCTGATGAAAGCGTCGTCCCGTCTGCCTTTAATGGCTTTACCCACCAATAGTTCGTTGTGACCCGCACCGTAAAAATCGCCGGTATTCAGGAAATTAATGCCGCTGTCTAAAGCCGACTGAATGGTGGCGATACTTTCACTTTCGTTATTCACCTGGTTTCCCCAAACAGGCGACATGCGCATACAGCCCAATCCGAGTTTAGAAACAAGCGGGCCATTTTTGCCGAGTGCTATTTTTGTTATGTTTGACATTGCTGTTTTTTTTATAAGTTAACAATACAAATATCATCCTTATATGTAAGGACAGATGTCTCACACGGCTCAATTTACTTGTCTGTGTGGCTCAGTATTTGATTTTTATCTTGACCTGTGATAGGTGTTATTATCGCGGGTGTTCGGAAGATTAAAAAAGAGCGGAGGGGAGTGTGGTTCCTCTCTTGAAAGAGTAATGGCCGTGAATAGACATAACGGACAAATAATATTAAAAAAGGGGCTGTCACCCTGAGCTCCGTCGAAGGGGCGAGCGCAGAGGCCTGCCCACCATGCTTCGACGGGCTCAGCATGACACCCTTTTTTGAAATGTCTAATGATGTGCCATTACTCTCTCAAGAGGGGAAATTAAATGGAGATATAACCTCTTTTGAAAGCCTATGATGATAACATCAACTGCAGGCTGAAACTTATATTGGTAATCAATTACTAAAAGGGTCTAAAATAAGGCCTGCTTATAAGCGGTGAAAAGGCCCAGGGGATAGACGATAAAATAAGTAACAAAGCGATGCTAAACCAGATGGCTATTGTTCTGAATTTTTCTTTATCAGTGGCTTTTCTTTTTGCTTTAGCTGAGCCAATGGTAATTAAAACGATACTGATCAGCATTACCGTAATATGTTCCATCCCAAAAAAACGGATCTGCCTTTCATGAACAGCTGTATGGAAATGATGAAGGAAATAATGAACGATAGGGCTGATAAAATATAACCAAAGTCCAAAGATCAGTTGAATATGTGCTATGGTTACAGTTACATATCTAACTGTGTTATCGAGCTTAGAAAAAGGTTTATTGAGCAACCAACCCCTGTATGCCCGGTAAATGGTAAAAAGTAAGCTAATTAATATAAGCCACCTGGTTAATGAATGTAGTGCTAATAGTGGGGTGTACATATGGTGTCAATATTAAGCATTAAATGATAAAGCTCATATAAAACAAATGCAAATAGTGGTGCGGTGATGTGTGGCTCAATTTTGCCTATGGTCGGTGTTATCATCACAAGTGTTCGAAGAATAAATTGCGACATTATACTTTATAAAGTATCTAAAACAAGCTTGCTCCGTTAGGAGCTACCTGTTTGTAGGCAATTCATTATACACATTTATACCTCATAGAGCAATGTCATTAAGTTAAGGAATTTTGCAAACCCCAGAGGGGTTAAAGCTTTGTAGAAAAAAGGCAATTTCCAATTCAGTGCCGTAGGTACTGCACTCAGGTTGCATACCTACGGCATGCTGAATACTTATTTTTGCTTTCTACAAAGCTTTTACTCCTACGGAGTATCCTTAACTTAATAACATTGCTCGTAGAGGCTACCCTTATACAATTTACCTGTTCATTTAGGGTTGCACCTACGGAGCAAAAAGATATTTTGTCTTGTATTTCTACAAACAGGTAGCTCCTAACGGAGCCCGCTGTCTGAAGTCTCTGACTTCAGATGATTATGCAGGTAGTCTTCAGACTACCTAAAGCGGTGTGTAGTTAAAAACTACAGGCATAGTGGTTCGAAGTCGGGAGACTTCGAACAGCGCAGGAAAATACTGTCAGCTCATAATGTTGTTCTATACTTATTTTGTTTCATGTAATCACTAGAATAAAGACATGTTAAAACTTTAAAAAGCTAGTTCAAACCATCACTACTTTCTATAAAGTATTATAGACTTCAATTCCTTTCTTTATTCGATCTTCTCTGTCTGGCGCACTAATTACCCGTGACAATGCTTCCTGTGTTTTATTGATATTTAAGTTGCCATCAGAACTCGTATAATACATCGCTGCGCCGACAAAGCAAAGACCACTTATAACTTGACTTGGCGATTTGTCTTCATGATACATTGTAAACGATTCCACTTCTAACCTTGCATTGTTTTTATAGAGCGATCCTTTAATGGATAGATATTTGTTTGACCCATCAATTACCATGGCAATATCTCTGGACTTATTGAGAATAGATAGCTTATTATATTTAAATTTAAAATCCCAAATCTTAGGATTTCCATAAATCCACACATTTTTTTCAATTATCATGAGGAGCGCATCATTCTCATCGTAAACTTTTAAGGAAAATTCAAGATTCCGATTTGCGTCAATATATAAGCTTAATATCGGATCGTTATCCATAAATAAAATTGTCCCAGAATTTATAAATTCTGAGTTTCCAATAAGCATGACTGGTTGCTCGGTAAGAAATTTAAAATGCCCAGATATTAAGCCATCCCTTATATTATGCGGATTGGTTTTATATTTTCTTTGTTGTTGCTCAGTCATATATTTAGCCTCACCGTGACATGTTGGGCAGAAGATAACCATATCTTCTGGTCAATAGTGCTGGTCGACATGCCATTCTATGATATGATGATATTCAAAAACCGGGAATCCGCATTTTGCACACCCGAAACCAGACTCTTGTCTTAATACTCTTGCAACGTGGAGAGGGATCGGTGGGCGCTCATTTCTATTTTGTTCCATGTTTATGTTCTATATTCAATAAATGAAAGACCGAAGCCCAGGAGTACTAAGATTTCTTCGGATAAATAATAATATATCTTATTATTACTGAATATAGTGAAAATATTTAGCTTAAGGCTGTGCTGCCACCATACCATCCATGCACAGCGGATTTTGCGTCTGCCTGGCGGTTATAATTTTTTCTTTTCTGCCTGGTTTTGCTTGTGCGTAAGGCCCCATTGTTCCAACTGCTGCCAAACAGGTATCAATAATTCGGCGCTGCTGCTGAGGCGGTAATCAACCCGTGGGGGCACTTCTGCATAAACAGTCCGGTTAATGAGGTCGTTTTGCTCCAGCTCTTTCAGGTGCAGTGTCAGCATACGATCTGTAATACCGGGAATAATTCTTTTCAGTTCGCTGAAACGGAGCGGCCCTTTCCCCAGTTTATATAGGATTATCAATTTCCACCTCCCGCCCAGCAGGTCAACAGCGTACATCATTCCGCAAAAGTCAATAAGTTTTTCCCGGTTGATGGAGTTGGTAGATGTAATTTTTCTTGTGCTCATCACTTACAATTTTGTGTGCCTCATACAATTAGCTGCACATCCGCAAATTTACTGATTAAGCAATAATTTTGCTTCGATTTATCAAAAACACCCATATCGTTATTATGAAAATTCTTATTGTATATGCCCATCCCGAGCCACAAAGTATGAATGGCACCATGTTCAGCAGCGCGGTAAATGCACTTACAAATGCGGGGCATGAAGTAAAAGTATCCGATCTGTATGCTATGCGGTTTAATCCCGTTTCGGATAGAACCAACTTTACTACGGTAAATAACCCGACCTTCTTTAAACAACAAGCAGAAGAAGTATACGCAAGCCAGATGAATGGTTTCGCGGATTTTATTGAAGATGAACAACAAAAAGTAGAATGGTGCGACCTGATGATCTGGCAATTCCCGTTGTGGTGGTTCAGTGTCCCCGCTATTTTAAAAGGTTGGGTAGACCGTGTGTTTACCATGGGGCGGTTTTATAAAAACGGGCGCATTTATGAGAATGGTATTTTTCGCGGCAAAAGAGCATTACTTTCCCTTACTACAGGCGGACCGGAAGCCAACTACATCAAAGAGCGGTACGGAACTCTTGAAACGATACTGCACCCTTTGCAAAGAGGCATTTTGGAATTCACCGGTTTTTCTGTTCTGCAACCTCATGTAATTTATGGAACGGAAAAACAATCAACGGAGAAACTTGCACTTGAAGCGGAGGCATGGAAAGCCCGATTAAAGGATATTTTTAACGAAGAGCCCATCATGGCCATTAATATCGAACAAGGATAGACGATAACACAAATTACTGTTAAGCGGCTTTCTTTAAAAAGGAAGCCGCTTTTATTTTAATACCTATCACTGTCAGATTCGAAGGTTACAAATCCGAAATCGAACATCCTACTTCCAAAATGATCACCGCCCTTCCTAATATATTCTACTGCTGATTTTTTGAATAGGTAGGAATAATAATTACTTTTAATAAATCATAAACCAATACAATATCATGGAAATACAAAAAGCAAGTCCAATGCCGGTAATTATTAAATGGGGAGCGATATATGTAATAGCCTCTATCGTAGTTACTTATATTATCCAATTTATGAATGTGGATCCCGATTCACCTATTAAATGGTTAAGTACGTTACTGTTTATAGGCTTTATGTTCCTAACACAAAAGGAATACAGGGACGTTAATAGCGGTTATTTAACTTTTGGCGAAGGATTTAAAGCAGGATTTTTGTTTGCCATACTATCAGGTATTGTACTGGCTGTATTTACTTACCTGTACTTCGCGGTATTGAGCCCTGAAATGTTAGACAAAATAATAGCCTCTACCGAGGCTAAAATGGCGTCGAAGGGCCTCTCGCAAGAGCAGGTAGACCAGGCAATGTCCTTTACCAAAAAACTACTTAGTCCGGCAGGTATTACTATCAGCGCACTGATCTCAGCAGCAGTAATGGGAGCTATTATAGCGCTCATTGGTGCGGCCATCTTTAAAAAGGATCGCCCCCCGGTTATGATATCCGATAACGATGGGGATAATATTGAACCTACTGTTTAAGACTATCACAGTTGTTGACTGCAGGTTTTTTTCGTACATTTATAAAAAGCAACAGCCCGGTTTTCTTACCAGAGAAACCGGGCTGTTGCGTTAAGCAAAAAAGGTAACCAAAACCGACCGTTTGATATGTAGTAATTTACAGACCAGTAGAGTAAAACTTTTTAAACTTTCAAAACCGTGCTGAAATTTGTTAAAAAGTGTTAAAATCGATGGTTTTGAAGCAATTTCCGACAGTTTCTGCCTCGTTTTTATCCTCTTTTTGAATAAAAATTGTTAAAATAAATGCTTTAAAAAGTTTTTGTTAAAAAACTAAGCCGTTGCTACCAATCTGCTGATGCTGCGATAAACATAATCATTATAGATATGCCGGCGGGCAAAACGGCCGGGTGAGTCGGCGTTGATCAGCTTGATATAAACTGCTTTGGGCACATCAAAATACTCGTAAGTATTTCCATCCATAAAACTGATCTTCAATACCTGCGATTTGTATTCAAAATCGGCTATGCTTGAGGTAGTTGTGGTTATGGTGTATTCGGCAAATGATTGCTCGCGGGTTTCTGGGGCTATGCTTACCAAAAAGTGGTAGGCTTCAATAATGGTCTTGCTTTTTTCTTCGGCTTCCAGCTTGCTTTCCGGGTTATCCTGAAATTTATCCGGATGCCATGCCTTCATCAGGCTACGGTATGTTGTTTTAAGTTCCTGTAGTTCAGCGGCTTCATTTACACCCAAAAGCTTGCGATAGTCGACAATTTTTTTCATTCTATTGATTTCTATGTAATTTATTGTCGTTGAAGAGTTAAGCAAATGGAGCTAAGCGCTTTTCAGGAAAATAATTCCGCAAAGGTACGCTTTTAAAGCTTATAAAAATCCGCGTAAAGTAAAGTTAGCGTAAAGGATGGTTTACCAAATAATGCAAAGGGGCAGGCTATGATAACAAAAAAGCCCCTGGAGTAGGTCCAGGGGCTATATATCGATGTTTATGAAACTTACTTTTTCATTACCTGTTTTACAATATCGTTACCAAAAACAAAAACCATCAGGGTAACCAATATTACAAAACCGACAATTTGGGCGCGTTCAAGGAATTTATCACTCAGTGGTTTACCTTTGATCATCTCGATAATGAGGAATAGGGCATGGCCACCATCAAGTGCCGGAATTGGCAAAAGGTTCATCAGGGCCAGCACCATGGATAAAAAGCCTACGAGGCTCCAGAAATGCACCCAGTCAACATGGCTGCCAAACAGGTTAGCAATAGCAACCGGGCCGCTTACAGCCTTGCTGAACTTAACATCGCCTTTAAAAATTTTACCCAGTCCTTTGGCATTGTCGGTAAAAGTTGCCCAGGCCCTTGAAGCCCCAATCGGCAATGAGCCAAAGAAACCATAGTAAATGGTTTTTACCTTAGGCAGATCGTTTTTTGACTGTGCAAAGCCAAGAGTACCCTCTGGGGTTACCTGTGCTTTTAAAGTGATAACCTGGTTGTTACGTTTTACACCCAGATCCACCGCTTTGCCTTTATCTTTTGCCAGTTCGGCTTTCAACTCATCATAAAATGCAATAGGCTGATTGTTGATGGCCACAATGCTGTCACCTTTAGCCAAACCCGCTTTTTGCGCATTGCTTTTTGGTACAATGGAGTCAACTATAAATTTGCTGCGGGGAATTCTGCTTATAAATTCTTCAATACCGTGGTCAGACAGATCGTTTAGTATGGTACGTGGTATAGTAACACTAACTGTTTCAGTTCCGCGTTGTATAGTAAAAACGGTGTTTTCAAGTAGTACTTTTGGGCTGGTCAGGTCGTCAAAGCGTTCCACGGCTTTACCGTTGATCTTTACAATTTTGTCGCCGGCTACAAGACCTATTTTTTTACCGATCTCGCCGGGTACAATGCCGTATTTGGCGCTTGAGTTAGGAATATAACTATCGCCAAAACGTATGGTCAATATCCAAAATATCAGTATACCCAGTATAATGTTTACGGTAACACCGCCAAGCATCACAATTAAGCGTTGCCAGGCTGGTTTTGAACGGAATTCCCAGGGCTGGGGCGGGCCAGCAAGCTGGTCGGTATCCATTGATTCATCTATCATACCGGCAATTTTAACATAGCCACCGAGGGGTAACCAGCCAATGCCGTATTCAACGCCTTTATAGGTAAATTTAAAAAGACTTATGTTCCAGGCATCAAAAAACAGGTAAAATTTCTCGACCCTGATGCCAAAAGCACGTGCCGCTAAAAAATGTCCCAGCTCATGCAGGATTATTAAAATTGAAAGGCCCAGTATCAGCTGGCCCACCATGATCACTATACTCATTATCTACTTTTATGTATATTAAAATTGTATTGCCTTTACCGGCGTTTTTTCTATTAAATTTTGCGCAAAGATGCGTGTTTCTTTATCAGTATTCAAATAGTCGGTTAAGGTTGGCTGCTTTATGAAATTTATCTTCTGCATACACGCTTCAATAATTGTGCTCATGGCCAAAAAGCTGACAGACTGACCTAAAAAGCTGGCAACAACTACCTCATTTGCCGCATTGATAATGCATGGCATGTTGCCGCCTTGTTTTAAGGCTGTATAGGCTAAACTAAGATTACGAAAAGTATCCAGATCCGGTTTTTCAAATGTGAGGGTAGGGTAATCCGTAAAGTTAAACCGTTTAAAATCGTTTGTTACCCTGTTTGGATAGGTTAAGGCGTACTGGATAGGCAGTTTCATATCAGGCAAACCCATTTGGGCCTTGATGGAACCATCTTTAAACTGCACCATAGAGTGGATGATTGACTGGGGATGAATGATCACATCGATCTGATCGGCCTCCACGTCAAACAGCCACCGGGCTTCTATCACTTCTAAGCCCTTATTCATCAACGAGGCTGAATCAATGGTGATCTTGGCACCCATTACCCAGTTGGGATGCTTAAGTGCATCCTGTGAGGTTACATTGGCTAAAAAATCAAGATCGCGCCCGCGGAAGGGCCCGCCTGAAGCAGTAAGGATCAATTTCTCGACCGGGTTATGCTCTTCGCCGGCAAGGCATTGAAATATGGCCGAATGTTCCGAATCGACAGGTAAAATTTTTACGTTGTGGTGTTTGGCCAATCCGGTTATCAGTTCGCCTGCAACTACCAATGTTTCTTTATTGGCCAGTGCAATATCCTTATTTGCTTTGATAGCGGCAATGGTAGGTTCAAGACCTGCAAAGCCAACCATAGCGGTTAATACTATAGCAATATCCGGATGGGTTACGGTATCTACAATGGCCTGATGACCTGCCAATACTTTAACCGATAAATGTGCCAGGGCAGTTTTAACTTCCTGATATTTACTTTGGTCACATATGATAGCGTATTCCGGCTTAAATTCAATAGCCTGACTGATCAACAGACCGGCATTGGAGTGAGCCGTAAGTAAAAATGCCCTGAACAAGCCGCTATTGTTCCTGACCACCTCCAGCGTTTGCGTGCCTATACTACCTGTGGAGCCAAGAATGGCAATGTTTTTTATATGATTAGTCAATGATGTATCTGTTTCAATTATTATTCAGACGAACGGTTGCTTTATTAAACTGTTTATCCAAACAAGGCCAAATTTACTATTATATAACGTATTCTTTCAATAAGTCGGCAATCTTCCTGTCGTTGGCTAATCGCGGTACTTTATTTTGTCCTCCAAGTTTCCCCTGCGAACGCATATAATTAATGAACGCGTCCTTTTGCAGGCCTTGGATGATCAAGGGTTGCAAAATGTTACCCTCAATGAGGTCAAAATAGTAAATATTTTTCTTTTGCAAGGCTTTATCTACTTTCAGCGCAAAAGCGTTTAAATCAGCCGGGGCAGAGCCAAATTCAATAAACCATTCATGGTAGGGCAACTGTCCTGCAGGCGGATTTACCTGTGGAGCTACGGTGAATTCTACCACATCAATACCTTCCTGTTGCGCCACGCTCATAAGTGCTTGTTCTACTTCTTCGCCTATCACATGTTCGCCAAAAGCCGATATATAATGTTTGATGCGACCGGTTACCATTATCCTGTATGGATCTTTTGATACAAACTTAATGGTATCGCCCAAACTATAGCCCCATAAACCCGCGCTGGTATTCATGATAAGGGCATAATTTTTATCCAATTCAATATCCTTGAGATTAATACGGGTGGGGTTTTCGTTAAAATACTCTTCTGAAGGGATAAACTCATAAAATATGCCGGAGTCGACCAACAGCAGCAGGCCTTTTTCTTTTTGCGAATCCTGAAAAGCGATGAAACCTTCGGATGCGGGATAGGTTTCAATAGCATCTATTTTTGCGCCGATGCTTTCTTCCATGCGGGTGCGATATGGTTCAAAATTTACGCCGCCATGCACATACAGTTTAAAATTAGGGAATATATCTTTTACCTTTTTACCACCGGCTTTGGCCGAGAGCCTGTCAAAATACATCTGGCACCAGGGCGGGATACCTGATATTAGGCGCATATCCTGGTTAAAGGTTTCCTCCACAATGGCATCAACCTTTTGCTCCCAGTCTTCAATACAATTGGTTTTGTAGCTGGGGAGCCTGTTTTTTTGCAGGTAGGCAGGTACATGATGGGCTACAATGCCCGAAAGCCTGCCGGTGGCTATACCCGCTTTCACGGTAAGAATAGGACTGCCCTGTAAAAAGATCATCTTGCCATCTACAAAGTCAGCATTACCTGTTTCATGGATATAGCTAAGCAACGCGTTACGAGCTGCTTTGATATGCTCGGGCATGCTTTCTTTTGATATAGGAATGTACTTTACACCTGATGTAGTACCCGATGTTTTGGCCAGGTAAGCTGGTTTTCCGGGCCACAAAACATTCTCTTCGCCACTGACAACACGATCAATGTACGGGCGAAGATCCTCATAATCATGTATGGGTACGTTCCTTTTAAAATCGTTGTAATTATTGATCTCCGCAAAGCGGTACTCACGACCAAAAGCGGTGTCTTTGGCCGCATCTATCAGGTCAGAAAAGGTGTTTTGCTGCAGCTTTATAGCATTTTTGCGTAGCTTGTTTAGCTGCCGGTTTACTGCGGCGGCAAATACTTTGCTTAGTGCAGATTTTAGTCCCATATGCTAATTAGTTTCGGCAATATCATCGTCCACATCGAGGTGACTGTAAACCAGTTTACGGTAAGCTACTATAAGTATGATATTTACAAATGGAATAACAAGAATTAACCCTACAACAGTTATAGCCCCCAGTATCATAAGCGCTTCTATCACTAAAAATATTAAGAAATATTTAAAAAAATTCCCTCTGATTAGATGGAAACTTTGGGCTAAGGATTCAAGAGGGCCAGATGCGTCGTCTACAATAAAGCAGGTGCATATTGGGAAATAGAACAAGAAGAAGAACTGTACAACTAAGCCGAGAATAAAGTTCAGAAAGTTTTTTACGTTAAGCACATTGATATATTCAATCAGATGGGTAACCAGAACCGCGAGCGTACTTACCAATACCAATAAAGTTAAATAGCTGACAAGCATTCTGAACTTAGGGATGATCTCGCTAAAATCAAAATCATAATAAGCTTTGTCCATGAGTTTGAACCCCAGCTTTATAAATGCTAAAAAAATAAATGTGATCTCGACCAATAAAACAATAAAGCCAACAGAACTAACTACAGCATCATCATCAAAGTAAAACACCAGAAACCCGGAAATAAAAACAATAGCGAAGGCAATTACCGAGTATACTGTAATTGTGGCAAAATTTTTCTTTAATACATTCCATGCAGTTTTAATGGTTTCTGCAACAGAAAATGGGTGGTACATAAGTTCTTATGATCTGTTAAAAATTACACGCTTCCAAAAATCCTGCATAAATCCAAACCCGTAGGCGATAAGTTGGGTGAAGGCGGCTATAATGCTCAAAAATGCAATTTTTACTGATTTATTTTTCCACCAGGCATGAAAAAATATTAACAAAATGTAAACGGCTAATATAATGTTAGCCAATATAGCTATTTGCCAGCCTAACAGGTTAAAAATGAGGGTTAGTGTGACACCGATGGCAAATACGGCCGGAAAAAAATGTACTGCCTTTAACTCTTTTGGAAAAAACTTATAGATGTTGATACGCGCCCTTCCAAAAAAGTGAAGCTGCTTATAAAACTGTGAAAAGTTAGTACGTCGTTTATGGTAAACTATAGCATCGGGTATCAGTCCTATTTTAAAACCCAGCGAATGAATGCGGATGCTGTATTCAATATCTTCACCCAAACGGGTAATGATAAATCCACCTGCTTTTTCCCATACCTGGCGCGATATACCCATATTAAAACTACGCGGGTGAAATTGGCCGATAGCTTTTTTATTACCGCGTATGCCACCGGTAGTAAAAGGGGAAGTCATGGAATAGCTGATGGCCTTTTGCGTAGGTGTAAATGAGCTGTGGGCGCCATCGGGGCCACCATAGGCGTCAAGATAGTTGGTGCTGAGTGATTGATTTACAATTTCAAGATAGTTGGGCGGGATGAGGCAATCGGAATCAAAAATGATAAAATAATCGCCTTTGGCACGTTCAAAACCAAAATTGCGGGTAAAACCTTGTCCTTCATTAGGCTTTTTAAAATAACGCAGCTCCAGTTTACCAATAAAACTGTTTACAATTGCTTCAGCATCATTTACAGAACCATCCTCAATTACCAAAACCTCAAAGGCCTTGTATGTTTGCAATACAAGGGTTTCCAGCAGTTCTTTAATTTCCTGCGGGCGGTTATATAAAGGAATGATGATGGAAAAAAACATTTTTTTAGATGTGAAAGATCGGATCTGCAAATGTGCAGATTTTAGATGTGCAGATAAAAATAATTGTTAGTATAATAATTGTTAATGAGCTGTCTTAAAAGTTAAACATCTGCATATTTGCACATCTGAAATCTGCACATCTAAATAATCTCTTCTATTTGGTAATTATTGCGTTCGTTTGAGCTTCTTGAAACAAGTTCAGCAACAAAGCCTGTTAAAAATAATTGCGAACCTAAAATGATAGCCACTATGGCTATATAAAACCAGGGATTATCGGTTGGTTGGCGTACAGTTATGTTATGAGCCAGATTATATAGTTTTTCGCTGATGAGCCATATGGCGATTATTAAACCGGCAAAAAAGCTCAGTGTGCCCATGGTGCCAAAAAAGTGCATGGGGCGTTTACCAAACTTACCTACAAAAAATATCGAGAGCAGATCAAGAAAACCATTTACAAAGCGGCTCATGCCAAATTTTGTTTTACCGTATTTGCGCGCGCGATGTTCAACAACCTGTTCGCCAATTCTGGTAAAGCCGGCCCACTTGGCCAGTACAGGTATGTAACGATGCATTTCGCCATAAACCTCAATGTTTTTAACAACAGCCTTACGGTAAGCTTTTAAACCACAATTAAAATCATGCAGGTTGTTTATGCCGCTCATTTTTCTGGTTGCCGCATTAAATAGCTTAGTAGGTATGGTTTTGCTCAATGGATCATATCGTTTAGCTTTCCATCCAGATATCAGGTCGTAATTTTCTTCAGTAATGCGGCGGTATAGCTCCGGGATCTCGTCAGGGCTATCCTGCAGATCGGCATCCATGGTGATGATAACATTGCCGTTGGCTGCCTCAAAACCCGTATTCAATGCTGCCGACTTGCCATAATTACGCCTGAACTTAATGCCTTTGATAAAAGGGTTGTTCAGCTGCAGCTTTCTGATCATTTCCCATGAACCGTCTTTACTGCCATCATCAATTAAGATAATCTCGTAAGTAAAACGGTTTTCGTCCATTACCCGGCTTATCCATGAGGTTAACTCGGGCAGCGATTCTATTTCATCATAAAGTGGTACTACTACTGATATATCCATTTATTAGGAATGTGATTCGGGCAGCGGTTTTGCATGCTCACAATCATCCGCAAAAATATAAAAAATAGATAATGGTTTGCACACTGTTTTTTAGAGAGCTTATGAAACCAAAAGCAAGTTGCGACCTATATGTAACAGTAATAATATGTTAAAATATGTTATAACAGCTCAATTGTCATAACAGCATCATCATAATTTTGATATATTGGCGTTCATAAATGATAAATCACCTACATGAAGCCTTATAACCTAACGCTTTGTATACTACTATGCGCCATAGCCTTCAAAGGTTACGCCCAAAATACCGATCAGCCCGGTGTAAAATATGATCAGCATAAAGTATTCAATCCTGATTTCTATCCCGAAAAAGGTAATATGTTTAGGAATGCCGGAGGCGCTCCCGGTTCAAAATACTGGCAAAATAGGGCCGATTATAAGTTGAATGTTGTTTTAGATACCCTTAAACACCGGATTGACGGCACTGCCCTGATTACTTATACCAATAACAGCCCCGATGCGCTGGGGTTTTTGTGGCTACAGGTGGAGCAAAATATTTACCGGGAAGATTCGAGGGCCGAAGCGACCAGCCCGATAACAGGAGGCCGGTTTAACAATCGTTCCTATACCAAAGGTGATGAGATAAAAGCCATATTCGTTACTAAGAACGGCAAAACCGAAAAAGCAGACTACATTGTGACCGATACCCGTATGCAAATAAAGTTGAAAGATTCTTTACGCGCCGATGGGAGCAAGCTACAGATCAGAATAGAGTATGGCTTTGATATCCCTCAATATGGAACCGACCGGATGGGGCGCCTGCTTACTAAAAATGGTTGGATATACGAAGTTGCACAGTGGTATCCCCGTATGGAGGTTTATGATGATGTAACTGGATGGAATACCCTGCCATACCTTGGAGCCGGGGAGTTTTACCTGGAATATGGAAATTTTGACTATACCATAACTGCACCGGCCAGCCTGGTAGTGGCGGGGTCGGGCGAGTTGCTTAATCCTAATGAGGTGTATTCCCCAACCACCCTAAAACGTTTGGCTGAAGCCCGGAAGAGTGATAAAACAGTGATGATCAAAGATTCCATAGATGTTTTGCGAAAAGATGACTATCCAAAAAAACCAACCCTTACCTGGCACTTTTTATGTAAAAATGCACGCGATGTAGCCTGGGCTGCTTCAAAAGCATTTATATGGGATGCGGCACGCATTAACCTGCCCAGTGGAAAGAAGGCCCTTGCACAATCAGTTTACCCGGTTGAGAGTAAAGGCAAGCAATCCTGGAGCCGCTCTACAGAATATGTAAAAGGTGCTATTGAACTATATTCCAACCAATGGTTTGAATATACTTATCCCGTAGCTACCAATGTGGCAGGTACTGTTGGTGGCATGGAATACCCTGGTATTGTTTTTTGCGGATCAGAAAGTAAGGCAGGTGACCTGTGGGAGGTAACCAATCATGAGTTTGGACACAACTGGTTCCCGATGATCGTAGGATCGAATGAACGTAAATATGCCTGGATGGACGAAGGTTTTAATACATTTTTAAATAATGTAGATACCAAGGTATTTAACAATGGAGAGTTCTATGTAAAGCCTGATCAGCAAAAGGCAGCATTGCAACTGTTTGCTCCTGAAGCTGAGCCAATCATGACGATACCAGATGTGATTCAGGCCGATTATTTGGGTGCAGCCGCTTATGAAAAACCGGCGCTTGGGCTTGCCATATTGCGTGAACAGATTTTAGGCGAACAACGCTTTGATTATGCATTCAAAACTTATATCAAACGCTGGGCATTTAAACACCCTACGCCCTGGGATTTTTTCCATACCATGGATAATGCCGCGGGAGAGGATCTTAGCTGGTTTTGGAATGAATGGTTTTTCACCACCTGGAAACTTGACCAGGGCATAAGAGATATCACTTACCCTGATGGTGATGCCTCCAAAGGTTCGTTAATTACGCTGGAGAACCTGGAGGAGATGGCCTTGCCGGTAACTATCCAGATCAAGGAAGAAAATGGTAAAACCGCTACCGTAAAGCTCCCTGTTGAAATATGGCAGCGTGGGGGGCTTTGGACATTTCATTATAAATCGACCTCGAAAATCGTCTCGGCTATTGTTGATCCGGATCATCTTTTGCCCGACATCAATCCGGAAAATAATTCATTCAGTGGATTGCCAGTACCTGCTGGTACTACAGCTGCCAGTGTTATAAAAACCTATATTGATGCTATAGGCGGCGCCGAGAAACTGAAAAATATTAAAGATCTGCAAATATCATCAACAGGTACAGTTCAAGGTTCTGAAGTACAGATGGTAAGCCGATATAGATCACCCGATATGTTTTTTCAGCAAATAACCGTGCCATCATACAATAATTTAATTGTGACCCATGTTTTGGTAAATGGCGAGCGCATCAGTGTACAGCAGTTAAACCGTGATGTTCCCTTGGATGATGCCGGTAAAAAAGTGATAAAGGCCAAAAGCAAGCCTTTCCCCGAGCTCGATTATGAAAAAGGGGGATACGCTATGCAACTTGACTCAACCCTGAAGATTGTTAATGGCGATCTGGCCTATGAAATTGATATAAATCTTGCCGAAGGGACGCAGATACGGAATTTTTATAATCAGAAAACCGGTCTCAAAATAAAGCAAGTAATAGAAGGCTCCGTAAACTCGGTAACCGAATTTGGTGACTATGAAGGTATCAATGGCGGTATCAGGATACCATTCCTGATCAAAACCACATTGCTGGGCCAATCAGCGGAATTCAAGGTTAAAGAAACCGCAGTGAATAGCGGCATGGCTGCCGGAGGATTTCAATAGAATTGGCTCTTTAATCTGATGGCTCCTTTTTGTATATTTCGTTTTTAATATGATAACCGGAACCATGCGCAATTTTTTCTATCTTTTTGTTATCACATTCATATTTTGTTCTGAAAAGGCGAGCGCACAGGTTGATACATCTTTTTATTATATGAAGAATGTATCTGAAATTTATGATATTAAGCATTTTGATAAAGGGATTTCGGTTGATAAAAAAGAGGAGGCCACATTTATAAGACTATTAATTTCACCCGATTTTACGGAAGATAGTCTTTATAGAATAAATGATTATTATTTAGACGGAAAGTTGAAATTTACAGGAAAATCTAAATCCTTTAGCCTTGAAGTTGAATTAGAGGGACCTTTTATCGAGTTTTTTCATAATGGTCATAAAAAAATGATGGGTACCTTTTATGAGGGGAGTATAAAAGGGGATATAAGGGAGTATTTTCCCAATGGAAAACTTAATACTATAAAAACGTTTTATAAAAATCAACCTAAAAATGGTAACGCTAAATTAGATTATAATTATAGAGAGCAATTGTCGGATAGTTTAAAAACATGTCTTGATTCTATGGGAAATGTTTTAACTGAAAACGGGAATGGGAAATGGATAGAATATCATAATGATTACAAAACCCCATTTGCAGAAGGTACTGTAATTAACGGAACTGAAGCAGGACAATGGCACGGACAGATTAACGATTCAGTTAAATATGTTTGTAAATATAGTAACGGCAAACTAATTGAAGGAAAAAGCCTTGTTAATTCTAACAAGGAGTATCCGTTTAAGGAAACTTATACAGCCCCCGAATTTAAGGGCGGGATGGATAAATTCGGCGCTTTTTTGGGAAAAAATATTCATTATCCAGCTGATGCAAGAGCATCACGAAGGCAAGGCCGGGTTGTTTTGACTTTCGTTGTTAAGAATAGTGGCTTAATATCAAATATTAGGGTAACAAAAGCTGTTTGGCCGAGTCTTGATATGGAAGCTATAAATGCAGTAAAAGGGATGCCAAAATGGACACCCTGTTATATGTTTGGTATTCCATCGAGTGTTAGCTACAATGTGCCTATCAGTTTTACGCTCGTAAACGATTGATCTACACCAAGCCCAGTATCTTACTTGTCCTGGCTCTGGTAACTTCACTTAGCGCTTTGCATTCTCCTTGGGGTCTCTTGCAGAGGACTCTGAGGTAGAAAGTTGGGCCTCTGGATTCCTTTCAACTGACTCTGAGTGGCTTTACACTGTAAACCCACTTTTTGATGATAAAATATATTAACTATTTGATTGTCAATTAAATACAATAATGTAAACCATGAAAAGTGTAAACCATGTAAACCCACTTTTTAATAAAATTGCCTGCCTGTTACTTATGTATCTACACTAATCCTAACACCTGGCTCGTCCTGGCTCTGGTAACTTCGCTCAGTGCCTCATCATTAGCTAGTGATTGCCCATATGAAGGTATCATTTCTTTTAATTTTTGTTGCCACTCATCGGTTTTGATGTGTGTTTTAAAACAGCGTTCTATCAGCTGAATCATAATAGGTACCGATGTTGAAGCACCTGGTGATGCACCCAATAATGCAGAGATGCTACCATCTGCAGAGGTTACCACCTCGGTTCCAAATTCCAGTACACCGCCATGTCTGGCATCTTTTTTAATCACCTGTACACGCTGACCGGCTATATCCAGATCCCATTCGCTGGCTTTGGCTGTAGGCATGTACTCCTGTAAGGCTTTTAAACGATCGGCAGGCGATTGTAATACCTGGCTGATGAGGTATTTGGTTAATGGCCAATTATCACGCCCTACGGCAAGCAGGGGCCATATGTTATTTAGCTTGATAGAACAAAAGAGATCAAGCAATGATCCTTTCTTTAAGAAACGGGTTGAAAATCCTGCGTACGGGCCAAAAAGTAATTCTCTTTTACCGTTGATCACCCGGGTATCCAGGTGCGGTACAGACATTGGCGGAGATCCTACCGATGCTTTTCCATATACTTTAGCCTCATGGCGGGCAACAACGTCGGGATTGTTACATACCAGCCATTGGCCGCTTACCGGGAAACCACCAAAGCCTTTGCTTTCAGCAATACCCGATTTCTGAAGCAGGGGTAAAGCGCCACCCCCTGCACCAACAAAAACAAAATTGGTGGTCAGTTTTCTTTTTTGCCCGGTTGTTTTGTCTTTTACCGTTACCTGCCAATTATTATCCTTATTGCGTTTAATGTTTCGCACATCATGATTAAGACTTAGCGCGACCCCGCTTTTTTGTTTAAGCTGATTAAGCAGGCTACTGGTTAAGCTGCCAAAATTTACGTCGGTACCTAAACCCATAAATGTAGCCGAAACCTTTTCGTTTTCATCACGTCCTTCCATCACCAACGGAATCCATTGCTGAAGTTGTGCTTTGTCTTCAGAATATAGCATTCCCTTAAAAAAGTGATGTTTGGTCAATGCTTCCTGGCGTTTTTTAAGATAATTTACATTCTCGGGGCCCCAAACAAAACTCATGTGAGGTACTTTCCGGATAAAACTTTGTGGCGATTGAATATATTTTTGGTCGATAAGATATGACCAGAATTCCTTTGATATCTCAAATTGCTCGGCAATTTTAATGGCTTTTTTTATTTCAACGGTTCCGTCAGGAAGCTCAGGGGTATAATTCAATTCGCAAAAAGCAGAGTGGCCGGTACCAGCATTATTCATCGGTGCCGAACTTTCGGCAGCTATAACATCAAGTCGTTCAAAAATTTCAATGGTTAAATCGGGTTGCAGTTCTTTAAGCATTACCCCCAATGTAGCGCTCATGATACCCGCGCCAATTAAAACTACGTCAACCTTTGATTCTGAAACTTTATCGCTATTAGCCATCTTTTTATAACACCTTGTAGAGGTATGCTCAAGTTAAATTATACCAGGTATAACCCGGTTTTTTGAAAATTGTTGTGATGATTAAGTCCTGCAGGCATGTTTAGCAGCAAGGGAAAATTAAATCAGACAATTTTAAGAAATTTTTATAGAAAATCGGGTCTGTTCATGTCCATTAAATGCAATAAATAACTTGTTTAAATTAAGATGGCAAGGTTTTACCATTTTGGTAATATAGTTTACATCAGGTTAACACAAAAGGCGTTCATTACTGTATATACAATAATAATAGCTTGCCTTACATGAGGATATTAAGATTGAATACTTGGTTTTGTGTAATAGTGATGGCCTTAACTGCATGTGAGCATGTCAGAACCAAGCCGGTATCTAATGACATCACTAAAACAACGGTGCAGGTAGCCGGCAAAAAGGATAGCGTAATCAATAATCCACAAAAAAATTACGGCACTGCTACCGTGGCTGAGCCTTGTGTAAAATGCTTGTTGCAGGTAATACAGGCCAGCAAGAGCTTTAAACAAAATACCGTATCGGTGCCGTCACAGAATATAGCTTATACGGTTAATTGGATCAGGGCATCTGCACCCGCTGAACCGGCGGATAAATCACGCGTAACGGATGGTTTAAAGATAGATGTAAAGAAAAATGAAGATGGTGAAGAACATGATCTGTGTTCTTATGTATATAATAATCAAAGCGGAGCGATGTATTTGCTTAACAATGAAGGTAAGTACCAGCAGCCTGTATCGGGCATAAACCAGGAAGTATTAAAAAAAATCAGAAACAGCTGTTACTGGGGAGTGGCCTCGGGGAAGTGAGTT